>CAMVMK010000027.1 GCA_947168585.1 uncultured Fretibacterium sp.
CCGGATTTATTTTTTTTAGAGCCTTCTTGATCGTCGTTTTCGTTTTTTCTATGAACTCGTTGAGCTTCTGACGCAGCCTCGCTCGCCTGCACCGTCTGAACTATTCTAATTCCGTCGCGGATAATCTCCTGACTCTGCCCGGTGTCTTGAGCGACTGCCATAGCATTAGGGGCATGGTGGGTATTTGCTTCGACGTTCAAATTTGACATCAACATACTAACAGGCTGCATTGACATTTTAATTTAACCTCCTACGCGTCCTCCCATGTAATCAAAAGGAACGAGTTTAATTGCCCGTGCTTCATCGTCTGCTATAAAGCCCGTGAACTTGCAAGGCTCATGAACAATATACGAGAGACCTCTAATCGAAATTACAACGCCTGGATAGCAGGTATCTTTAACTCTAACGATGCCTTTATCTTTTACGAGTTCAAGCTGTTCGAGTAAAGCATTTAATTCAGCCTGCATATTATCGCGGGCGGCCTGAAGCTGAAATTTCATTTTCGTTAAATCCATCATCATGGCGCGTTTTTTATCGTCAAGCTGACCTGCGGCCTCTAATTTTTTCAATAATGCTAAATTCGGCTCGACACGCTCTAAATTTTCCTCGCAGCGTTTAACTTCATTCGTGAAAACTTTGCGTTTCTCTAACATTTCCGGCGGAAGTCCTACGACGACTTCTGTTTTAGTTCCCATTTCTGAGCCTAAAATGTTGCAGGAAACTTCAAGACCCGCTTCTATTCTTCCTCCGGCGATTTGAGACTGTTTGCTCCGTCCTAATGCCATAACGGCGCGCTGAGCATATAAATTGCTGTGAAGAATTGCGTTGTTAGCTAAAATTGTTCCGCTGGATCTTATTGTAGCCTGGTCAACAAAATTCAAGCTGATGTCGCCGCTCGCTCTAACTGTTCCTTTGCCCATTCCGCGAACTCCGCCGTGAATAATTACAACTCCCTGACTGTCAATATCTGCACCTTCAACAGGGCCGAAAATTTCTATATTTCCCTGAGCAACAACGTGAAAGCCCTCTCGGACAGAGCCGTGAACTTTTACCGCGCCGGTAAAATCTATGCTGCCTACACCGAAATCTATATCTTGATGAATATCGAGTTCCGGCAAAACTACAAGGCGGCCTCTTTCGTTCTTTAACTGTCCTTCTGCCGTTGCTATTAATAATAAATTATTTTCTTCATCGCGCGCTAATCCGTCCCCGAATGAAAATTCTACATTTTTAACCTGCTTGGCCTTAGCTACTGCTCCGGTAACGTCAACGCCGTTCTTGCCGTTCTCTAAAGGGTGTTTAATTGCAATTTCCTGTCCCGGATGAACAGTTACTATAGTGCTTCTGCTCCAAAAATCTATTTTTTCATCATCACGGACTTCAAAAGGTTTATCGGGATCTTTTAATAATTCTATATAAGCATCTTTGCCCTCAATAGGCTTAACTCCTTCGGCTACTGCTATAGGCTCGTTAGCAATTTGGCGCGCTAATAGAGATTTAATCGAGTCATCATTAATTCCTACTTTAACTCCTGCGGCGGCCAATGCTTTTTTAACTTGTTCTTCAGTCGGCCAAGGCTTAGAAAAAAACGGAGGATCTATAGCGACCATTGCGGCCATTTTATCTTTAGCTAATGTAACTGTAATTTTCGCGTCTTTTTCTAATGCCGGATTTCTAAGACAAATTTTACTGGGCTTACCGTCTTTTATAAATTGCCGGACTGCTTTGAAGTCATAACGAATTATTCCATATTCTTTTAGAAACGCGTATAAATCATTTTCCTTAAAATCATGTTCTTTGCAAGATACATAAATTCCGTCTTCTTTAGCTTCAAGAGAAAAATTATCTTTTTCAAACATTTTTTATAGCCTCATCTTTTCTTTCATGATTGCCCTAAGCATTGAAAGGGCTTTGCCGTGAATTTGACTGACGCGGCTTTCAGTAACGCCTAAAACTCTGCCGATTTCTTTTAAGTTCAAGCCTTCATAATAATATAAACTCAACATTGTTCTTTCACGTTCCGGGAGCTGTGCTAAGGCTTCGGCTAATTCCTGGCGTTCTGCTTCTTCTTCTAATCTTTCTTCTATGCCTTCGCGGTCGTCCGCAAGAGTAGCTTCAATAGCGACATCTCCGTCTTCAAGCGGCGTAGTATCGTCAAGTGAAGTTATAAATCCGCGTCCTGCTAATTCCTGAATTTCAAAATATTCATCTTCATCGATGCCCATTTCGGACATTACCCATTCGTCTTTGATTTCGCCTTTATCGCGGAGAATTTTCTCCATGACTTTATTTAATTTCTGGACTTTTTCGCGCGCTGAACGTGAATACCAGTCGCATTTTCTAAGTTCGTCAAGAATTGCCCCGCGTATTCTTGGAATTGCATAAGTCTGAAAGACGAAACCTTTTGAAGGGTCAAATTTATCTACAGCATCAAGCAGACCGAAAACGCCGAAACTGATTAAGTCTTCATAGTCAAGACCCTGCGGCGGAGTTACGGCCATTCTGCTAACGACATATTTAATTAACGGAAGATATTTAAGAACTAACTCATCACGCCCAATACCTGAACGCGAATATTCTTCCCATAATTTTTTTTCTTCTTCTGAGGTCATTTTGACTCCTAAAAATTAAGGATTAGGCTTACGGATTAAAAATTTTTTGTTCATTCCTAATTCCTAACTCCTCATTCCTAATTAATTAAATCTCTGTTACTCCTTTGCCGAGAGTTTTAACTTTCAGCATCCAATTTGACGTTGAAAATTCTATAGTCCGTCCTTTATTGCCGCCTGTATCCGAAGCTATCAAAGCTATTCCCATTTTCATAAGTTTGGCTTTAGTTTCCGAGACGTTTTTAGCTCCGACTGTAAGAAACTCAGCACTCGCGCCGGGCAGAGAAAACATCTGAGCTCCTCCGGCGAGTTTAGCTTTAATATGAGAACGTGTCGCGCCTTTCTTCAGCATTTCTTCGAGTAAGGCAGGGACGGCAGTATCGGCAAATTTTCCGACTTTTTCTGTGCCTCTGAGCCCGCGGCTGTCCGGCAGCATTATATGAGCCATTCCGGCAACTTTTGCGTAAGTGTCGAAAACTACAAGACCTACGCATGAGCCGAGACCAAGTGTAACAAGTTTAACGGGTGCAGGCACAACCATTAAATCTGCCATTCCTAAAACTAAAGTCTGTTCTGCCATTACATCACCTTCAATCTTTCTAATAACAAGTCAAGGGCTTCAGGGTCGGGAATTAAAACTATCTGCCCGGAAATTTTATTGTCTTCTTCAAGTCCCTCGACTTTTAATTCAGTGTTGACAAGCAGCGCAGTATCGCCCATTTGGCCGTATATTGAAGCTACGACATCTAAAATCGAACTCAATAAATCATGGGCAACGCCGGGAACGCTAATTTGAAAACCTGTACCGGTTACGAAATTTATCGCGCTTAAAAACGAACTCAAAACTATATTGCCGACCTCGCTTAAAGCACTGTCTTTCATATCGTCAGGAATTTCATCGGCAGGAATATATGTCCCGAACTGCTGCTTTAGTAATAATTCGACCATTAAATTGGCGTCTTCTTCTTTTTGAATGAATATGAGACTGCATTCGAAGCCGCCTGACGAACGCACGAACACAGCCCCAACAACCTGCATAGGGTCTCCGTAATGTTCAGGAAGTTCATAAATTGAAATAATCTCGGTTTTAGGAACATCCATGTGAATTTTTCGAGACAACAGGCCGGAGAGGGCTGTAGCGGCGTTTCCTGTTCCTATGTTGCCGAGCTCACGGATCGCGTCAAGCTGTAACGCACTGAACGACGCTAAATCAGCCATCTTTAATCATTACCCCTTTGTTGAATAGAATGACGCAACGTCCAAAATTAATGCTACATTGCCGTCGCCTAATATCGTACCGCCGGTTATGCCGTCGATTTTCGATAAAAATTTTCCAAGCGATTTAATAACTATTTCCTGCTGTCCTATTAACTGGCTGACTATAAAACCTATTTTATTTTTGCCGATTTTTACGACAACTACAGGATATTCATCTTTATCGCGTTCTAAATCTTCTGTGCCTAAAATGTCGCCCAAAATATTTAATGATAAAACTTCACCGCGCAATAAAGTCGTAGGTTCGCCGTGAACAGTCTTAATATTTTCTTTGCGTACCATAATAGTTTCTTCAACGTTTTCAAGCGAAATAGCATAAGTTTCGTTTCCGACTTTGATTAACAATGAAAGAACTATAGCAAGCGTCAACGGAAGTCTGATATAAACGTGAGTACCTTCGTTCTTTTTGCTGACTAAATCAAACTGTCCGCCTAACTGTTCGACTTTCGTTTTAACTGCGTCCATTCCGACACCGCGTCCCGATAAGTCCGTAACCTGTTTGGCCATTGAGAAGCCGGGCAGTAAAACTATCTGTGTAGCTTCGTCATCGCTCATTATTGCGGCTCTGTCTTCGGTGATAATTCCGCGCTCTATAGCTTTCTGTTTAACTCTTTCGGGGTCAATTCCTGCACCGTCATCTGAAACTTCAATGACAACGCCTGAACCCTCTTGATAAGCCGCGATTTTCAAAATTCCTTTTTCGGGCTTTCCGAGTGCTTTACGTTCATCGGGGTGTTCGATGCCGTGATCCATAGAGTTACGGATTAAGTGAACCATAGGATCGCCGATCTCGTCAATGACAGTACGGTCAAGTTCTGTGTCTTCACCCTCAAGGACTAACTCAACATTTTTATTTAATGTCTTAGAAAGGTCGCGGATTAAACGCGGAAATCTATCAAACGTAAACGATACGGGAACCATTCTTAATTTCGTAACAAGTTCCTGAATATCGCCGGAAATTCTGCCTAACTGAGAAAGAGTTTCATCAAATTGTCTAAGTCTTGCTTCCTGAACAAGTCTTTCAATTCTTGCACGGGAGATAACTAACTCACCGACTAAATTCATTAATTTATCGAGACGGCCTATATCGACTCTGACTGTCTGAGCGGCTTTTTTCGCGTCTTTCTTGGGCGCAGCAGCAGGAGCAGCAGCCGCAGCAGGTTTCGGAGCACCCGCAGGAGCAGCAGCCGGTGCAGGAGCAGCAGCCGGAGCTTCAACTTGAGCAGGAGCAGCGGGAGCAGCTTCTTGTTGAGCCGGTGCAGGAGCAGACGCGGTCATATCTTCGGCCTTTAACTCTTTGACTTCTGCGGTCTGAACATCGCCGATTTTTTCGAGAGTTGCTTTAACTTCGTCAGCTGAAGCAGTTGTTGACACAAAAATTTTGAAATCAAATTCAAATTCTTCTTTTTCGAGAGCTTCTGTCGAAGGAATTGCCTTATGAATTTCTCCTAATTCTTCGAGCCTGTTCACGACCATGTAAGCGCGGGCCGCTTTTAATAAGCAGCTTTGACTTAAAATTACGTGAATTTCATAAGCACTCTTGCCCTCATCGTTTGAACTCTTGACCCATTCAGCGTCTTCTGAAGCAGGAGCATTTCCGCCCGCCGCAGGAGCAGCAGCTTCAGCTTGAGCCGGTGCAGGAGCCGCCGCAGGAGCAGGGCCCTCATTACGGAAAGCGTGAACCATGTCGCTGACATCAATATTAGCGTCATTTCCGCCGCCTCTGATAGAGTCAGCCATTTCCTGAAGAGTGTCGAGACCCTTGAATAATAAATTCATATCGTTCTCGGTTAAAGGTCTTGTGCCTTTACGGGCAGCGTCAAGTCTGTCTTCCATAGCGTGGGTAAGGCCCATCATGTTGGTGAAGCCCATTGTTCCCGCCATGCCTTTAAGTGTATGAGCCGCTCTGAAAATTTCGTTGATGACGTCCATGTCAACCATATTTTTTTCAAGAGCAAGCAGGTAATCATCTAATCTTTGAACGTTATCGTCAGTTTCATCAAGGAATGCTCCGAGATACTGACTCATATCCATATCTGCCAAAGTTTTTATTCCCCCTAAAAAATTTCTTAAAAATTTTACTGGTTCTTAGCAATTCTAACCATAGCTTCCGGAATATCATAAAGCGGTAAAACTTCATCAACAACTCCGGCATCAATGGCAGCCTTAGGCATTCCGTAAACTACGCAGGTTTTCTGGCTCTCTGCAATTACATAAGCCCCGCGCTTCTTTAAGGCTATAGCCCCGTCAGTCCCGTCGCGTCCCATTCCCGTTAAAATTACGCTGAGAACATTTCCGCCGTATTGTTCAGCAACACTCTGGAACATTATATTAGCGGCAGGTTTTACAGATAAAACAGGAGGAGCGTCAGACAAAGCACAGACAGCCGCGCCGGTACGTCTTTTAACGAGTAAATGACTGCCGCCGGGGGCTATTACAGCGCGTCCGGGTTTGAGAGTTAATCCGTCAAAGCCTTCAAGAACTTCAATTTGAGAAGCGTCATTTAATCTCTTTGCAAACGAACTCGTAAATTCTTTAGGCATATGCTGAGTTATAACTATAGGTGCAGGAAAATCTTTCGGCAGTTTCGGCATTAAATCGCTCAAAGCCATAGGACCGCCCGTTGAAGAAGCTATAGCAACTATATCAATTCTTCCGGTATTTACGGGTACATTAATTGCACGCGGTGAAGACCTGTGAGAAGCTGTCGGGCGTATAACTTTTGCTGTGCTTGCCGCTACGACTTTTTCAATTAAATCTTGGCCTACGTCGCGGATATTTAATGAGATTGTTCCTGAAGGTTTGCCTATAAAATCAACACAGCCGAGAGCAAGGGCTTTGAAAGTTGTTTCTGCACCTTCTTGGGTCAGAGAACTCACCATTACGACAGGCATAGGAGTAGTTTTCATGATTTCTTCGAGAGCTTCGAGGCCGTTCATGACGGGCATTTCTACGTCTAAAGTAACGATGTCGGGCTTTAAGGATTTAATTTGAGCCAAGCAGTCTTTACCGTCGCGAGCCGTTCCTACGACTTCAAGACGGGGGTCTGACCTTAAAATATCGCCTATAAACTGGCGCATTAAAGCACTGTCATCAACTACGAGTACTTTTATTTTACCCTGAGGGGGCATTATATTTTATCTGCTGTCAATAATTTATTTCTCTTAAAATCTAATTTTAATTTCAAATTTAATTCTAATTTCAACATGGCAGCAGATTACACCTCCTTTCGATATTTTTTAATATAAAGTTTAATAAAATTTTTCGCGATAAATTTTACGTTACTATTATAATCAATTTTTCTTAATTTCGTCGTTAAATAAAGTTTTTGTTAATCTACGCAAAAAGCCTTTCATTCCTCCGGCAGCGTCAGGGACAATTTCGCGCTTAACGTCAACGCCCTCGAATAATCTCAAGACTTCACCGGCTAAATTTCTGACGCAAATTCCTGCATTGCTGTCGGGGTCAGTTCTGTAAAAAATTTTGCAGTTCTTTACGGATCTGTTTATAACTTCATCTTTCAAAACATAGCCCAAATAAACCGGAGCATTTCCCAAAAACTGCATTGAAGCAAGTCTAATTCTTTCAGCAACTTCTGAGGCTTCACGGCTCGAATTTGCCATATTAACGACTAACATTAAACCGGTTCCGTTAGGCCCGCCGGACCATGCCGCAGCCCCTAAAGATTTTATAACTCCGTAAGCGTCCCTTATACTTGTAGGCTCGGGAGTAGTTACTAATAAAGTCGCCTCCGAAGCATAAGCAAAAGACAACGCCCCTTTATGTATTCCTGCGCCTGCGTCCATAATGACATAATCTGCAGTAGCGTCAAGATCGGATAAAGACGCAAATAAACGCCCCATTTCGGTGTCATCCATGTCGGCAATTTCTTTCAAACCTACTCCGCCGGGCAATAAAGCAACTCCGCCGTTTTCGCGTTCAGCACGGCTCGAAACACGAAAATGAACTAAAACCTCGCTCAAACTTTTAGAACCGTCAAGCAGGTGTGAAATATTCCATTTAGCATTTTTAACGCCGCATAAAATATCGAGGTTGGCCATGCCTAAATCAGCGTCAATTAAAACTACGCGCTTCCCGAAATCTGCGAGAGCGAACGAAAGCCCTGCCGAAATATTACTCTTGCCGACCCCTCCTTTGCCGCTCAAAACTGAAAGAGTATGAAGACGCGGAGGAGTTCTTTTGATGTCATTTTCTACCATTCTTCTAAGTTCTCCTGCCTGGTCGATACTTTTTGAATACGTAATCATCTTATAATTTTACACATTTTCTTATTTAGATTTCTTAGTGAACGATTTAGCCATTTTCCTGCGTTCTTCTTCAGGCTGCATTAAAAAATTCGCTACCCTAAGACCTTCAGCAGTTTCAATATCTTTAGGGACATTCTGCCCCACCGTCAAAAACGAAATCGGACAGCCCACTATCTGCTGAATATTATAAATTGCTCCGTAAGTCATAGTCTCGTCCAATTTCGTAAATAAAATATGCGAAACGGGAATGTCCGGCATATGTTCAACAACATCGAGCATATCTTTATATTTCATGTTAGCGGCCAAGACCAAATGAACGGCATCGGGCTTGAAATCGTTATAAATTCCGACGTACATATCCATACCGGCCTTATCAAGCTGTGAACGTCCTGCGGTGTCAAGCAGAATAATATCCGTGTCATCATGCCGAGCCATAGCGTCCTGTATCGAAACATTATCGAAAATAGCTTCAAACGGTATCCCTAAAATACGGGCGAAAGTTTTTAACTGTTCGATCGCTCCTATTCTGAAATTATCGCAGGTCATTAATAAAATATTTTGAACGTACCAGAGTTTTTTTATTGCCGCAAGTTTAGCTATCGTTGTAGTCTTGCCTACTCCGGTCGGGCCTATCAACATTACTTTTTTGCCGCCGAAAGCGTCTCCGCCGTTGTCTCCTGCACATTCTATTCTTGAAGCTAACCATTTCGTAAATGAAAACTTTCTGTTATTTTTATCTTTAGACTTCATTATAGAATAATCTGCTAAAAGTTTACGGATATATTTTTCATCGACTTCAGAAGCACGCAGTTTTTCTTCAATTTCGGCATTTTCTGACGCAGGCATACCGGCTTGAAAATTATTAATATTTCTAACAGGCTGAGAGACGGGAATATTATTATTCATGTTCATGTTGTTCATGCTCATGTTCTCGACCGCCGTTAAACGTTGAAGCAGAAAATCTATTCTGTCAGCGAGTGCTCCGACCTGTTCTTTCAAAACTTTTGCGTCATTGTTGCTCATTCCCTGAGGTTCTTGCGGCTGTGCTTGAGGCTGAGGCATTACAGGCTGAGGCGACGGGATTTGAGGCTCTTGCGGCATGACCAAGGGAGCGGGCTTTGTAGTAAGTCCGTAAGCGTTGCGGAGACCTTCAGGAGAAATTTTTATATTTTCCGTTAAATAACCCTCTCCGCCGAGTTCCGTAGCAGGAGGCAGAATATTAGCTCCGGCAGGCGGGGGTGTCGGCGTTGGAGGAATACTTCCGCGCTCTTTGAGGTCTAAAAGTTTTTGGAACGCTATTAAATTCTCGCGCCTCGTGTCGTCATCCATAGTCGAAATAGCCCCTGAAGCACCCGAAAAATTATTCGTACGCTTAGGCGGCTGAGGTTTAGGGGTGTCGTCTTCTAAAATTCCGGCGGTAACACGCAGAACCGAACGCTGAAAAAGTCCTAAAACTCCGCCCTCTTTGACAACACTCGTAGAAAGTATAACGGCATCGCGGCCTAAACGCTCTGAGGCAAGTCTCAAGGCTTCCGCGTCATCTTTTGCCGTAAAAGTTATCTGATTAATTACTCTCATGATTTATATTTATTCCACCATTCCGGCAGTTTTTATTTGAACTCCGTGAACTATTTCATTATACGATACTACAAAAATATTAGCGATTGAGCCTTCTATCAATCTCCGCACTATTAATCTGACATCAGGGTGAACAAGCAGAACCGGCGGAAGATTTTTCATGACTAACTCATCCATAGCTTTTGAAATTGCTGAAATCATTTTCTGGACTTCGCGGGGATCTAAATTCAACTGCCAGCCCCGTGTTAAATCTCCGTCAACACCGGACATAATTTTTTGTTCCCAGTTCGGCGAGAGAGTGAAAGCCGTGATAACTCCGTCTGCGCCCTGAATTTTCAACGAAATTAAACGCGCTAAAGATTCCCGTGCTCTTTCCGTCAAAAAATCTACACTGCGGGACATTTTCCCGTAATCTGCTAAGGACTCGAAAATCGTTACTAAATCCCTAATCGGAATTTGCTCGCGGATTAAATTCTGCAAAACTTTTTGAATTTCACCGAGTGTCAACGAAGCTAATAATTCTCCGACAACCGCCGGAGCGTTTTCTTTGACCATGTCCGTTAATTTTTGAACTTCCTGACGTGTTAGTAATTCCGCGCCGTTCTTTCTAATTACTTCAGATAAATGCGTAGCTAAAACTGACGGAGCGTCAACAACAGTGTAGCCCATAGCTTCGGCTTTGTCGCGCAAGTCCGGAGAAATCCATAAGGCCGGAAGTCCGAATGCAGGTTCTTTAGTCGGAACTCCGATTAAATCTTCTTCAACTCCTCCGGTGTTCATGGCTAAATAATGATCCGGCAAAAGTTCTCCGCGTCCGGCCTCTGCTCCTTTGACGCGCAAAATATATTCCGTAGGTTTAATCTGAATATTATCGCGTATTCTAATCGGAGGGACAACTATTCCCATTTCGAGAGCCATTTGTTTTCTTATCGTTCCTATTCTGTCTAACATGTCGCCGCCTTGAGCAGGGTCAATTAAAGGAATTATGGCGTAACCGATTTCAGCTTCCATAGGTTCAACTGTCAATAATTTCATAACGTCATCGGGCGAAACGGGCTCGGCCTTAGGCTGTTCTCCTGCGGGGGCTTGGGCACCGGCTGCTGCTCCTGAGGGTGCTCCTCCGGGGAGTGCTTGAGTTCCTGCTCCCTGAGCGGCCTGCTGTTCTTCGGCTTCGATAGCTTGAACGTTAGCTTCACGGCTGACTGTGTAACCTAACGCGCCCATTAAAAAAGACAAAGTCATAAAAGGCACTGTAGGAAGTCCGGGAATTAATCCCAATGACATTAACATAGCCGCCGCCATATATAAAGGACGCGGATATTTCGTGAAAGAATTTATTAAGTCCGGGCCGAGTTCTGAAGAAGCCGCCGCACGGGTAACAATAACGCCCATTGCCGTTGACATTAAAAGAGCCGGAATTTGTCCGACTAATCCGTCCCCGACCGTGAGTAAACTATAATGAGCTGCCGCCCCTGCCGCGTCCATTCCGCGCATAAAAATCCCGATTGAAAGTCCGCCGACAATATTTATAGTCGTGATTATAAGACCTGCTATAGCGTCGCCCTTAACGAATTTTGAAGCACCGTCCATAGCTCCGTAAAAATCTGCTTCGCGTTGAATATCCTGACGGCGCTGTTTTGCTCCCTGTTCGTCAATGAGGCCGGAGTTTAAGTCAGCGTCTATTGACATCTGTTTGCCGGGCATAGCGTCAAGAGTGAAACGAGCCGCGACTTCCGCAACTCTTTCCGCACCTTTCGTGATGACTAACATTTGAATTATAACTAAGATTAAGAACATTATAATTCCTACGACATAATTTCCGCCGACAACAAAATTTCCAAACGCACTGATTAATTCTCCGGCGTTCCCGTAAAGTAAAATTAAACGAGTTGTCGAGACGTTCAAAGAAAGACGGAACAAAGTCGAAATTAATAATAAAGTCGGGAAAATCGAAAGGTCTAAGGCACGCTTAACGTAAAAAGTTACAAGCAGAGTAACGACACCGAGCGTGATATTCATAGCTAATAATAAATCTATAAGCCATGTCGGAAGGGGAATTATCATCATTATAATAATGAGTACCATCAATAAAGCTACGCCGATATCGGAATAGCTCTGAACTTTTTTCCTCATTGCTGTACCCGGTGCTGCCTCAGGCAAAGAAAAATCCCCCGTTCGTCAATTAAAAAATTAAAAATTTTTTCCTGTAATTTTACACCTAAAAAAGCAAGTAGGAATTAGGAAGTAAAAAAACTCACTAAAAATTAAGAAATGTTTTATAATTTCAAGAAAAAATTAACAGGGTCAGGGATAAAATTTTCATGGAAGACAGAAATTATTTTTTACAGATTTTAATTTTCGCAGGAATTTGCATTATACTCGGTGCGGGAGTTTGGTTAGGTATTCACACTCTCGAAGATTACAGAGAAGAATATGATACTATGGTCAGCGAGCGCGATAACTTTGAGGGCATAATGGAAAATTTGCGCGCCAAAAACCGAACTCTGCAAGCAATTAATAAAGTTAATTTAAGCGATGTAAAAATGATTAGGAAAGGCAAAGAAAACGAATTTTACACCGTCGTACGGAATTTAATAGACGAAAATTCTATAAGCATGATCTCAATGAAAAACGATGAGCCGAGTATCTTCAAATTAAATCTCAAAGGCGATTATTATTCTCTAATCCGTTTATTTGCAGCGTGGCGGGAAATGCCTTATGCGTCCCGGATAACAGAACTTAAAATTAAGCGCGATAATCTGCTTCCGTCTGATTTCGTTGACGTTGAACTTACTTTGGAGGCGTGGATATCCCAATGAATTTTATGAATAGTTTTTCTGATTTTTGGGAAGTTTTAACGGGAGTTCTTGACGATAATAAATCTAAAATTATCCGTTATGTATGCTTTATTTTGCTTGCTCTCGGCATAGGCTGGGCGGCGTTTAATTATTTCCGCGCTGACCTGCTTGCTAACACTGATATTAACGCTCTGCCCCAAGAACATTATGTTCCGCCTGATGACGGAAGAGCCTTAAAAAGAATGGCAGACCTTGCCCAAACCGTTCAGGAAATGAGGCACGGAGGCAACGCCATAGCGGAAGCAATCGCAACTACTCACACAAGACCTTTTAACGTTACCGGCGAAAAAATTACAGAGCCTTCAACCGTAGCTTTGTCTTTAGATACTCAGCCGACTCAAACAGTCGAAGAAGCCGAGCCTGAAATTTTCGTGAGAGCTATAATGCTTGCAGGAAAAACTCACGCCGCTGTCGTTGACGCAGGAGAGTTCAAAGGTCTAATGGTAAGACAAAAAACAAAACTTCCGGGCGAGTTCGGAACAGTTACAAAAATTACTTCAGATAAAGTCATAGTCAGGCGCAAAAGAAAAAATTATGAATATATCGTAGGAAGAATGGAAACAGATTTAGAAAGACAGCTTGCAGGAAAAGCACCTCAGCCTGCCGGAGCAAAAACTTCAAGACCAGGACAAGCGCAGATGGGTGTCGAGCAGTTTGTCTTTGAAGGAACTGTACCGGAAAACAGCCCTTTAACTACGAGCGTAAAAGAAGAAGAACTTAAAAAATAGTTAGGAGTGTCTTTCATTCCTAATTATTTTTTCCATTGTTCAAATTTTTCAACTGTGAATTTAAGACGTTTATGAATTCTTGCAAAGGCTTCGACCTCCGTCAAAATTCTTACGCCGTTATAAGCCTCAGCTAATGCTCCCGACATTGAAGCCGTTGCTGTAGTTTGACCGCCTAATGATACTGCAGTTCTGACGGTATCTTCAAAATTTTCATTTTCAAGAAACGCCGCTAAAGATGCTGAAATTGTTTTTTCAGGGTTCGTAGTAAATTCAAAATCCGGGCGTATTTTTTCTATACTAATTTCAGAAAAATTTATTTCGGCACGTTCTTGAAAATAATTTTTAATTTCGTCTTTATCTTTTTTCATACGCGCTAAAAAAATCATTCCGGCCATAACACGCGCAAATTTCACTGCTTCGTCAGTTTTTGTTGTAACACGGGCTGTAAGTTCTGCAAATCTTTCAACATCCATAATATTATCAAAGGCAAACGAAACCGGCGAAACTCTCAAGACTGCTCCGTTGCCTGCGCTTTCATACGGAAAAGATTTTTTAACATGAAGCCAAGCGTAAAATTTTCTCCCGTAACGAATATTTTTTATTTTTTGCCCGAATTTTTTCATCCAGAAAATTAATTCGCTTTGAAATTTCCCGGGCTCGCAAATATTTCCGCCTTCATCAGGACAGACAGGCATAGCGTGCATAATAGCTTCTGCAACTGCGAGGGTCATCACGCTAATTTCAGTCTGCTTAGAAATTTTAGCAGAAATTAAAGGCCAGTCCGTACCGTCAATTTTTTGTTCTATGTACGGACTTCCGATAATGTCGCCGATCACGGCACCGAACATTTAGGCTTCATGCCTCCAAATTTCCCATTTAGTTAAAGACCCCATTAAAAAATCACTGAGTTTCGGGACAATTATTCGGCTGATTTCGTCAGGTATTCCGTAAAATCCCTCAGCTATTGACGCTGCTATTGCTGTAAGAGTATCGGAGTCTCCGCTTAAAGATACAGCACAGCGCACGACATCTTCAAAATTCTCGCCCTCTAAAAATGCCGTTATAGCTTCAGGTACAGTCTGCTGACAGCTTTCAACGTGATGATAATTCGGTCTTATATCGTCAAGAGTACGTGTTAAATCATAATAATATTTTTCTGAAATATAATGCTTGATTTCAGCTTTAGTTTTTCCTGTACGAGCTAAGAAAATCGAAGCAGCTGTTGCCTTCGCGCCTCTAATGCCTTCGGGGTTATTGTGAGTTACACGTGCACTTACAGCCGCGTATTTTTCAACGTCTTCGAGATTTTCAAAAGCCCAAGCTACCGGCGAAACTCTCATAGCCGAACCGTTGCCCCAAGAGTTATAAGGCTGAGGATTAGGCGCTATAAGCCACCTGAAAAATTTGCTCCCGTAACCTGCATCAGGGTAAACGTTTGCAAAATTTCGCATGGATTTTATTACATAATGCTTAAATTCAGCTTCGGAAGTTTTATCGCCTTTGTGAGGCATTGCACACATTAAAGCGTCAGCTACAGCAAGCGTCATCACGGTATCATCTGTAAAATATGACTCACCGCTCACTAA
Source organism: uncultured Fretibacterium sp. (assembly GCA_947168585.1). Classification (GTDB taxonomy): domain Bacteria; phylum Synergistota; class Synergistia; order Synergistales; family Aminobacteriaceae; genus JAFUXM01. The sequence goes on from CAMVMK010000027.1 coordinate 14,903, forward strand.
CGGATAATTTTTGCTGTAAGCCGTTTTTCTGTGCCTGTCAAATTCAAAAGGACTTCCTACTATATCTCCTACTATTGCTCCTAACATAACCTTTAGCTCCTAAAAATTAATAATTTTATTTATGAATATGAAACAGAGATTTTATTTTATCACGCCATTTTTTATTCTCGTAAAGTGAATGGAAAAATTTTGCAACTGTTGCGTTTATAAATTTTTTTGTAGTTGAAAAAGTAGTTGAAAAAAAATATTTTTTGCTTATAATTTTTACTGAAAGGACGTGAGTTTATGTCGAGTATTATACAACGTGAAATTAATAATGCAATTTATTTAATAGAATGTACAAGTTACCGTGATAAAAACGGAAAACCGCGCAATAAGCAAAAATGTTTAGGCCGACTCGATGCTGACGGAGCAGTAATTTCTTCAAGAAGAAAATTACCGTCTCAAATTACAAAAGTTAAACAAACAACAACGAAATTTATTTTGAAAAATATATCTGAAAATCAGCATAATTAAAATATTTTCTCATGGCAAACTCAAAAATTATTACAAAATATATCTGCTCAGAATGCGGACATGTAACAACAACTAAAACAGGAAAATGTCCGTCCTGCAACTCATGGGGGACATTTGAAATTTTAGAAGAAGCTCCTGTATCGTCATCAAGTTCCAAGAAAAAAACTTCGCGCGTTAAGATTATCAGTGCGCTTGATGTTACTCCCCCGAAAAGGCTTTTAACAGGAATTGAAGAATTAGATAGAGTTTTAGGCGGCGGACTTGTCCCGGGCGGAGTAGTTTTAATCGGAGGCCAGCCCGGTATCGGAAAATCTACACTTTTACTGCAGGCCGCAGGAAGTGTTGCAAAAAATTGCGATTCTCCGGTTTTGTATATTTCGGGCGAAGAAGCAGACGCTCAAGTAGCTTTGAGAGCCTCGAGGATTAATAAATCTTCAGAAAAATTATTTTTGTATTCCGGCTCAGATTTAGAAGACGCGCTTAGTAATTTAGATAATGAAAAATTTGCGTTCTTTGTTTTAGACAGTGTTCAGGCAATGTCAGCTGAAAATAATTCGGGCTGGGTCGGAACTATAACGCAAGTCCGGGCCGTTGCTCAAAGAGTTATCGATGTTGCCCGTGAGAAAAAAATTCCTGCCGTAATGATCGGACATATTACTAAAGAAGGAAAAATCGCCGGGCCTATGATGCTTGAACACATGGTCGACACGGTGTTAAATTTTTCGGGCGAGGGGTATTCAGCTTATAGAATGTTACGTGCTGTAAAAAACCGTTACGGAAGCACGGACGAGCTTGGAATTTTTGAAATGCGAGAGGACGGTTTAGTGCCTGTTACAGATAAAAGCGGCCTGTATTGGAACAGGGACGACTCAGCAGTTCCGGGCGTTGCTATGACGATAGCTCTTGAGGGCAACACGCCTTTGGCTGCTGAAATTCAAACTTTAGCGGCTCGTACAGTTTTCCCGTATCCAAGACGGACATCGCGAGGAATAGAATTAAACCGTTTTCAATTATTAACCGCTGTAATTGACAGACGCTGCAGTATTTCAACGAACGGCCATGATTTATATATAAACGTTGCGGGCGGTTTAAGTCTGCAGGATCCGTCGGCGGATTTACCGGCTTGCGCGGCAATAGCTTCGGCGTTGAAAAATATATCGTTACAGCCCGGAACATGCTGGCTCGGAGAAGTCGGACTTGCGGGAGAAATCAGACCGGTTACAAGAATAGACATGCGATTGAAAGAGGCTGCGCGTTTAGGATTTCACACAGCTGTAGTAAGTTCTCATGAACAAATTAAATTTTCGGGAATAAAAATTATCCGAGTTTCTCATATTGACGAAGCATTAGCGGGAATTTTAATAAACTCGAAGCAATAGTGTTATAATTAATTGCAAGAAAAAAGAAAAAGTTACCCCGGCGAGGGAGAGTCATAAGTTGTCCCACGCGACCCTCGTCCCTATGAAAGCGGACGCCTCGCCTAATAATTATTTTAACATAGAGATTTTTTTATTAATCCCAAGTGAAATTTTCAGGCAAATTATTTAATTTCCAAGTTCCTTTTGATACATAAGTAACAAAATATTTATAATCATTATTGTCGCCTTCTTCACGCCAGCGTCCCGGCCAATCTGCGGGCTTTTCGTGGGTCATGTTGTCGCGGCCTCCGGTTGATAATACCCAAACAGTTAAAATACTTTCCGTTGTATTAAGTTCAGCGTAAATTTCTAAAATTCCTTGCTGATAAGGATTTACGTCTCCCCAGTCTTTGCCGTCAAGTTTTTGAACTTTCAAATTCCGGAGCTGTTGTCCGTGCTTTTTGTCGTAGTCTGTTGGATTCATAGCGAAAACTCTGACGCTCTTGAGATAAAGTAATTCATCGCCGGACAAAACAGGATCGCAAGAAATTAAATTGAGAGAAGTTTTATTCACAATTACCGGCGAACCCGTACCGCGTAAAACAGCATAACTGCGTAAATCGTCGGTTTGCCCCTTATCGTTTTTCGCAGCTTCTTCAAATTGTGAACCGGGATATTCTTTATATTTTTTTACTTTGCCTGAATCGTTATATTCTTCAGTTAAAAATATATGCGAAAATTCTGGATCAAAAGTAGAATACGGCTTTAATATTGACGTAATTTGAGGAATAAAAATATTCGTTTCGTCATGAGTGTTTATATACGTTATTAAATCCTTGAACATACTTTTCAAAGCATTAGATTGTCCATCATCAGAACTATTTAAGTCTTCCAATACTCCGTACATATTAAAAAATGATTTTAATAATGCTTCATATTGGTTATTGGGAATTGAATTATAAACGTTTATATCAAATTTTTTTGAAGCACTTGTAATTCCTGTAGTCAAAAATTTTTTCCAAAATTCATCAAAAGTTTCCTGAATAATTGTTTGCTTTTCATCGCTTTGGATTGTTTCAATAGGTTTATCGGAAAGAATACTTGCATAATATTCATAAATTGCATTTTGAATCGTTTGAAAAATCCCTTTGAGTTTTTTAGCATTATCAGGAAGTGTTGTTAATGTTTCTGAAGGCATTTTTGCATAGCCTCCGTTTTTAATAATGAAAATTTTATCTGTCTCGCGCTCAGCATAAAGAAGCGTCAAAACATTTCCGCGAACTATGTTGTCTTCGCTCTTGATTTTATCGTTATATAGGCCGTCTGTAGCAATCTCATCTTGATCATCATACGTAACGATAACGGGCAAAGTTATAACTGTCTTGTCATTATTATTAAATCCTTTTTTTGCAACATTTCCTTCTGTCAAAGGTGCTAATGCTCCACGAATTTCGCTTGACTTTTCTAACTTCCACATTCCGAGCCCCGCGCGCCGTACCCGCGAGTCAATATAATTAATAACTCTCTGACCCCGTTCACGCGCCGTCATAGTCATTTGAGAACGCGAGCCGAATGAAATCAGCGTGTAAAAAATTCCGCCCAACATCAAAATAAAAAACGAATGTATAACTAACGCCGTTAAAAGTTCCGTAAGCGTGAAACCTCTTGAACGTCTATTCATGAATTTTTCAATGCCCCTTTTGCGTAATTTATCTCTATCTAAAATTTTAAGTTAAGTTTATTATATTACGTGAAAAAATTTAAGGGGGTAAAAAATTATGGAAAAATTAAGCGTTTTCAAATGCTCAAAATGCGGAAACATCGTTGAAGTTATGCACGTCGGAGGCGGCACTCTTTCATGCTGCGGCGAACCTATGAAAGAACTCAAAGAAAATACGACCGACGCGGCTCAGGAAAAACACGTCCCCGTTCTTGACGGCGAAAAAGTCAAAGTCGGAAGCGTTGCCCACCCTATGGCCGATGATCATTATATCGAATGGATCGAAGTCATTAACGGCGATAGAGTCTGCAAAAAATTCCTTAAGCCCGGCGAACAGCCCGAAGCAGAATTCGGCTGCGCAACATCAGACTCAACTCTCCGCGAATATTGCAACAAGCACGGACTTTGGAAAAAATAAGTAGGAAGTAGGAGTTAGGAAGTAAAAAAATTCTAACTTTCTAAAAAAATTATTAACAGGAGTGAAATTTTTATGAAAATTTCTGACGCTATGGTCGCGGCTATTAACGACCAGATTAAAGCAGAATTCGACTCAGCTTATATTTATCTTGCTATGTCAGCTTACTTTGAGGATGCAGGACTCGAAGGCATGGCTCACTGGATGAAGAAACAATATAAAGAAGAAGTCGAACACGCTGAAAAATTTATCGATTATCTTTACGAACGCGGAGCAAGAGTTATTATTCCGGAAATCGCAAAGGCTAAAGAAAGTTACGCTGATGCCCTTGAAGCATTCAAGACGGCTTATTCTCATGAGCAGTATGTAACTTCAAGAATTTACAAACTCGTTGACTTGGCCTCAAGCGAAAAAGATTATGCAACTCTCTCAATGTTAAAGTGGTATGTCGATGAGCAGATGGAAGAAGAAGACAACACCGGAAGCATCGTCAGCAAACTCGAATTTTTAGGCAGCGACAAACACGGAACTTATATCGTTGACCGAGAACTCGCAAACAGGTAGGAATAAAAAAATTAGGAGTGAGGGGTGAGGAGTTAGGAGTTAAAAAATATCTCTTTGCTCCTCATTATTTTTATAAATGAATAACGAAAAATTAAAAGCATTTCTTGAAGGACTTTATTACACTTATCAGCGCAAAGAATTAATTAATCCCGATCCGTTATATTTTTTATATAAATATAAAGATGTCCGCGATTTAGAAATTGTCGGGCTTGTTGCATCGTCATTAGCTTACGGGCGTGTAGCGCAGATCATGAAAAGCGTTGAAAAAGTTTTGTCGTGTCTGACTGAGTCGCCGCATGAGTTTTTAATCTCGAATGAAAAATTTAATATCGTTCCGGAAAATTTTAAGCACAGATTTACGACTGCGGACGACATGAATAATTTATTATTTAATATCTCGAAAATCCTGCGCGAAAATGAAACTCTCGAAAATTTTTTTGAAAACTGCATGAAAACTTCAAATAAAAATATTTTCGCGGCTCTCGATAAATTTTCCGACAAACTTTCTAAAAATAAAAAAGACGGGGCTTTTTCTCTCGTTACTGCCCCTAAAGACGGAAGCGCGTGCAAAAGAATTTTTTTATATCTTAAATGGCTCGTCCGTCATGATGACGTTGATCCGGGCGGCTGGAAAGTTTTAAGGCCAAGCGATTTAATTGTCCCGACTGATACTCACATGCACAATATTGCTGCAAGGTTAGGTTTTACAAAACGAAAAAATGCCGACTTAAGGACAGCAATAGAAATAACCGAAGGCTTCAAAAAAATTTGTCATGAAGACCCTGCGAAATACGATTTTGTTTTAACACGTTTCGGAATTAGAGCAGGCTTAAATGTTGACGAACTTTCAGATTTAATTTCATAAAAAAACCGCCGCTGTAAAAACGACGGTTTCAGTTTCAAATTTTTATTTCTTGAGATATTTGTCGAAGAAGTCAACCATGACTTTCATAACGGGCTCTTGAACCCAATAAGGTCCGCCGTGAGCAGCATTCTTGACAACGTAACGTTCAGCGACTGCGCCTTTAGCTTTCAACGCTTGGAATAATAAATCAGTCTGGCCGGGCGAGACGAGAGTATCAGCATCTCCGTGCATTAATAAAATCGGAACTAAATTAGCTGCGTTTTTCTCGACATAAGTAACCGGGCTTGCATAGGCTGCTTCTTCGGGGTGAGCCAAAATTCCGCCGTCTTTGCCTCCGAATGTCGGAGTTCCCAAAACCCAAAGAGCTTCAGTAGCACCGGCTGAGGCGTGGCCTTTCTGATTTTCTTCATCGTAGTCCATGCCTATGTTAGTAACGTCGGAAATTCCGAAAATATCCGCCGCGCAGAGGACATCGCTCGAATAATCAAGAAAATCGCCTTTGTCAAATTCTTTCATGCCGTTAGTTAAACCTACGAATGAAGAGAGATAACCGCCAGCACTGTTGCCCAAAATTCCGACTCTGTTCACGTCAATGTTATACATATCAGCGTGGGCACGAAGCCATCTTATAGCAGTTTTGCAGTCTTCAAGAGGAAGCGGGAATTTTGAGAGCGGAGCATAACGGTATTCAATGCTCGCTACAACATAACCGGCCTCAGCAAGTCTCATTCTCTGCTGAATCCAGTTATTTTTGGGAGCCATTATGAAGCCGCCGCCCGAAACATAAACGATTAAAGGCATAGGGCCTTTGCCGCCCGGAACTAAAATATCCATGTGAAGAGCATAGAGCTGCATACCGCGCCAATATCCCTGAGTGAAAGGGATATTTTCATAAAGATTAATTTGATTTGTTGAGAGTTCTACATCGAGGACTTTACTCTCAAATTTTTTTGCCTCGTCAGCAAGAGCCGTTGAAGCAAACGCTAACAGCGAAAGAACTAAAAGAGCTAATAAAATTTTGCGCATTATAAAATACCTCCTGAAAAAAATTTTTATTGCTTGAGGGCTTAAAACCCGATTGCAATCTTGAAATTTATTCAGCTTTTAAGATTATACAGCCGCAGCGTCCGCAAAAATTTTCTCTTGCGTCTCTTCCCGAACCGCAGCCGGCGCACGGAATAATCTCATCATGGGATTTATCATATTTTTCATAATAATTCATGCCTTTTTGACCGTGATAACGAACTCTGCTGCCTTCATTAAGATAGTTGTACCAGCTCGGGCTGTCAATTTCCGTGAGTTTTTCGATACTGCCGTCATCTTTTCGGAAATTAACTATAAATCTCGTGTGATATTCAACGTGAGTTCCTTTATCGTCTTTAACTTTGCGTGTATATTCTTCAAACTCTTTGCTATCGACAATACCTTCCCAATCTTTGCGGCTTTTATTGTTGAAATAATACCAAACTAAATCTATTGTCCAAACGATAGCTAAGACTCCGCCGTAAATTTTTAAGCCCTCAGCGTCAAAATCAAGTTCGCCTGGAATTATAAAAAGAATTACGCCTATTATTAAGCTGAAGATTATCATGCAAATTTGAAAAACTTTTTTATTCCTGTTATGCCAAGCCTTGAAAGAAGGGTGATGAACTTGATTTGACCAGCCTACACCGCCCGCGCCTTTTGCTTCAGCAGTTTCAAATTTATCGTAAAATGCACCGCAAAAAGGACATTTATCGTGATTTTTCTCGATATTTTTTCCGCATTTCCAGCAATAAAAATCCCCGTAGCCGAATATTTTTTTTGCCATTTTTATATCTCCTTTCTAAATGGTTTTCTCAAAGCTAAAAAACTGAAAGCACTTAACATAACAACTGCTCCGCTTCTAAAACTGTAGATGAATTGTATATGTGATATGATAACATAATATTTTCAAAAGTTGTCCGTAAAAAGCAATCCTGAAGGCTGCGGAATATTCAGGTTGGGAGGACTGCAGGAAGAAGTGGCGGTAGCTTACTGTTGTGTTGAGTTGATAGTTGATATAATAAATAAAAATAAAAACGAAAGAAAGAAATAATATTAACTTTCAAAAATGAATCAGAATAAAAATAATAATTTCTCACCCCTCACCCCTAATCCCTCACTTTATTCGCTTTATGTTCACGTTCCTTTTTGCGAAAAAAAATGCTGCTATTGTTCTTTCTACAGCTTAGCCGGATATGAAAATAAAATAGATTCGTGGCTCGAAAATTTAGAACTTGAGGCCAAGAGATATAATCTTAATCCTAAAATTAAAATCAAAACTCTTTACATCGGCGGCGGCACTCCGACTATCTTAAAAATTTCCCAATGGTACGAATTAATGCGGATATTAAACGAAAATTTTAATCTCGAAAATTTAATCGAAGCTACTACCGAAGCAAATCCAAATTCATTAACGCCGGAACATATAAAATTTTTTCTCGAAAATAATTTCACTCGCGTCAGCTTGGGCGTTCAGAGTTTGAATGACGGTGAATTAAAAATTTTAGGCCGTCTTCATGATTCAAAAAAAGCTCTTGAAGCTATGAGGCTCGTAAAAAATTCCGGGCTTTTATTAAACTGCGATTTAATTTTTGCAATACCCGGCCAAACTTTGCGGACATGGGCAAATTCTCTCAAAACCGTTATAAAATTTGCCTCGCATATTTCAACATATCAATTAACACTCGAGCCTGAAACTCCTTTAGCCCTAAATTTTGATAATGAAAAATTAAACGAGGACGGTTATAAATTTTACCGTTACGCCCAGTATTATTTGCCGCGAAAAAATTTTTTTCAGTATGAAATTTCAAATTTTTCTCCTGACGGCAATGAATGTAAACATAATTTAGCGTATTGGACTCAGGAAAACGTTATAGCTCTCGGCCCTTCAGCAGTGAGTTATATTGACGGAGTTCGTTATAAAAATCCTGCTTCAATTTCAAAATATTTTAATGAAAATTTAATCGAACGGGAAAAATTATCTCCGCGTGAAAGCAAAATCGAAAAAATTATTTTAGCTTTTAGAACAAAATGGGGCGTAAATTACAAGGATTTATTGCCGGAAGCAAAAAAAATTTTAGACTCAATGCCCGAAGATTTATTTATAAAATCCCCTGAACGAATAGTTTTAAGTCCGCGCGGAATGAGACTCGGAAATTCAATATGGTGCGAATTAATAGACTTGTGATAAAATATTTCTATCCGGCTCAATGCGGCGGAGGTTTGTGAATCGTGTCAGGTCTGGAAGGAAGCAGCACTAAGCAAAATTCTTCGGGTGCCATTGAATACCGGATATTTTTTATGTAAAATTAATTTTTAATTTGACACTAAAATCTAACATGTTATAATTTTAATGTTTTGCTTAAAACGATGGTGGGTTGGCCGAGAGGCTGAAGGCGCTCGCCTGCTAAGTGAGTATAGGGTCTAATAACTCTATCGTGAGTTCGAATCTCACACCCACCGCCATTAAAGAATAAGCAAGTTTTGACGCGGTAGTAGCTCAGCTGGATAGAGCGAAGGCCTACGGAGCCTTAGGTCGTGGGTTCGAATCCTGCCTACCGCGCCATTTTTGTATTTTATCAATGTTTATCCCGCTTCAAATCCAAATATTTTCCCAAAGCATTTTAATGATGATTATTTAATGGGGGAAATTTCAGCCGCTAAGAATTTTTATAAATTCCTCAAGACTTGTTGACATACATGCTTGATTTCTTTTATCGGCAGAACCGTGCGAAAATTTTAGCACCGCTCCGGCAAATCTTTTCATAGCGATTAAAGCTTTATGTTCTCCTGCAAGTTCTTTAGCTCTATAAGCAAAATTTATTAAAATTTCTATTTTTTCTTCAGAATTTCTATTTATTCCGCGATATTCTTCAAATAAAAACGGGTTGGCTATTGCTCCTCTCGCAAGCATTACGCAGACACAGCCGTAAGAAAAATATTCGTCAATATCTTCGATAGTTTTAACATCGCCGCTCGCGCTGATTAAACCGGGAAAATTTTTCGCAGAAATCTCTAAAATTTTTTTGTCCGCGCTTCCTTCATAACGCTGTGCCGCTGTACGTCCGTGAACGCAAATATTATCTGCTCCTGCGGCGGCTAAAATTTCTATAAAATTCAAAGTTTCGTTTTCTTTTTCAAGTTTTCGGATTTTTACCCAGACCGGAAAATTTAATTTTTTTAATTCTTTTACCATGTTAAAAGCAATTTCAGGACGTTTTAATAAAGCAGCTCTGCAAAAATTTTTTGTGATTTTAGGCATAGGGCAGGCCATATTAATCCCGAAGGCAAAAAAATTTCCGCAGGAATTTTTAACTTTCAAAGCTCCCGAAACTAAAATTTTTTCGTCAGGCGCAAATAATTGAATAACTAAAGGCTTCTCAAATTCTGAAGTCTTTAACATTTCAAAAGTTTTAGCGTTATCGCGTACAAGACCTGCACAGCTTATCATTTCAGTGTGTGTCATGTCCGCTCTGTGCTGTGAAAAAAATTCCCGTACAGGCAGCGTTGTAACTCCAGCCAACGGCGCAAGCGAAAGAATTTTATTCATTCTTCATTAAAATTATTTTTAATCCTTCGAGAGTCAGCCAGCTGTCAACAACGTCAATTTTCTTTGAAACTTTTGCCATTAAACCTGCGTGGCCTCCCGTAGCGATAACTTTTGCTTTTTCAAGTCCCGGATGTTCGCGCATCATTTCGATAATTCTGTCGGTCAAACCTGCATTACCGTAGACAATTCCTGATTGAATAGCTGTCTCTGTGTTATAAGGAATTATGTTCTCAGGAATTGCCAAAGCGACTTGAGGGAGTTTTGCGGCCTTTGAAAATAAAGCCGAAATTCCCGACTGAAGTCCCGGTGCTATAGGTCCGCCTAAATAATCTCCTTCGGGCGATACAGCGTCAAAAGTTATAGCCGTTCCGTAATCGATTACGATTATAGGCGATCCGTACTTTTCACGGCCTGCAACAGCGTTGACGATTCTGTCCGCTCCGACTTCGTTAGGATTTCTTACTAAAATTTTCATGTCAATTTTAGTTTTTGCGTTGACTTGAAGCGGAGTAATTCCGAAATAATTTTTAACTGCCTCATTCATCGAAAAATCCAATGACGGAACAACCGAAGCAAAAGCAGTGCCCTTAATATCCGAAGGCTTAATGTTTTTCGTTGCAAGCAGATTTAATAAATAAATTCCAAGTTCGTCAGCCGTGTGCAAAATTGATGACAATCTCCAGTGAGCAATTAAATTATCGCCGTCGAAAATCCCTGCAACCGTTGTTGTGTTGCCCATATCAATTACTAAAATCATTTTTTAATTTCCTCCCTGTTTTTATACTTCCTACTTCCCTGTCTGACCGACAGGCAGACTAATTCCTAACTCCTACTTCCTGCAACGTAACCTGTGCTCCAGCAAATTTGAAGATTAAAACCGCCGGAAGGTCCGTTTAAGTCTAAAATTTCTCCCGCAAAATATAAATTATCGCAGATTTTTGATTTCATTGTAGCCGGATCTATTTCTTTCAAACTCACTCCGCCTCGTGTAACTACAGCATTATTAAAACTCCAAAGGCCGTTAATGTTCATGCGGATATCTTTTAACAAATCAGCAAGTTCTGAAATTTCTTCGTCTGAAATATATTCAACGGGTTTATCTTCAGGAATATCGGAAAGTTCTAAGATTAAATTCATCATCTGAGACGGAACAAGAGAACGGACAAGCCCGAAAAATCTCCGTTTGTCCCAAAATTTTTGAATGTCGCGCTTAATTCTTTCCGTCAAAATTTCGTGAGATAACGTAGGCTTTAAGTCTAAAGAAAATTGAAGCTCTTTATCGCCTTCCAGCCAGTCGGGAACATGAGAACTTAAATCCATAACGATAGGGCCGCTGACCCCGAAATTTGTAAATTCCATTTCGCCGAAACGTTCATCAATTTTTTTACCGTCAAGAATTACATTTATTCTTATATTTCTTAAATTACAGCCCGAAGCTAATTTCACCCAAGTTTCTTTTGTTCTTACAGGAACTAAAGCCGGAAATAATTTCGTTATAGTGTGTCCTGCCTGCTGAGCGAATAAATATCCGTCTCCTGTCGAGCCTGTTTTAGGGTAAGATTTTCCGCCCGTTGCGATAATATATTTATCTGCAGAATATTCGTCGCTCTCAGTGATGACGCATTGAATTTTAGAATTTTTAACTTTTAATGCCTTGACGGGAGTTGAACGCATGATTTTTACGTTAAATTTTTTGCACTGCATTATCAAAGCGTCAAGAACTTTCTGCGCGCCTCCTGAAGCAGGAAAAATTCTTTTGCCGCGCTCTTCGACAGATTCAACTCCTATTCTCCTAAAAAATCCGACTGTGTCATGAGGGCTTAATTTGCTGAATGCTGAATATAAAAATTTCCCGTTTTCTCCGTATTTAGCTATAAAAGCGTTAAGATCTGGTTCAGCGTTCGTAAAATTACAGCGTCCTTTGCCCGAAATTAAAATTTTTTCGCCGAGTGAATGATTTTTTTCTGCTATAGCTACATTTTGGCCGCTTTCAGCCGCTTTAACTGCCGCCATTAAACCTGCCGCGCCGCCGCCTATTATTAAAGTATCAAATTTTTCCATTTTATATAAATTTTCACGCTCCATATGTTATAATATCAGCAAAATAATTCTCCTGAAAAATTCGCGGGAGAATTTATTTTTTCCACTCATTTTTCCACTCAAAAAATCTTAAAATTTTTTCGTGCTCACAAAACTTCATGAATTTTTTTCTTAAAAATTTTTTATCCGCAGTTTCATTCGCTCCGAGTATTATAAAATATAATTGCAATTTTCAAGCGCGAGTGATAAACTCACAAGAAACTTTTGATAGATTTTATAAATTTTTAAGGAGAGTTT
>CAMVMK010000028.1 GCA_947168585.1 uncultured Fretibacterium sp.
CCTGAACTTTCTGCTTCGTCAACGTCTCTAAATGTTTATAAAGGCAGTTCGGCGAGCGTTACAGTAACAGCGGTTGGAGTAAATTTAACATGGAAAATCAGCGGCGATTTACCTGCAGGACTTTCGGGAAATGACAGCGAAAATAAATATTTAATCAGCGGTACAGTTTCAAGCACAGCAGAGTCTAAAACTTATAAATTCGCGGTTATCGCTGAAAATCCCGGCGGTAAAACATCAAAAGAAATTTCGATAACTGTTTCAAATCCTCCTTCAGCACCTGACCCCGGTACAGGAGGCGGCAGCGGTGGCGGTACTACTCAGCCCGACCCTGAAACAGACACAACGCCTTCGCAAGAACAGGCCGATGAGCTTGTTAATAACATGAATGAGACCGTAGCAAATTCCGAAGCCGGGCAAGCTATAACTGAAGTCTTAAAGAGCAGCGACCCCGAAACCCAATCGGCGGCTGTTGACGTTGTGAACTCGCTCAATAATTCTCTGAAAGCTGAAGAAATAGCGCAGTTAAAGCCCGAAGAAATTCAAGCAGCCGTTACTAACAAAGCCGAAGAAAAATCAGACGCTGAAAAAGAATCTCAATCCGGAACAGTTGAAGACACCACAAAACCCGCCGGAACGGATATTCTTAAAAACAGTTCGACAGCAAGCGAAGCACTAAAGACAGCGAACGAAAAATTATCCGTACAGCCTAAAGTCGTAACACCTGAGCCTGCCTCGAAGCAAGAAACCGAAGAGACTGCTCAAAAATTATCGGGTCTCACAGAAAGTCAAGTTGATGATAAAGATGTAGACCTCGACACAGTCAAAGCAGCTTCAGAGAATTTGAAATCGGCAGAAGATATAAAAATTGACACGGCTAACGGAGATTTAGACGCTCAAGCAGAAAAACTCGAAGAAATTTTTGACGAGGTCGGTGGAAATTTAGCAACCGCTGAAAATTCTTCCGGCAGTCAAGGCGTAGTAATAGCTTCAGTATTGCCGACAATGGCACCGAACGCAACGGGATTTTTCAAATTGAAAATAAATTTAAGGAATTTGACTCCGGGACGAAAATTAAATTTTTGGCCTTCAGTCGAATATTTTAACGCTCATGCTTCGAGAGGAAAAACGTCCGCAAAATTATCGGGTATTTCGTTAGCTGACTCTGCCGGGCAGGAAGGCGACGCATTTTTCCTTGACTCTGAGGGAAATCCTGTAACAAAAATAACAGGAAATGCCGCTGATATGTCTGTAGTGCCTTATCTCGAGGCCGGAAAGAATTACAGCACGGCTTTTATAACTGCTGACGCTACAGAAAGCGATCTTGAAGCCCTGAATACTTTAGCGAGCGAGACAGAAAATTCCAAAAACTCGAATGACGGCGGAAGCAGTACGGGCGGTAACGGAAGCGGCGGCGGTTGTAATTTAATTAGGAGTGAGGAATTAGGAATTAGGAATGTTTTAATATTCCTGTTGATGTATGGAGTTATTTTCATGAGAGGCAAAATTTTCGCAAAAAAATAAGAAATTAGGAAGATTTTTTTAACTCCTAACTCCTAACTATTTAACAATTCCTGCAAGACTAAAGATAGGTGTCATAATCGCAAGGACTATAAATCCTACTGAAAGACCGAGCGACAAAACTAAAATAGGCTCAAGCAAAGTCGAAAGTTTTTCCATTCTTGCCTGAGCCATTTCCCGGCATTGATCCGAAACGTTTGATAAAGCCCCGTGCAGGTCTCCGCCCATTTCGCCGACACGAACGACAGCGACAGTTTCTTCAGGCATTCCGATTTTTTCGAGAGCCCTGTCGAATTTATGTCCGGCCTTGACCATTTCGGCAGCGTCGAGCCATCTTTGTTTATAAATATCCATTGACGAAGCCATTTTCAAAGCTGAAACTAAAGGGATACCGGATTTTAACAGCGTAGCAATATGCGACATAACGAGAGCTAAATTTAATTGGTCTCTAATTCCCTTCATACCCGGAAAAGTTAAGGATTTTCCTTTATGTTTCATATACAAATAGCCGAGTATCAGAGCAATTACTAAATATAATCCGTAGTTTACCATGAAGTTCGACATAGCTATTAAAATTCTTGTCGGGAGCGGCAAAGTCTGGTGCATATCCGCAAACAAATCCGAAATTTTAGGAACGACGTAAGTAATCATGAACGACACAACACCAACGCCTACAACCATCATGATAACAGGGTAAGTCATTGCGCCGCGTATTTTTCTCTGCAGATCGTCTTCAAGTTTGAACTCGTCAGCAGCTTCCGTCAAAACTGAAATTAAAGTTCCGCTCTGTTCTCCGGACTCTGCAACGCGCCATAAACTTTCACGAAATGCTCCGCTCTCAGCTAAAGCAGTGTGAAATTTTCTGCCGCTTTCGACTTCCGCTAAAATTTTTTCCATAACGGGCTTCATGATTTTGTCGCGGGTTTGTTTTGACATAATTCTAAGACTGTCAGCAAGAGGCAGACCCGATTTAAGATAAGACGCAACGCTCCTGCAGAAAAATATATGCTGTTCAAGAGGCAGTAATTTAATTTTAACTTTACCGCCTTTTTTTTCTTCAGCAAGTTTTATGTCAACGACAACAATTCCGCGTTCAGTGAGTTTATCGACAGCCTGAATTGATGACCCGGCCTCGACAGTTCCTTTAGTATTTTTTCCTTTAGGGTCGTAACCCGAATAATTAAAGTACGGCATTTTTATTTATTTTTTTCAAACCAATCAGCATCAACGGGGAGCGGCTCAAAACGTTCTTCAAATGCTTCCGGCGGCATATTTTTATAATCCTGAATATACTTCTTGAAAAGTTCCTGATTATTTTTGCACAAATCCAATCCCATATAAATTCTTGGTATGGAATAACGCGCAGGATAGCCGCAGGCCGAACCGTTTTGAACTACAAAGGCCGCGTCATAACCTGCGTCAATTACTTCATCAATAATTTTTTCATTATATTCGCCGTAAGGATAAGCAAATGCTAAAATTTTTCTGCCGGTTAATTTTTCAAGAAATTCTTTCGAGTCTTCAATCTCGTCTTCTAAATCGTCTTCATCTAATTCCAAAAGATGAGGGTGCGAGAGCGAGTGCGAGCCTATCGAAAAGAGATTACTTTTTGCAATTTCCTTTAACTGCCTGTTCGTAAGGTGAGCGTATCTCGTGCTGAAAACCCCGAGCATATCCGTAATAATAAAGAACGTTGCTTTCATTTCGCGTTTTTTAAGTTCTTCGACTGCATAATTAGAAATTCCGCTGTAACCGTCATCGAAAGTTAATAAAACAGATTTTTCAGGGAAAGGTTTTGCCTTTTTGATAATCGACACAAATTCTTCCATTGAAAGAGTTTTGTAATTATTTTCTTTGAGCCAGTCAAGCTGAGCGCAGAAATCTTCAAGAAGAACATCAAATTTATCATGTGCTTCTGTTTTTATGTCGTGATACATGATAACCGGCGGAAAATAAGCGCGGTTTTCTTCAATCTTAACATTATCTTTTTGGCCGTCAGCAAGTGCAGATAACGAAAATATAAACACAAAACTTAACGCTAAAAAAAATTTTTTCATTCCTTGCTAATCCCTCCTAACTTATAATTAAAAATTAGTCTTCACCGGCAACTCTTGCTAATTCGTCAGGCGAAGTCAATCCCGATTGAACAGCGGACAGGCCGATTTCCCATAAAGTCTTAAAGCCGCTCTCGCGTGCAATATCTCTTAATTTTGAGGCCGGAGCACCACTCACGAATGCTTCTTGAATAGCCTCGTTGATTACAAACTGCTCGTAAAGTCCGACACGTCCTTTATAGCCTGTGTTGTGGCATTTATCACAGCCTACGGGAGCAAACGCCCTTTTCAGTCCCTGCTTGGCCATCATTGCGGGCGGAGTAATTTCTTTACGGCAATAAGGACATAAACGCCTTGCAAGTCTTTGAGCGACAGTTCCGATCATACAACTTGCGGCTAAATAAGGCTCTATGCCCATATCAACAAGTCTTATTATTGCACTAATCGAGTCATTTGTGTGAAGTGTCGATAAAACTAAATGTCCCGTGAGTGAAGCCTGAACTCCGATGTGAGCAGTTTCAAAGTCTCTCATTTCTCCGATCATTACGATGTCCGGGTCTTGACGCAGAATTGAACGCAAAGCTGACGCAAAAGTTACTCCGGCTTTTTCATTAACTTGAATTTGAGAGACGCTCGGCAGGTCATATTCAACGGGGTCTTCAACTGTAATTATATTAACTTCGGGACGAGCAAGAGCTTGTAAAATTGCGTAAAGACTTGTAGATTTTCCCGAACCTGTAGGACCGGTGAACAAAATCATTCCGTGAGGTCTGTGAATTAAATCGTTCATTATGTCGCGCTCGCGTTTTTCCATGCCTAAATCTTCGAGTGTCATCAAGCCGTGTCCTTTATCTAATAAACGCATAGCAATTCTTTCGCCGTATTGAGTAGGAACAAGACCGACACGAATATCTACAGCCCTGTCGCCGACAGTAATTCCTATACGTCCGTCCTGCGGTGCCATGTGTTCGGCTATATCCATTCGGGACATAACTTTAATACGGCTCGTCAAAGGAGCTTGATTAGAACGCGGAAGCCTTAATCTGTCCTGAAGAACACCGTCAATTCTAAATCTGATTAAAACTTCATCTTCGTAAGGCTCAACGTGAATATCTGTAGCGCGCTGTCTTAAAGCGTCAACAAAAAGCCCGTTGACAAGTCTTATAACAGGAACGTCAACACTGTCGCTCAAAACGTCTTCACGGGTTAAATCGTCAATGTCGTCAATGCCTTCGATATTTTTAGCTGCCTCATCAGCGGCGACGCTTCTTAAATCGTAGAGAGTTCTTAATAAATCGCTGATTTCTTTTTCTTCGCGGATTTCTAAATCAATCGGAAAACCTAAGGCAGTCCCTAACATTTGGGCTTTGCTCCATGAGGAATAATCCACCGCGCCGACAATTAAAACACCGTCTTCAATTCTTAACGGAACTATTCTCGCCTGACGTAAAATATCAAGCCCCATGCCGTCGGGCAAAAGGCTTGAGACTTCTTTAGCTTCAGGGAGCGGCGGCAAAGTTTTAGTATTTTCCGCCATTTATCTTCTCCTTAAACTCTTTTGATACATTTCTCTAAATCTTCTGTCGATGTCGCTTTCAACAGGGCTTATATCAGGACTTATAATAGCGTCTTTATTAGTGCGTGAACCGAAAGTATTAGAGAATACAGCGTTGCGCAGAGTAACTTCTCTCATCTCGTTCGGGTCTTCAATAATTTGAGGTGTCAAGAAAATAACGAAATCGACTTTTTCTTTTTCCTTTGAAACTTTCTGGAACAAACCGCCGATTAAAGGAATATAAGAAAGTCCGGGAACACGTCTTTTCATTGATTTTTCAGTTTCTTTAATCATACCGCCTAAAATTATTGTCTCACCGTCTCCGACAACAACCGAAGTAACAACTTCGCGTTTTGAAGTTATCGGTGTAGGAACTCCTGCAGCTGTCATAACGTCTTCAGTAGTTTGTTTAATATCCATAGCAACTAAATTTCCTGAGCGAATATGAGGCGTTACCGTGAGAGTTAAACCTGTGTCTTTATAGTCATAATTGCTTTGAATAGCGGTCGGATTTGCTAATTCAGATGTTGCGCCTTTCAAGACCGGAATAACCTGGCCGACTTGGAACGAACTTTCTTTATTATCCGTACACATTAAGCGCGGAACTGAAAGAATATTTACGGCATTATAACGCCTCAATAAATCAATCGTAGCGTACATTAAAGCCATAGGCTGATAGTTAGTTACGGTGTAAGTCGAGCCGTTACGGTCTAAAAGTTCTTCACGTTTCGATAAGTCATTGAACCATGTCATGAACGTTGAAGGCACTGAACCTTCTCCTAATGACATATTGCCGCCTAAGAGCAAATTATCCCACATTTTACCGCCGACTATTGACCAGTCTATGCCGTTGTTCTCAAGGTTTGTAACGTTGATTTCAGCGATAAATCCCCGCAATAAAATCTGACGGGGCTGAATGTCAATCGCGTCTAAAATCGGCACGAGCGAGTCAAATTGTCTTTGAGTAGCCGCAAAAATTAAACTGTTAGTAGCAACATCCGGGACGACAGTCGCAGGGAATTTAGCAGCGTCAGAGCCGAGCATCGTAGCAGTTGAAGCTAAAACTTTTGCAACCTGTTCAGAAGCTACAGTAGCGTCAATATTTTTCAATTTATAAATATGGAAATCGCCGATCTTAGAGTCAATATCTAATTCTTTGATAATTCTTGAGGCTTGGTCAATAGCACTGCGGCTTCCGACTAAGATAACTTTTTTACTCGGAACGTCAGCAATAGCGTTCAAACCCTGCAGGGGCCCGCTCGTTCCTGCAATAGCGTTTAATTGAGCCGCTACAGTCGTAGGGTCTCCGTAAACAATATCAAAAGTCCGGCTAATTCTCGCACTTTGAGGAGTGTCCATAGTGCGCAGTAATTGAACGCCTTTATTAACGTCCGTTGCGCGTCCCTGAAGCATAATATCGCGGCCGTTTCCTACGGGTAAAGCTATGATAGCCTGACCCATAGCCTGCTGTAAAGCCGGAATAACGCTCTCAACGCTGACATAATCAAGCGGAACGATATACGTTACAGTTTCTTCACCGAAGCCGGGACCTGAACGCCCTCTATAAACATTAGGCGAGGGACTTACACCGCCCTGACGTACAACTGAATAACTCCCCATATTTTGAAGCGAGAAGTTATACATTTGAAGCGTCGATAACATAACCTCGCGGCTCTCTCTAATAGTAACCGGGTGAGGAGAAATTATCGTTATTTTAGCGTTGACGTTAGGAGGCACGATAATATTTTCGTCAAGAATTTCAGACATAAAACGCACGAAGCGTACTAAATCCATATCCTTGAAGTTAAATTGAACGAGGCCGGAGCGTTTCATAATCTGGGCAGCTTCGACTAAACTCTGCTCATCTTCGGCTGTCATATTTTCGCCGGAGGGAATTTCATCAGCTGCTGCTTCTGCTGCCGCATTATTATTAGCATTGCGGTTAGCCCGCCTCGTAGCGGCCTCAATGCCCGATGTTGTTAATGTTATAGAAAAAATTATAGTTAAGAATAAAAATTCTTTATGTTTCAAAATCAAATTCAGACCATCCCCTGTCAAGCTAAATATTAAATTATATTAGTGCGTAATTTTACAGAACTTTAATACGTAATTTTACAACAATATTAAAAATTATTCATCAACATAAATAACAGTTGTTCTATTATCCGGTAAGATTATAGTAACACGCTTAAATTTTAATTCATAATCGTCAACCGGCACGGAAACATTTTCGCTGCGCCACGAAATATTTTTTTTATCATCAGTACCGTTATCGGGCATATCTTCATCAATTCTAAATCTCAGCCAAATTTCGCGAGCCGCGTCTATTAAACTTCTTTCAGCTTCAATTTCGGACATTAATCTGTAAGACATTCCGATCAATCGAAATCCCGCCGTGATAACAAGCCCTGCAACAGCTACAGCAACTAAAACTTCCATTAAAGTAAAGCCCTGTCTTTTTTGTCTTTTCACTCCTGCTTCCTACTTCCTAACTCCTACTTGATTTTTTATCCCTCACCCCTAACCCCTCACCTAAAAAAGCCTTTGCACGTGCTTAGACTTTCTTTTAATAATCAAGCTAAGCGCGAGAAAAAAACTCCTCACTCCTCACTATCGTACGACATAACGGAGGGCTTCAGTTTTTCCGCCTCTCGTAACTTCGACATCGAAGCGTTCACTGTTCATGAGGGAGTTAATAGAGTTAGCTATATCGCCCATATTCGTAAAAGGAATGCCGTTGACGGAGCGTATAACATCGCCTTTCTTAACGCCTAATTTTTTTAAGATGCTATCATTCTGTATCCATTGAACTTCGAGACCTCCTGCGGCTTCACTCGGTCTAATTCTTACACGTTTAAGTTCGTCAAAAGGATTTTGAACGAGCTGATTAACTGTTTCGCTTGAAACTTCGCCTTCTTGGCCTCCCGGTACAGCCGCGACTACATTATTACTGTTATCGGACGGAGCGGGAGCAGCTTGTGCAACAGGAGCTTTTTTCGGAGCTTCGGCTTTCTTAGTGCCCTCGCCTAAAGGTCCGTAAGTTATAAATTTAGTTACGGAATTTTGACCGCGCTTAAAAACTGCTTCGGAATAAGTAACGCTCGTGAGTTTATAATTTTCGATATTTTTCCCGACGAGCAATAAAATTAAATTATTGTTATTCTCGACCCACGCTCCTACGCCGGGCAAAGTTCCGCGCAAAATTAAATCTTTAAGGCCGGTGTCGGGAGCTTCAACTTTTTTAGGTTCGTCATCATCTTTCTTAGCGTTTTCGCTTTCAGGATTAACCGGCGATATATGAAAAGGATTAGCCGCTATAAATCCGTCAAGTCCGCGCTGATTATCAATAACTGCCGCAGTATCGCTGACGTTTGTTACAGTAGCGTTAATTTCTCCTGCAGTGCCTGTAAAAGCTCCGAGCCCGAAGCCTAAAACAATACTCGCAAGTCTCCCTAAGGCCAAGCCGCAAAGAACAGGAAGAATAAAAAGCCAAGTTTTATAAATTTTTCCGCCCTCTTCGTGAACTATTTTCTTTTTAGGAAGACCGCGCCTTAAACTTAAATCTGAAATTTTTATTTTAGACAAAGCATCTTTGAATTTCTCAAACATTTTTTAATTCCTCCGCAAATGCCATCTGTCGCCCTCTTGAACTATCGGCAGAAAGTTTTTCAACATTCCCATATTTTGAGCGAAATTTTCAGGAACATCGAGCCTCGCGTCAGAGTGTCCGAGTTTCATAGTTACTAAATTAAAAGTAACGAAACCGTTGAGAGCAAAATCGCCGTTAGTTTTGAGATTTTCAAGCAGAATTTCATAACGTCCTGCAGTCAATAAAAATCCTCCGTCGCCGAAGTTCAAAGTCTGTCCGAGCCTTACTCCCGCGCCCGTAAATTTAATATCGCAGACCGGAGCAAGACTTAAAACGCTCGCTAAAAACTGAGGTTTTATAGTTATTGAACTTACTGAAATATTCGCCGCGCCGTTAAGAGTTAAATTATTTACTGTGAAGCCGCCGTCTTCGCCTGCTACATCGGTGTAATTTAATCTCATTCCCTGACGTTCAAGCCTGTTATGAGCTATTGACATAGCAAAACGTCCGATTGAAGCCCAAGGTAAAAATATATAAACAGCATAAAAAAACGCCGTAATAAATAATAAAAATTTTATTAATTTAATTAAAGATTTTTTCATAAACTTCCTACTTCCTGCTTAATTTATCGGTCCTATTATCGCCGAAATTGTGAATAATCTTTCAGTGCCTGCCGGAAGAGCACGGAGTTCAGCAGCTATAAATCTTACACCGCGCGAAGCTAACTGTTTTTGAAGTTCAGCAAATTCTTCAGCGTATAGCCTGTTAATTTCTACAGATTGATTAACGCCGTCAGGAGTAATTCTATTGACGCGGCTTCCAAGCTGCATTTTTTCAGACACTTGGGCAAACACTGCCGGAACGTCAACATTGCCGTTTTTATTTGAATTTTTGCGCTGTTCGGGCGATAGAGATTTATATTCGTTCGCTAACATTAAAAGAGTGCGCCATCGTCCCTGCTGTGTGTTAAGCTGAGTTTGGCTCTGAATAGTACGGTTATGAACGAGATAAACTCCGACCCATATAGAAAGCATTAACATAGCTGCCGCTAAAAATTTCACGCTTCCGGGTGCTTCTCCGCGAATTATACTCTGAGTGTTTTTAACGATTGAATCAAAATTTAATGCCATGATTTTAATTTCACCACCTTACCCGCAAGTCAAAACGATAGCCTATGCCTGCTACAAATTGAGTGTTATCGACTTGGACAGTCGAGGCGTAATCGTTCCAAGCCCTGCGGAAATTTAATATCGTAGTCATATCCGGAGCCGAGCCCGTGCAGTCTACACCTTCTCCGCTGTAACGTACAGTATCGAGAGTGATTTTAAGATTATCATTATTTGCAAAAATTTCGCCCATGTCCGCTAAAATTTCTTCAAAAGGGTGTCCGTCTCCGCCCGCGCCTGTAATCTCCGAGATTTTATTTCTTGCTAAAGTTACGGGATTTGAAATTCGTCCTTTATGCTCAGGGTCAAAATTTTGAATATAAAAATTTTCCGAGCGTGTTCTAATGTCTTGAGTTTGTTTATCGGTCTGAATTAAACTCAAAAAACTTGCTCCGAGCGTTATAGTTCCGATAGCTAAGAGCCAGCACGCCGCGACAGTTAAAAGTCCGACAGTACGCGCTAAATCTCTTTCATCTTCGATAGCCATACGCGATAAATTTACGTTAGAAATCCACGGACAGATTTTTACGCTCTCGGAAATCATTTCGACAAAATCTTCATCAGGTTCATCGTCATAATCTCCTCCGGCATTCAAAATAAAATTCCCGCCGCGTTCAAGATTATTTGCTTTGCAGTATTCATCGTACCAAGCTATTTCTTTTTCCTGCGAATTTTGATCCGTATATTTTCTCCAGCGCGACATAACGGGCTTGTTATTCTGCCAAAGAATTGAAGAAATATTTTTCTCGTCAATCCACATAGTAACCCCAGAGCCGCCTTTATCCTGCAGCTTCGATATAAAAGGCAACGGAGCAGGCCAAACTTTATAACTTCCGCCTTGAGGAGCCGGGATATTTAACTCATCGGGAGCAACGTACCACACGAGGCCGCCGACACCGCGCCCTGCCTTTGAGGTTACGACCGGAAAAACTTCTATATCGCCAGCCGCTGTGAAAGGCATAACCTGAAGTTTCAGAGCCTCGCGGATTTTCGTAGAGTTTGAGAACGGGAAAGTAAATTCTTCCATTGAAAGCGATTTCATAGGTACAAGAGTAACGAAATTTTTTCGTGTTCCTATGCTTGACGAAATTACACGTAAAGATTTCCGCGTGATTTTTTCTTCAGTTCCGTTTTCTCTGTCGTGAATTATGTCAGTTTTATCGAAAATCCGCCGGAATTCTGTATTCTCAAAATTTTCGCTCTGTCTGCTGCCTGCGAGGCCGCTGAGACTTTTAGCAAAATTAAATTTTTTTAAGTCAAAATTAAATTTTTTCATATTTCTGTACTTCCTGCTTCCTAACTCCTAATTCCTACTTGCTTTTTAAGTTTCCTGCCATCTAACTATTTTTTTTGTAGACCTGTCGAATATTATATTAAATGAAGTTCCGCCTCTGCTTCCGTTTTCTAAAAGAGATTCTATTTTTATTTCTAAATATCTGCTCTTGAAGCCGACTAAGTTCGTTAATAAAGTCGCTGTTCGAGGCGAAGCTCCGGGCAAATTCTGAACGTCCTTAAAATTAGTTATCGGTTCTTCCTGCCTGACTTCTGCAATTCTTTGAGCAAGTCCGCGCTCGTCAAGGCCGGGCAAAAGTTCCATGACGTGAACAGGAGCGACATTCAAATTAATTTTTCCCTCGCTGAACACCGTGCAATAATCCGCTATGCCTAAATCGCTTCCGTTGCCGTAAAGAATTTCATAATTTATTTCAGGCGCAAGAATTAATAACTCCGAAATATCGTAAGGTCCGCGGTTAATAAAATCTTCACGTTCAACTCCGCCGACCCTCGGACGGGTATTCCTGTCTAAGAAATCAAGCAGAGGCAGTTCTATATTTCTATAGCCGATTTTGTCAAGCATAGTTTGAAGCGGCAGTTCAAATTCATGCCTTAAAGTATTTCCGTCAGGCAAAAATAAATTTCTTATAGGGATTTTATCATCAAGCGGCGTAACAGTCAGAACCCAAATTCCTAAATCTTCAAACGGAATTATAAAAGGCTGATACCATCTTTGAGTAGGGCTGTCATAGTCGCCGTTCAATTCTCCTAAAATTCCGCTTATAGCATTAACTACGACTTCGGCCATGCTTCTTTTAGTTAGAGCGTCGCGTTCTTGGCCTACGCTCCTGATCTGCATACGGACGAACCACGCAAAAGCCGTAGCGCATGAAATTAACATAACGCCTAACATCATAACGCTGACCATTACGAAGGCTTTGCGTTTAATTTTTTTACGAGAGCGGAATATACGCTTCAAATTCGTTGAAAGTTTTTGCATTGTTATTATTATTCACTGAAAAATTTTGATTTTTTTTCGTGTTTCGTCCTATTTTTATATAAAGTCCTTTCGGCAAAGCTCCCGAATATTCTTTATCTCTGTCATCATCGTGAGAGCCCTTAGGAACTTCGACAGAAAATTTATCAACGCCGGGCAGAACTAACTGGCCTTCGGAAGCGTCAAGATTTTCATATTTAATCGTGTTCGGAAGTTTTCCGGGAAAAATCCATCTGTAAAGGCCGGGAATAACATTGCCGTGCATAATTCCGCCTTCGGAGATTTTATAAATTAAAGTCCCCGAAGGTAAATTCTGCGCTGTCGGCGAAGTGCTCATAATCATTAAATAATCGTCTTCATTGCCGCCGCTTGATTTATGGTCAACAATCATTAAAACATTCGAGGAAAGCCTCATCGCTGACGATAAATCCCGAATTATAAAATTCATAGTCCGGGCTAAAGCTGAAAAATCTGCGTATTCAGTTTGAGTTTCGACAACGTGCCGGACAGTATAAGCTACGGGAGCGAGAGCTAAAACCGTCAACATTCCCGTAAGCATAACCGCCACTAAGACTTCAAGCAAGGTAAATCCCTGTCTTTTAGTCAGAAGTAAGGAATTATGAAATTTTTTTTCACCCCTCACTCCTAACCCCTCACTCCTAACTATTTTTTTACTCATCGTCGCTGCCGGGCCCGTTGATTAATAATAAAGCGTTAATTACTTGTCCGTTATTATTGTTGATCTGCGGCACACGTTGAAGATGATAAGTTCCCGGTTTGAATAAATCTTTTAATTCGCGCAAAATCGGTTCAAGCTGAAATCTCTGGGCAAAATTTAATAATGTCCCGATGTCTTCGCTGTGAGGCTCGCGGTGGAACTGTTCCCAAAGAATATTAAAACCTTTCGCAATAGTCTCGATGTTATTAGTCTGCTCGCCTATTTGAAGATAATGATGAGCTAAATTCCTCATAGTTTCTTCGTAAACTATCGGATGTTTTTCGGCCTGTTCGAGATAATAAAGCTGAACTTTTTCCTGATGTGTAGACAGAGCCATACGAAGCAGATAATTTCCTCGTATGCCGCTCCAAATGTAAACACAGCCCGCTATAGAAGCGCAGACGAAAATTATTCCGATAAAACGCGCGAAAATATTTGACTTCAAAATATTAAAATCAGTTTTGAATTTCAGAGCCGGGAAAAATTCTCTGTTTGAAATTGCAAAAGCCAAAGTTATCCACACCATATTTTCAATTCTATGGAAAGGACGGGTGAAAACTGCCGCGAATGTTATAACTGAAACTAAAGCAAATGCCCAGACGGCGTTGCTGTTAATTTCTTTTTTTCGTTTCAATCCGATAAGACCCGGAAAAAGCCAGAATGAATACATCAGCAGGAATAAAATTCCTCCGATATAGCCTCCCTCGCAGAAAAACTGCAAAAATTCATTATGAGCCCAATGGGTATACTGCCAAGTCATCCAGTCAGCGTTGTCAAAAATCTTAAAAGCCTCGCGCTGACCGTCAAGATAATGCCATTTATACTGCCCTATTCCGACACCCTGCGGGTTAGCCTTTAACATTCCGTAAGATGTTGCCCAAATTCCGCGCCTCATTCCTATTGATTGATAATTTTCGATAATATCTTTAGTTTTATGAATTATAAATTGAGCTTTGTTGCCTATAGATAAAGCTATCGAGAAAACTATCACGGCCAAGAGTATTATCGTTAAAAATCTTTTTATATAGCGTCTTTCAAATTTTAATGCCGCAATTACAAAAAGAATTATAAGCCCCGTTAATAATGCTAAAATTGCACTGCGGCTCGTGGAATTTATCAAGCCCCATGAACCCCAGCCCGCAAAAAATAAACTCGATATAGAAATTAATTTTCTTTTCAAGGATCCTTCGGGCTCTTTCAAAGCATCAAAGACGAATAAATAAATCGCTCCTAAAACTGAAATTGCTATCCATAAACCGAACATATTTTGCTGAGCAGTGTTTCCGATATAATTGCCCGGAGTCGGTAAAATCCAAGAATTTAACGGGATTAAATCTTCAAAAATTGTTCCGCGTAAAAATTCAAGATTATTCATGTGTCGGCTTTGAAGTTCAGCGTAAAAAATATTAATTGAAGCGTTGACATTTCCAAGAATTATGAGAGTTCTTAAGCCCCAGTCGGGAAATGATGAACTCGTCAAAACATAAAACGCCCAGACCGCAGCAAAGCAAGTCATCTCAAGAGCGTAACCGGTCGGAGAATTTATTTTTACCCAAAATTGCTGAATAAGACAGTAAATTAAAATTATTGCCCAAATTATTGAGAAAATATCAAATTTTATTTTCACACGCTCCGGGCCGTAAATTGCAAGCCTTATCCCCGCGACAAACAAAGCTATTGCTACAGGAACTCCCGTAACTGTCCATTTAATAATGTGAAGAGTGTCTGCAAAACTCACGCCCGAATAAATTAAATTAGGCAGAGCGAGCGACACGCACCACAAAGGTAATAATATCCACGCCGGGACTAAAGGCAAAGGCGCGTTTTTATCTATAAATTTATTTTTATTTAAGTTTAAGTTATTTTCTTTTTTCATATTTTTTTAATTCCTACTTCCTAACTCCTACTTGCATTTTAATGAATATCCTGCTGAATTAGCGCGTATCTTTCGACAGGAGCAAAAGAATCCGTAAAGGCCGGGACATGGCTGTCAGGCGTAAAAGGTTCGAGCCATTGATGAGCAAGCAAATTAGAAAATTTAGCGTCAGGTGTCGGCGAAACTGTTGAAGCCGTATTGCCCATAGCTACTAAAATTATATTTTGAAGAGCGTAGGCATATTTCGGGTCGGGAGCGTTTGCCGGAAAAATCATCATAGTCGTGAAAGAGTTTGAAAACGCTTTATAAATTCCGTGAAAAACTCCGGACTTAGGCCCGTAAACTGATGCAATTATATTCACGATTAAAGCTCCGTCCGGCTTAAGTAATTTTCTAAGTCTTGCGGCTGTCTCGACTGTCGTTAATTGAAAAGGAATAACAGTCGCTGACGTAAAAGTATCCATAAAAATCGCGTCATACTGCCCGAAATTTTCATCAGAAAAAGCGCGGTTTAAGAAAGTTCTCGCGTCTTCGTGAAAAATTTTTAATCTGTCGTCATCTTTCAAATAAAAATAATCGCGTGCGGCCTGAGTAATTCCCGGATCAAGTTCAACGACATCAATAGTAATATCACGGCTCTGATCGTCAAGCAAATATCGCGGAACACAATAACCGCCGCCGCCTAACATTAAAATTTTTTTCGTGTCTGGTTTGTAATGAAAAGCTAAATCATAAAATTTCGTGTATTCGCTGACTAATTCCGAAGGGTGATCCGTGTACATTAATGACTGAGCTGCGTCAGGGTCTGTTACTAAAACTCTAACTCGGCGGTCGTTTCGTCTGTCAATACTTTCAACGATTGAAAGATGATTATAAGCCGTATCAATTTGAGTTCCGATAAGCGAAAAAGGCAGCCCGTGTTCTTTAGCGTAAAACGCTCCGCCGAATAAAGATATAAAAATCACGATTGAAAATACTTTTCTCCAAGCTCCTGTGTAGGCAAAAACTGAAAGCATAGCTACGACACTTGCCACGAACATTAAGATAACTCCGGACGGGAATAACGAAATTAAAACGAAACCGCCTAAAAATGTTCCTAAAATGCTTCCGGCGGAGTTCAAAGCCGATAATTTTCCGACTACACCCCCCGAAGAGTCTACGGTCTGCATTGCAAGACGAGCAACAAAAGGCGATACCATTCCTAATAACATGCTCGCAGGCGCAAAAATTATTAACGATGCCGACACTGACGACATATAAAGATTTAAGTTTAAGCCCTGCAAAGTTGTTAAAACATAGTTGCTTAAATAAGCCGTTACAGCAATTATTACAGCCGCGAAAATCAAAACACGTCCTAATAATTTCCCGTTAGGATTTCTGTCAGCTATAGAACCTCCGAGCCAGTTTCCTAAACATAAACTCGTCATAATTATTCCGATTAAAGCAGTCCAGACTATTAAAGAAGTCCCGAAAAACGGCGCGACCATTCGAGAGCCTGCAAGTTCTAAAATCATTGTAGCAGCACCGCTGAAGAATGAAATAAGCTGTAAACGCAAAGGAATTTTCACTCGATGCTTATTATTTTTTTTATTTTCATATGTCAAATTAAAATCAGCTCCATTTTTAGCGAGAAATTTTTTGCTTCTAATTTTAGCAGTTTTTTTAATATTTTAATGTTATGTTATAATTTTTGCGTTAAAAAATTCTCCCGTTAATTTTCAGGGAGAATTAATTTTTTTCAACTACTTTTTCAACTACAAAAATCTCAAAATTTTTCAGCGTTCAAAACTTTTCACGAAAATAATTTTGAAATTAAAATTTTATTCTTCAATTATTATTCTTTACTGAATAAAAGCAAACCGTCCTTTTTAATTTCGTTTTGAAGTTCGAGAGAAATTTTTTTATCAAGGTTCACAATATCAAAACTTAATAATGACGGGAAATTTTCCTGAACGTCCGCGTAAAAATTTAAGAAATCGC
Organism: uncultured Fretibacterium sp.; assembly: GCA_947168585.1. GTDB lineage: Bacteria > Synergistota > Synergistia > Synergistales > Aminobacteriaceae > JAFUXM01. Next base: position 16,729 of record CAMVMK010000028.1, read on the forward strand.
CGCCCGACACAGCTATATCTATATCGCTGCGTTCATCGTTGTCGCCTCTGGCTCTCGATCCAAACAAAATTATTTTTTGAATATCATACTTGACGGCAAATTTTGAGAGTTCATTTTTTATTTTTTCTATTGTCCAAGACATTTTATATTAATCCCGTAATTTTTGTTTCTAAAGTTTGCAAAAGTTTTTTAAGTTCCGGGATAAAATCATCTCGTAACAAATTAAAATATTCCTGAGCATTATCTTCGTTATAGACGTGCGATAAAATATTTCTTGCGTCAGCCATAAGAAGCCATAAATTTTCATCATTAATAAATCCCGTCTTATAAGCGATTTTCAAAATTTCTCTGGGAGAACCAGTATCAGCCTCAGAGATTTTATGCAGTTTCATAACTTCTTTTAACGCTTTCCATGCAAGCTCAAAAGTCAAAGAAAAATGCAGCAAAATACCCTCGCAATAAAAATCATTTAGATCATTACGAGCAAAATCGGCATTTTCAAACTTTGATAAAGATTTCTTAAAGTTTTCGATTTTAATTAAAATTTTATTACAGTTCATTTTCTATAAGTGCCGGGTAAAATTAATAAAATTACCGCAAATAATTCGAGACGACCCGCTAACATACAGAAAGAAAAAAGCCATTTTATAGCAGACGGAAGCCAAGCAAAATTTTCTACAGGTCCGAGAGCGTTTAATCCGGGACCGACATTGCTTAAACATGTTAAAACTCCCGTGAACGCCGTCAAAACATCAATGCCGAAAGCAGTAGTTATTAACGTTGCACCAGCAAAAAGCAGCGAGTAAAGAATAAAAAATGCCGTTGATGATTGCAAAGTTCCGCGCGGTATAGGCTGGCCGTTCATTCGCGCCGTTATAATTGCACGAGGGTGAAGCAGACGCGATATTTCGGCCTTAAGCTGATGACCTAAAATTAAAAATCTCGAAACTTTACAGCCCCCGCCAGTACTGCCTCCGGAAGCTCCCATTAACATTAAAATTATAATTATAAATTTCGTAAATTCAGGCCAAAGGTTATAGTCTTCAACTACAAAACCTGTAGTTGTCATTACGCTGATAACGTGAAAGAATGTCCGCCTCAAAGTGTGCTCAATGCCGTTAAACATTCCGGCAAAATATAAAGTTACTGACATCGATAACGCCGCTAAAACCGTGATAGCACAATAAGCCCGTAATTCTTCGTCCTTGAAAAAATCCCGGAATTTTTTTTGCAGCAGCATGAAATAAAGCGAGAAATTCACACCGGAAGCAAACATAAAAAATATTATTACCCATTGAATATAAGGGCTCGTGAAATATGCTATAGAATTATTTTTCGTTGAAAATCCGCCGGTCGCTATCGTCGAACATGAATGAGCAAAGGCATCAAATAAACTCATTCCGCCGAATAATAATAAAATTGTTTCGGCAAATGTCAAAGCTATGTAAATGCTCCACAATCTTATAGCCGTTTGATGAAGTCGCGGAGTAATTTTTTCAGCCGTAACTCCGGGAACTTCAGCTTTATACATTTCCATTCCCGAAACTCCTAAGAAAGGCAGGACTGCAAGACTTAAAACTATAATTCCCATTCCGCCCATCCAGTGAGTTAAACTCCGCCACAATAAAAGACCGCGAGGCAGTTCTTCAATTTCCGCGAAAATCGTCGCGCCCGTAGTCGTGAAGCCGGACATAGTTTCAAAAAATGCGTCTGTATAACTCGCGTCCCCCGACAGCCAATAAGGCAGAGCACCTAACATTGATGCAACTATCCATGAAAAGCCCGTTATGCCTACGCCCTCGCGTATCCCTAAATTAAATAAATTATTACGCGAAATAAATGATAAAACCGCACCCATCGTAATGCTCGCAATTATCGAATAAGCGAAAGCGTTAGCATCATAAGAACCGTCAAAAAGTGCTAAAAAATACGGCGGCATCATAGCAAGCGCAACTATAAAACTTATAAACGATAAAACTTTTAAGACTGCTTTAATTCTCATTTTATATTATTTCAGCTCCGAATAATTTTGCGGCTTCGGGCATCATTGAAGTAAGCGCAAATAAAATTACTCTGTCGCCCGCTGATAATTCCGTTGCTCCTGTAGGAACTAAAACTTTTTCGCCGCGTCCGAGCAAAGCAACGACAACGCCTTTCTGAAGTTTTAACTGAGCCAAAGTTTTTCCGATTAATTCGCTGTCTTCATGCAAAACTACTTCGAGCATTTCAGCGTTAATTCTTTCAATGATAGAAAATGCTTTCGTGTGTCTCGGATAGTGAACGACCCTCAAAATTAAACTTGCTAATGCCTCGTTAGGGTCAACGATAACATCAACGGGAGTTGCCTGCGTTAATTCCTGATATTCTTTGCGCTGAACGATTGCAATAGTTTTTTTCGCGCCCATTAACTTGGCCATAGCGCAGTAAATTATATTTAATTCGTCGCTGTCAGTTGCGGCAATATAAGCGTCAGCTTCTTCAATTCCCTCGTCGCTCAAAACTTTTTTGTCTATTCCGTCGCAGTTTAAGACAAGAGCCTCGCCTAATTCTTCGGATAATTTCGCGCATTTTTCGGGGTCGCTGTCGATTAGTCTCAAACTTACATTGCCGAAATCTTTTTTAACGGCTTGGACTATTTGAGTTCCTAATTTTCCGCCGCCGACAATAAATAATTTTTTCAGAGAAGTTTTTTTCGACGGGTGAAAAACTTCCTGCAATAATTCCGCGCTTTTTCTATAAGTAACGATATAACAGACATCGTTAGCCTTTAAGACCGTAAAACCGTTAGGAACTCCGGCCTCGCCGTCTTCGTGTTCAACGTGGACAAAAACCGCAAGTAAATCCGGCCATTTAGTTCTTAAATCTTTCAATGCCATATTAACGAGCGGAGAGTCTTCTGAAACTTTGAGAGTGTAAAGGGCTGCCCGTCCGTCTAAAAGTTCAGCCGCGTGAGTTGCAGAACTGACCTCAAGCAGAGAAATAATTTCGCGCGCTATTGAACGTTCCGGCGAAATCATAGCGTTAATTCCTAATTTTTTGCCCCAGTCCGCGCTGTCTGTAAATTCGAGGCTTCTGACTCTTGAAATTACGTTAGGAACTCCCGCACTGTGAGCAATCCAGCAAGAAAGCATATTGACTTCATCTCTATTGCTGCAGGCTATAACTAAATCTACATCCCCCGAAGGAGCTACACCGGCCTGAGCTAAAATATTCGGCCTTGCTCCGTTGCCTTGAATAACTTGAACGTCAAGCTCATCACTTGCACTTTTAGCGGCGGCTTCGTCCTTTTCTACAAGATAAATATTATGGCCTTCGCCGGAAAGAGTCCTTGCGACGTTTCGTCCGACTTCACCGGCTCCAATGATAACGATATTCAATTAATTTTCCTCCCGCCATTCTAAAATAAAATTAACGCAGGGCTTTTTAACTCCCTCGCGTAAAATTCTACAGGAAAAAATATTTTTATTTTCGTCTAAACTTGAATAATTTAATGTAACTTTTTCGCCGAATTTTGCTCCAGATCTGAAAGAAGCGTAAATTGATTTTAATTCCCGTTTCATTAAATCTACAGGACACTCATCGAAAACCCAGCCGAAATAATTAGCGTTATTGACGTGAGAGTTGTAGTCTAAATCATGAAATCTTACAGGAAACTCAACGCTCTTTAATATCGCGGCTTCTTCATCGTCTTTAATTTCGCTGAAATCCGGAGAAATTTCTTCTGCGTCGCGTGATTGAATTTCCGGAAGATGAGCGGCAGCTTTAACGGGTCTCATGTTAGCGAGGTCGAGCAAGAGCCATGAACTTTTAGCCCAAGCTATAGAATTTCCGTTTAAGTCTTTAACGTCAAAAACTCTCAGAGTGTTATAACCGTGCGAGGGGTCGTGAAAAGTCGTGATTAAAAATTTTTCGTCAAGCGCGGGGAGTTTGCTTATAATTTCAATATCGTAGCGCGTTAAAACCCAAGCATAACCGCGTGCTATTAAATCTGTCGTAGTGCCTTCGATATTTTCGACTGCAAGTCCTGCCGTGTTTTGAAAATAATCAAGCAGATTTTTTAATTTCAAATTTCCTTGACAAGATACGTCCGAAGGCTGAACTGTAATTTCTCGTGTAAACATTTTAATTTCTTTCCATAAAAAATAATAATTAAATAAAAATCTTGAAATTTAGCGAATTATATCAAAGGCAAGTAGGAGTTAGGAAGTAGAAAGTTGGAAGTAAAAAAATATAATATAATAATCAAAATACTCAAAAATAAATTTCAGAATTCAATCCCTCGAACAGGGGGTTAAAAATATAAATAAAATTTTTTTAACGAAGGAGGCTTTGTATGTGACTCAAAAACACTCAAAGAACCGCAACAGAAATAATAACGCTTCAGAACATCTGAATTTTATACCGCTCGGAGGACTCGGCGAGATCGGAAAAAATATGTATGTCCTCGAATATAACGATGAAATTATAGTTATAGACAGCGGATTAAAATTCCCCGACAGCGAACTGCCAGGCATTGATTATATTGTCCCGGACATTTCTTATCTTGAAGCGAACAAAGACAAAATCCTCGCAATCATTATCACTCACGGCCATGAAGACCATACAGGTGCTTTGCCTTACGTTATGCCGCGTCTTGAGGCTCCTTTATACGGAACTCAATTAACTCTCGGCTTGATAAAAAATAAACTCATGGACGATTTGCCCGGCTATAAACCTGAAACTCATGAAATTAAAGCCGGTGATGTAATAAAAATAGGCTCGTTCACTGTGAGATTTATAGCTGTTGCCCACTCGATACCGGACGGAGTTGCAATCTCGATTGATACACCGCTCGGGCGTGTCGTTCATACGGGAGATTTCAAACTCGACAGCACTCCTGTTGACGGCCGTGTTACAGAATACGGAGCTTTTGCCGAAGAAGGCGACAAAGGCGTAATGCTTTTATGTTCCGACAGCACTAACGCGGAAAGAAAAGGTTTCACGCCGTCAGAGAAAGTTATTTCGGGAACTTTGGACCAGCTTTTTAGAACTTATAAGAGCCGGAGAATAATTATCTCGTCATTCGCGAGCAACATTCACAGAATTCAGCAGGTCGCCGACGTAGCCGCAAGATTTAATAGAAAAATTGCTTTTCTCGGCCGCAGTATGCTTAGAAACGTAGAATTATCGCGCGATACGGGCTACTTGAAAATCGACAGCAAAGTAATAATTTCAATCGATGACACTTGGAAATATTCAGATAATCAATTAGTCGTGATTACTACAGGAAGTCAGGGCGAACCTTTTTCCGGCCTCGTAACTATGAGCCGCGGCGAGAATAAATTAATAACTCTCGGCGAGCACGACGTAGTTTTTTTATTAGCGTCTGTAATTCCCGGCAACGAAAAATTAGTTAATAACACTATAAACAGACTCTTTGCACAGGGCTGTGAAGTCGTCTACGAAAAAGAAAAACAAACTCACGTTTCCGGCCACGCTTCAGCAGAAGAATTAAAAATCATGATGAACATAGTTAGGCCGCAATATTTTGTCCCTATTCACGGCGAATATAAACACATGGTCAGACACTCGCAGTTAGCTCAAGAAGTCGGAATTTCTCAAAGAAATATTTTCTTGATGATTAACGGAGATGTTTTGACTTTTACGAAAAACCAGCCGCCGAAAAAACACGGACATGTTCAAGCCGGAGCAGTTATAGTTGACGGCAACGCAGCCGGAAGTATTAAGAGCGATGTTTTGAAAGAACGCAGAGAAATTGCAGAAGACGGAGTTTTAGTCGTAGCTGCTTCAGTTGACGATCGCGGAAATTTATTAGCTCCTGTAGCGATTGAAACTCAGGGAGTTTTTATTTCGGATGACACTAAGGGAGTTTTCAATGAACTTTACGCGGCTTCGGAATACGCTATTCAAGAACTTGCAGGAAAGCGTGCCAATGTTGACGCTATTAAGAAAGTAATTAAAACTCGGGTGCGTGATGTTTTGAGGAAGAGAAATTCGTCATTTGCGGTCGTTCTGCCGGTGGTTTCTGTGAAGCGTTCGACTTATTTCGATGATGCTTCTTACTATAAGCCCGACGTTGATTAAATTAAGGAAAGGATTTTAATTTTGATACAGACTTTTATTTTGGGAATTGTTCAGGGGCTTTGCGAATTTTTGCCCGTTAGCAGTTCCGGACATTTAGCTTTGCTTCAACATTTCTTCGGGCTCAACGCTAACGGAGAAGAAATGACGGCGTTTAATTTGCTCTTGCATTTCGCTACGGTGATTTCATTAATAATTTATTTCCGGCGTGAAATTTTCAGAGTTTTATACGAATGGCTTTCAGGCTGGTTCACTAAATCCGATAAAAGGCTTCCGGGCTGGTCATACGGCTGGGCGATATTAATAGCTACGTTTTTTACGGGTGTGCTCGGCCTTCCAATGAGAAAGACTGTAGATTTAATTTCAGCGTCTCCGATGTACGTAGGCTGCGGATTAATTTTTACGGCTATGATTTTAGCGTCAGTTCCTGTAATTTCGCATAACGGTCAGAAAAATTCTTTATTAAAAATTGCTATTGTTGTCGGAATTGCGCAAGGTATTGCAGTTCTGCCGGGAATTTCGCGTTCGGGAATGACGATAGCGGCGAGCCTTTTAATGGGAATGGCTTTAGATGACGCTTTCAAATTTTCTTTCATGATTTCAATCCCGGCGATTTTGGGAGCGAATTTGCTTGAATTTCTGAAATTTTATAAATCCGGAGCAGAGGCTTTTATGCCCGAAGGATATTTAATTGCCTGCGCTGCTGCGTTTGTTCTTGGCCTTGCTGCTTTGGGAATAATGCGCCGTCTCGTAGCTTCAGAAAAATGGCCGTACTTTGGAATTTATTGCTTTATACTTGGAACGGTAGCGGTTTTAGTTTCGTTATGAGAAAAATAATTTTAGCTTCAGGAAGTCCGCGCCGCCGGGAATTATTAAAGGACATCGGCATAGATTTTGAAATTTACAAGCCTGACGTTGACGAGTCGAGACTGGAAAATGAAAAGCCCGAAGATTTATGCTTAAGACTTTCGAGGCTTAAGGCCAAGAGCGGAGCAGAAAAATTCCCGGACTCTATAATAATCGCCGCAGATACTATCGTAGTTATTGACGGAAAAATTTTAGGAAAACCTCATGACCGCGACGAGGCTTTTATAATGTTAAAAACTTTGCAGGGCCGCGAGCATGAAGTTATTACGGGCGTATCTGTAGCGTTAAACGAGAAAATAATTTCTCACGCTGAACACACTCTCGTTAAATTTATTCCGATGAATGACTCAGAAATCCGCGAATATATTTCAACTGGCGAATGTGATGATAAGGCCGGAGCGTATGCTATTCAGGGCAAAGGCGCAACTTTAATCGAGGGCATTAAAGGAGATTATTTTAATGTTGTCGGGCTTCCTTTATGTTCGCTCTCGAAAATGCTGAAAGAAATTTATTAATTATGAAATTAAAACACTCCTCACTCCTAACCCCTAACCCCTCACGAATAATAACGGGAATAATTGCAGAATTTAATCCGCTTCATAAAGGCCATGAACTTTTAATTAAATCGCAAAAAACTCACGGAGCCGTTGTCGCGTTAATTTCTTCAAATTTTACACAACGCGGCGAGGCTTCTTTTATTGATAAATTTTCCCGTGCCGAAACTGCGATTAAAGCCGGAGTTGATTTAGTTTTAGAATTGCCGTTTATATTTGCGTGTTCAGCTGCTCAAGATTTTTCACGCGGAGCTATAGATATAATAGCGCGGACGAATTTTATAAATCAAATAGCTTTTTCAATGGAAGACCCGAAATTTAATTTTGAAAAATTAATTAACATTGAAGGAAACGAAAATTATAAAAATTTTCTGCATGAAGAATTATCGCGCGGTGCCTCATTCAGCAAAGCTCACGCAACAGCGGCGGAAAAAATTTTGCCGGGAAGTTTTGAATTTTTATCGAAGCCGAATAATCTTTTGGGATTGAGTTATATCCGGGAAATTAGAAAAAATAATTTTAATCTTGGAATAAATTTTATAAAGCGCGAAGAAAGTTTCAAAAGTAAATTAATCCGCGAAAATTTCAAGGAAAATTCTTTTATGCTGCCGGATTATTCACGGGAAATTTTATTAAAAGCTCAACAGGCCGGGAAAATTTCGGATCAGGAAAAATTTTGGCCGTTATTAAAAAATATTTTCATAAGAACTTCACCCGAAGAATTAAAAAAAATTCACGGCATCGATGAGGGCATTGAAAATTTATTTTTGAAACATTGGCGGAGTTCTAAAAATCTCGAAGATTTTATAGGCCGCTGTGTCTGTGCAAGATATACACGGGCTCATATAAGACGGAGATTAATTTATATTTTATTAAATCTCAACCGTTATGAAGCTCTCGGGGCTTTACACGGCGCGCCTTATGTAAGAATTTTAGCATTTAATGAAACGGGGCGCGAAATTTTAAGAAATTACTCGAAATTTTCAAATATAAAATTTATATCGCGCTTCAAAAACGCACGAACTAAGCGCGAAAAATTTTTCGCACAGCTTGAACTTAAAGCCTCGCAGCTTTATGAATTAGGAATGAGAAATGAGGAGTTAAGGAGGATTTAATTTCAGCTTCTTTCTTTAACGCGTCTGACTCTCAAAACTCCGTCAATTTCGATTAATCTTTCTTTTGTGTCATCGGGCATTTTGTGTGAAATATCTACGAGAGTGCAGGCGTACCCGCCTTTAGCTTTATTTAATAAATTCTCGATGTTCAAATTATTTTTCCCGAAGAATGACGTAATTTGCGAGAGCATATTCGGGATATTTCTGTGAAGAATAACAACTCGTGCTTCAGCTCCGCAGACTCCGGCGTTTAATTCCGGGAAATTCACGGAGTTAATAATATTTCCGTTGTCTAAATAATCTTGAAGCTGTACGGCGGCCATAACAGCGCAGTTATCTTCGGCTTCTTCCGTTGACGCTCCTAAATGAGGCAGAACTATAGCGTTCGGCAAATTCGCGCTTAAAGAGTTCGGAAAATCTGAAATATATTTTGTAACTTTTCCCGAAATCAAAGCGTCTTTCAAAGCCTCTTCATCAACTAAAACATCGCGGGCAAAATTCAAAATTTTAATTCCGTCTTTCATTTTGGAAATTGCTTCGGTGTTAATCATTTTTTTCGTGCTTTCCATTGCCGGAACATGAATAGTAACGAAATCGCTGGCGGCGTAAACTTCTTCAGCTGTATCTGCGTGCTTAATCATAGGGCTTAACATCCACGCTGATTTTAACGAAAGATATGGATCGTAACCTAAAACGTTCATTCCTAAAGATACAGCGGCGTTGGCGACTTTGACCCCGATAGCTCCGAGACCGATAACACCTAAAGTTTTTCCGGCTATTTCATGACCTGCGAAATTTTTTTTGGCTTTTTCAGCGAGTTTCGTGATATTTTCATCGGAAGAATTTTCTTTGACCCATTTAATTCCTCCGTAAATATCCCGCGAAGCTAATAACAATCCTGCTAAAACTAATTCTTTAACTGAATTTGCGTTTGCTCCGGGTGTGTTAAAAACTATGATGCCTGCCTCCGAACATTTTTCAATCGGAATATTATTAACTCCTGCTCCGGCTCTTGCGATTGCCCGTAAACCTTCGGGAAAATTCATTGAAAGCATATCGGCACTGCGTACTAAAATTCCTGCGGCCTCGTTAATATCTTCGGTGATTGAATAACCTTTGCGGAATTTTTCAAGCCCGACTTTAGCGATGTTGTTAAGGCATAAAATTTTTCTTTCTTTAGGCTCAAGCATTTATTTCGCGTGTCCTTTCTCAAATTCAGCCATAAAATTAACGAGAGCTTTAACTCCCTCGATAGGCATAGCGTTATAAAGAGAAGCCCTCATGCCTCCGACTGAGCGGTGGCCTTTAATATTTTTGAAGCCTGCTTTGTCAGCGGCGGCAACAAATTCTGCATCAAGTTCTTTGCTTCCTGTTACGAACGGGACATTCATTAACGAACGGTCTTTTTTCTCAACAGTTCCGTGAAAAATTTTTGAGTTGTCGAGATAATCATAAATAATTTTTGCTTTAGCTTCGTTAATTTTTTTCATTTCTGAAGTTCCGCCGAGTTTCAAAAGCCATTTGAAAACAAGTCCGCAGATATAAATGTTGTAGCACGGCG
>CAMVMK010000029.1 GCA_947168585.1 uncultured Fretibacterium sp.
TAGCTCCGTTCGGCGGAAATATTCGCGGAGTTCAGGCAGCGTCATTAATTTATTTCGGGAAATCAGCCTCTCAAATTTCCCCCGGTGAAGCCTGTCTTTTAATCGGAATGTTGAAGAGCCCGACCCTTTACCGTCCCGACACAAGGCCGAGAGAAGCAAAAAAACGCCGTGATGACATCATAAAATTAATGGAACGTAAAAAAGTTTTCACTCATGACGAAGCACGGCGCGCCTATCTTGAAGAATTGCCGCGAAAAAAATTTGAACTTCCTTCGAGGGCTTATCATTATGCTGAATTAATTTTGAGCCAAAATCCCGGACATTCTCAAAAATTTGAGACTACTCTAAATCTTGAAGCCCAAACTAAATTAGAGGGAATTTTGCGGCAATCCTTAAATGATTTTCCAAGCGATATAACTCTTGCCGCCGGAGTCGTTGATAATAAAACTGCAGATTTAACCGCATGGGTAGGCAACGCAAGATTTAATTATAATAAAAATTCGGCTTCAAGCTGGGTAGACTGCGGACGTTCACAGCGTTCTCCTGGCTCAACTCTCAAGCCTTTTGCTTATCTCTGTGCTATTGATGCAGGAGACTTAACGCCCTCGACTTTGCTTGCTGATACTTCAATGGCTTTTTCGGGACGTGCTCCAAGAAATTTTGACCTTCAATATAGAGGTGCAGTAACGGCGCGGATAGCATTATCTGAAAGTCTCAACGCTCCTGCTGTGAGAGTTTTAAGGGCAGCAGGCCAAGACAAAATTTTAACTTTAATGCGTCAGGCCGGACTGAAACACTTAAATCAAAATGCTGAATATTACGGCGACAGTTTAATTTTAGGCGGCTGTGATGTTACAGTCCTCGAAGAACTTGAAGCCTTTGCTATGTTATCATCGCTCGGAGTTCACAGGCCGTTAAGATTTTTGAAAAATTCTGTGCAGAGCTCTGAAAAACTTGCAAGCCCCGAAGCATGTTATTTAATCAGCGACATGTTGAGATATAACGGCGAACTTTCTTTATTTGCGAGGGGTACACTTGGCCGTCAATGGCGAATGGCCTTAAAGACCGGAACATCTTATGGGCTTAGAGATGCTTGGGCAAGTGCTTGGACGCCGGATTATACTGTCGTAGTATGGGTAGGAAATCCTGACGGAACTTCTTGGAACGGCCTCGTAGGTGCAAGAGCCGGAGCTCCTGTTGCCGCTAAAATTCTTAGAAATATCTCGCCTAAATCAACATGGTATGAAAAGCCCGAAAATTTAATTTTACGCAAAGTCTGTTCATTATCGGGAAAACCTCCGACAGCTTTATGTCCTTCTGTAAAATTTGAATGGGCTGTTGACGGAGTTACTAAAACTTTTCCATGTGATATGCACACAATTAAATCCGGTCAGTCAGTTGTTAGTCTGCCTCAAGGTTTTAACGAAAAAATCCGCCGCGAAAATCTTAATCTTAAAGTTAAACGCCCTGAACTTAAAATAGCCTCGCCGATTGAAGGAGCTTCATATTTTGCCGCACCGTTTGACACAGAGAGAAAAATCCCGCTAAAATCAGAGGGGTCTTCGGGACAAATTTTCTGGTATCTTAACGGCGAGTACATAGGAACTTCAGCGAACGGGAGAACTTTTTTTTATAATATTCCTGACGGTGAGCACACTATTAGCGCGGCTGACTCTGAAGGCCGTACAGCGAGTGTAACTATAAAAGTTTTTACGCCGGGCAAACGCGAAACGCCCGAATTATTATTAAACTAAGGAGAATTTTTAATAATGAATATAAAATGGGAAGCAAAAGAATATGAAAATAATTTTTCATTCGTCCATCATTACGGCGAAGCAGTTGTTAATATGATAGACGCTCCGGCAGGGAGTTTTGTCGTAGATTTAGGCTGCGGGAACGGTGCTTTAACTCAAAAAATTTCAGAGCGCGGCTATTCTGTCATCGGCGTAGACGGTTCGCCCGAAATGTTAAAACTTGCGAGAGAACTTCACCCGGATTTGAAATTTATAGAGGCTGACGCAAGAGATTTTAATCTTGAAAATAAAGCCGACGTAATTTTTTCTAACGCTGTCTTTCATTGGATAAACTCTGAAGAACACGATAAATTATTGAAAAATATCCGCAATAATTTGAAAGATAACGGCCTTCTTGTCTGCGAGTTCGGAGGCTTCGGGTGTGCCCTGACAGTTCATTCAGCTTTAAGACGGGCATTTAACTCGCACGGCTTGGAATATCCGTTTGAGTTTTATTTCCCGACTATCGGCGAATATACTCCTCGAATGGAAAAAGCAGGCTTAATAGTTAAAGAAGCATTTTTATTTGACCGTCCTACACCTCAAAACGGCCAAGACGGATTAAAAAATTGGATTAAAATGTTCTGCAAAAAAGCGTTTGAAAATATTAATAAAGACGATGCAGAAATTCTCATGAATGAAGCTGTCGAAAATGCCCGGAATGTTTTATTCCATGACGGAGCATGGTACGTCGACTACGTAAGAATAAGGCTTAAAGCATCGGCAAGATAAATTTAGAATGGAGAGAAATTTATAATTGAAATCAAAAAATTTTTTTTATAAATCCGGAATGACTTTATATAGATCTTTAGCGGGAATTTTTTTCAATTTAGGCGGCCTTAAATTATTAAAACGAAAATATAAAAATGATTTAGATGAAAGACTTGGGGAAATTTCCGGAGTTCCTGAAGGAGCAATCTGGATTCACGCTGTTTCAGTCGGTGAAGTTCAATCGGCGAGTTCTTTAATCCGCAGAATTAGAAGCAAAAGCCCTGTGCCCTGCGTCCTCTCAACAGTAACTAAAACAGGCCGGAATATGGCTGAAAAATTATTGTCGTCAGGCTCAACAAAAGCAGTCGAAAAAATTTTTTACAGTCCTTTCGATTATAAAAAATTCGTAACGAGGGCTCTCGATAATATTAAGCCTTCTATTTATATTGTAATGGAGACAGAATTATGGCCGGAATTATTTGCACAGCTTGAAGAAAGAAAAATCCCAGCGTTTTTGGCTAACGGCAGAATTTCCGAGAAAAGTTTTAAGCGTCTTAAAAGAACTAAATTTTTTTGGCGCGGAGTTCTTGACGGCCTTACTAAGTTAATGGTGCGTTTTGAGGAAGACCGCGAAAAATTTTTAGCTTTGGGAGTTCCTGACGAAAAAATTTTTATAACAGGCGACTGCAAAGTTGACGCTCTTCTCGACCGCCGCAAAGTTACAGGCCCTGAAAAATGGGAATGGCTGAGAAACGGCGATGCTCCTTTATTTGTTGCAGGAAGCACTCACCCTGGCGAAGACGAAATAGTTATCTCAGCTTTTAGAATTATCCGCAAAAAATTTCCCGGCTCAAGATTAATTATTGTGCCCAGACACCCTGAACGAGCTTTAATGACGATAGCGTCTGCTCTTCCTTATCATGATATAAACGCAGATTTATTATCGAAAATTAATCCTGACGAAAAAAAATTCAATTTTGATGTCGTTGTCGTTGACAGGATAGGAATTTTATTTGAACTTTACGCCGTTGCTGACGCGGTTTTTATCGGAGGAAGTTTAGTTGAAAAGGGCGGGCAAAATCCTTTTGAACCTGCTTTATTCGGGCTTCCTGCTATTCACGGGCCCAGTATGACGGATTTTCCCGACACTGAAAGAATGGACGCTATGGGGGCGGCTGTCAGAGTAAGCAATGATATTGAACTCGCACGGGCTTGGGAAGAAAGACTTGACCCTTCAGCCGTCAGTAAAGCCTTAAAAGACTGCGACGAATATTTTAAGACTTTAGGCGGAGCAGCTAAAAAAACTTGGGAAGAAATTGAAAAATCTATATCGTGAATTCACGAATAGCCAAGCCTTTTTAGAGCCGTTTGATTTTTACGCCAGCCCGGCATGACTTTTACCCATAAATCTAAAAAGACTCCGAAGCCTGTAACTTCTTCGAGATTTTTCCGGGACATTGCCCCGATTTTTTTAATCATTTCGCCTTTTGAGCCTATTAAAATTTTTTTCTGTCCTTCTGTCTCTGTAATTAAAGATGCCCTGATATATAATTTTTTTCTTTCTGGATATTCGTCAGGGCTTTTATATTCGTCAATTTCGACAGCAATACAATGCGGAATTTCATCGCGCAATGACATCAAAATTTTTTCGCGGATTATTTCAGCGGCCATAAATTTTTCTGTCGTGTCCATTAAAATTTCCGGATCATATAAAGGCTCGCCTTCAGGAATTAGAGGCAGTATATTTTCCATTAAATTTTCAAGTCCGCGATTTAATTTTGCAGAGACGGCGATTTTATTTTGAAATTTATAAATATTTTCGTAGAGCTTAAAGACCCGTGAAGAGTCAGCTTTATCAGATTTATTTGCAGCTAAAATCACGGGGATTTTCGGCGGTAAAATCTCAGCGATTTCATAGTCATCGGGCTGTAATTTTTGAGTTGAAGCATCAACGAGCCAAAGAATAACATCAGAATTTTCTATCGCGCTTAAAATTTCATCGTTCAAAAAAATTCCGAGTTTATCTTTAGAATTTTTAACTTTATAAAGTCCCGGAGTATCCGTGAAAATTATTTGAGCGTTTTCATCATTATAAATGCACCGGATAGAGTTCCGCGTCGTCTGAGGTTTGGGCGAAATTATAACGGCGCGGGTTTTTAATAAAGCATTTATTAATGAAGATTTACCTACATTAGGACGGCCTATTAAAGCAACAGTTCCGAATTTCATAATTTTTTAATAATCCGGGTCGAGAGTAAAAGAGTGCGGCAGTAATTTTTTGAGTTCATAAACTCTCGCACCGTCTTTAGCGGCCATAACAACGAGCATATCTTTATTAAATTCCATGAGGGCTTGACGGCACGCTCCGCACGGCGGGCAGGCTGTGGTGAAATAGTCATCGCTGTCCTCGTGAGAACCTACTACAGCAATGGCGACCGGATTTTTCTTGCCTTGAGAGATCATTATTACGACTGCTGCACGTTCGGCGCAAATAGTTACGCTGTAAGAAGCATTTTCAACGTTACAACCCTGAATAATCTCGCCGTTCTCTAAAAGCATAGCCGCTCCGACATGAAAACGCGAGTAAGGAACATAAGCTCTATCTGCGGCTTCACGGGCAAATTTCAAAAGTTCTTCGGGCGAAATTTTTTCTGAAGGCCAGTGTTCTCTTGCTGACATTTAATTTTCTTAACCCACCTTAAAAATTTTTTGATTGAGATATTTTACACTAAAAAGTTTTTGACTGCGATTTAATAATTAATTTTTTTCTTAAAAATTACTCGCATTAAACTCGATGATAATTATGAAAATTTGAAAATTTTGTAATAATAAATGTAATAATAAAATTATTTTTCTATTCTTTTGAAAAATTATTTTGAAATAATTATAATATAAAAAAATTTTAATTCAAATTAAATTAGGAGAGTTTCTATTTTGAATACGAAAAAGATTTTAGTATTTTTGTTGATTGTAACATCAGCGGTATTATTCACAGCGCACGCTTTTGCTGCCGGAGTAAAAATCGGAGTTTTTGCTAACATAGGACTGAACGAAGACGATTTAATACGATGGTCTGAAAAAGTTGCTGAAGCAGAAGGCAAAACTGTACCCTTCAAAAATCCTAATACTCTGATTATTTACGATACACTCACATCAATGCTCCTTGATTTACAGGCCGGACGCATTGACCGAATTGCCTTGAACAAAACAACAGGAAAATATATTGTAGCTTGGAACGATAATTTACAGCTTAACGATAATCATCATATTCCTGTTTTAGGTTACTCAATCGCTATGAGGAACGGAAATGAAGAAACTATGTCGCTCATCAACAAGGCCATTACTGATATGAAACTTGATGGAACTTTGGATAATCTCATAAAAAGATGGCTCACAGATTCTGACCCTCACGAAACAATAGCCGTTCAACTGCCGGTCTTTGATGATGCGGACACTATTAAAATCGCAGTAACCGGAGCTTTGCCTCCGCTTGATGTTATTCGTCCGGACGGTATGCCGAGCGGTTTTAATACGGCATTAATAGCGGAACTTAGCAAAAGGCTTCACAAAAATTTCAGTCTTGTAAGTGTTACGGCCTCCGCACGCGGTGAAGCATTATTATCCCAAAAAGTTGACGCTGTATTCTGGACTCGTGGGACTTACGACTCAGAAGGAAAACCTCTGCCTTATCTTTTGGATGCTATCGAAGGCGTTATAGTTTCGGAACCTTATTTCATAGACAGCAGGGTTTCAGTTTCGTTAAAAAAATAAAATCTATATATTAAAAGCACTTAAAAAAATTAGGAGTTAGGAATGAAAAAACACGAAACACTCCTAACCCATAATCTTAAAATAAATTTTTTCACTTTAAGTATTATAAACGTTGACTAAAACGGAAAATTATATTATTTTGATTTCAAAACAAATTAACTGCATAAAGGAGGGATGTTTATGACTGTCCGGCAAGAAGCTATCGATCTTATAAGCAAGCTGCCCGAAGAAAATATAAAAGCCGTAATAACTATAATGAATTTTATGTTGAAACCTTATGAAACTGCCGCCAATAATGAAAATAACAAAATTTCAGATAAAATGTCAGCGTTTATGAAGATGCAAAATTTAAGAAAAATCACCTCACGTTATTATAAAAAAAATTTTGATTTTGATACTGTAAATGTAAATGACTTTGAAGGCGTGAGCAACGTGAAAGCCGTTACTCCTGCAGAACTGTTAGCAAAATTTTAATTTAATTTTCATTCTAAGTATTATAAACGTTGACTAAAACGGAAAATTATATTATTTTTAACTTAATCCAAACTAAACATTCACGAAAAAATTTTCACGGCTATTTATTTATTTTCTAAGGAGGTATTATTCCGTATGAGCAAAAAACTTGTAGCTGACCTCATCGTTGATTATCTTGAACGCAGAGACGTTCGTTATATCTTCGGTCTTTGCGGCCACACTGTTATCGGTATGCTTGACGCTCTTTCACGCAGCAAAAAAATTAAATACATCTCTAACCGCCACGAAGCTGTAGCTTCAACTGCTGCGGACGGTTATGCGCGTGTAACTCATAAAGCGTCTGTAGTAATGTGCCACTTAGGGCCCGGAATTACGAACGTTTTGACCGGCGTAGCAAATGCTGCTTTCGACTCAATCCCTATGGTCGTTTTCGCGGGCGATGTCCCGAGTTATTATTACGGCAAACACCCTCATCAGGAAGTCAATATGCACGGCGATGCTACTCAATATAGACTGCTTGAGCCTGTCTGCAAACGCTGCTGGAGAGTTGACGACCCCGAAGCTCTGCCCGACATTTTAGACAAGGCTTTCAGACTTGCTGAGTCAGGAAGACCCGGCCCGGTCTTAATCGATATGCCTATGGATATTTGGTCGCGTGAAATTGAAGAAGATTTATTCGCAAGAACTTACAACGACAGCCATATAACAATGAAACCTGCTCTCGATCCGGAAGCGGCTAAGGCTATCGCTAAAAAATTAATCGAAGCTAAAAATCCTGTTATTCATGCAGGCGGCGGAATTTTACTTGCTCAAGCCTCAAAAGAGTTAGCGGCTCTTGCTGAGTTCCTCGACATTCCTATTTCAAGAACTTTAATGGGTCAGGGCTGTGTCAGCGATCTTCACCCGTTAATGATCGGCCAGACAGGTTTCTGGGGACTTGCACACACTCACGAGTTCACGCTTAACGCCGATGTAATTCTTGCACTCGGAACGAGATTTGCCGAAGCAGATTCTTCAAGCTGGTATCAGGGCGTAACGTTTGACCCGTCAGTAACGAAATTTTTACAGATTGATATTGACCCGTCGGAAATCGGCAGAAATTACCCCGTTGAAATCGGTGCAGTTGCGGATTTGAAACTTGCTCTTGCCCAGATTTTAGAGGAAGCTAAGAAAATTAAGCCGGAAGGAATTAAACGTCCCGGACTTAGAGAAAAAATTGCAAAAGCCAAAGAAGAGTTCAAAGCCTCTAACGTTGCTATCTCGAACGATTCACGTTTCCCGATGACTCCGCAGAGAATTTTGAAAGACGTTAAAGAAGCATTGCCCGAAGACGCTTTAATTTTCACGGACGTAGGCTGGAATAAAAACGGAGTTGCACAGCAGTTTACTATTACAATTCCCGGAACAGTTCATCACTCGTCAGGACTTGCTACTATGGGCTTCGGAGCTTCTGCAGTTTTAGGCGGAAAAATTGCCGCGCCTGATAAAATCTGTCTTGCTTTAATCGGCGACGGCGGTTTCGGAGTCAATCCTACATGTATGGCTACGGCTGTTGAACAGGGGATTGCCTGCACTTGGGTCGTAATGAACAACTGCGCTTTCGGAACTATCGCAGGACTTGAGAACGCGAATTATCACACAAAATTCGGAACGACTTTCCACACTCCGGACGGAGAAGTTTATTCGCCGAACTGGGCAGAAGTCGCTAAGGGTTACGGAGTTGACGCTATCCGCGTAAATTCTGCTGACGAATTCGCCCCCGCTATGAAAAAAGCTGTCGAAGCAAACAAAGCCGGAAAGCCTTTCTTAGTCGAGGCAATTATGGAAAATATCGCCGTTCCTACACCGGGCTGCTGGAACATCAACGATATTTACACGCCGAGCGAACTTGTTAAAGAAGGTAAGCTGGTTAAGAAAGAGAACGGGAAATACGTTCCTCCGAGCCACGCTAAATCACACATTACGAAATAAAGTTAGGAATTAGGAGTGAGGCGTTAGGACTGAAAAAACATTTCTAACCCTCAACTTAAAATAAAAATTAAAATTTTTTGAAGGGAGTAAAATTTTTACAATGGCACATCATGAAGTAACACCTGAAGAAATCGCAATGCTTGAAGAAATGGTGAAAAAGGCCAAAGCCGCCGCTGAAGTTATCGCAACATATGACCAGGACAGAGTAGACCGTCTTTGCAGAGCTATCTGCGCCGCTCTTTACCCGCTGAAAGTCTGGGGAAAAATCTGCGACGAAGCCGTTGACGAGACAAGGCTCGGCGACAAAGTTACAAAACGCAACAAACGCAACAAACTTAAATTAATTCTCCGCGACTGCTTACGTCAGAAGAGCGTCGGAATTATCGAGTCCGACCCTGTAAAAGGCCTCGTGAAATACGCCAAGCCGGTCGGAGTTATTGCTACACTCGTCCCGACAACTAACCCCTGCGTAACTCCTGCAGGCCAAGCCATTTACGCCGTAAAAGCCCGCGATGTTTTAATCTGCTCTCCTCACCCGAGAGCAAAGAAAATCACAACTAAGACCGTCAATATTATCCGCGACGTTTTAGTCCGTGAGGGAGCACCGGCAGATATTATTCAGGTTATCGAAGAGCCGAGCATCACTTTAACTCAAGAATTAATGAAGATGGTTGACCTCGTCATAGCTACGGGAGGCCGTCCTATGGTTAAATCGGCTTACTCCGCAGGCGTTCCGGCTTACGGTTCAGGCGCAGGAAACTCAACAGTAATTGTTGATAACACCGCCAACACAAAAGAGCGCGCTTACGAAGCAGCTATGAACACGAGAATTTCAAAGTGTGCCGACTTCGGCTCAGGCTGTTCATGCGACGGAAATTTAATCGTTCATGAAAGCGTTTATGATGATTTCGTTGAAGGTCTTGTAAAAGAGGGCGCATATATCCCGACATGGGAGCAGGCCGAAGCAATTAAAAAAGTTATGTGGGACGAAACAGGCCACAGACTTCCCGACACTGTCGCAATTTCAGCTCAGGCTCTCGCAAAAGCAGCAGGTTTTGAAATCCCTGCAGACCGTAAATTTATCGCTGTTCCTAACAACGGACAGAAAGAGGGCTTTACGATCAACAACGCCGACGATATTAACAGGTGCATCGGCAAAGAACATTTCTTCTCAACCGAGAAATTAACAACTCTCTTGACGCTCTTCAAATACGGCGGAGAGTTCCAGACAGCTCTCGACATCATGCTCGCTATTTTCAATAAATCCGGCGGCAAAGGACACTCCTGCGGTCTTTACTCGTTCGATGACGATCATATTCACCGTCTTGGAATGTGCGCGCCTGTCTCACGCTGTATGATCAGACAGCCTAACAACCGCGGCAACGCCGGAAGCGCAACAAACGGAATGCCTCCTACTAACTCAATGGGGTGCGGAACTTGGGGCGGAAACATCGTCAGCGAGAACATTACTCTCAAGCACTACATGAACACGACTTGGGTAGCACGCCCGATTCTTGAGGATATGCCTTCACTTCAGGCTCTCTTCGGCGAATTTTACGAAGACGGAATGGACGAAGAGTGAACTACTCCCGCTTATAGAAGCGGGAGCTTCCTAATTCATCGAGGTCTGCCTGCCATAACCGTGTCTATTGACAGGCAGGCTGGTCTTACGTCCTCTCCAAAGGCGTTAATTCCCTGCGTCCCACAGGTATTTTCTTCTGACAACAGAATCATATTTCTTGCTGCATGAATATCCCGGTCTTCCATATACCCGCATTCACATTCAAATTTTCTGTCTGCAAGAGTTATATTTTTATTTATTTTTCCGCAGTTCGGACACTTTTTTGTCGTAGCAATATTTTTTGACAAAACTACGACTCTTTCATTTTTCAATAATTTAATTTTTACAAGCCCTAACACTGAATGTTGAACAGTCCGGCCGAAAAGTCCCTTATGCCAGCCTTTTATATTTTCGTCCTGCATATAGACTTTTTCATGCTCAAGAAGTTCATGAACGATTTTATTTGCTGCGTCAAGTTTTCTGTTGTTCAGTTTTTGATATTCTTTTCTCAATAATTTTCGGGTTTTATATCTGTTGCTGGAACCCTTTTTCCGTTTCGCTGTTCTTTTCTGCAATTTTTTGAGGCGTTCCGTTTCTCCAACAAATATTTTATATTTTTTGCCCTCCGAAGTCGTTATTGAAGTTTTTTTCCCTATGTCTATTCCAATCGGGGATTTATATTTTTTTGTTTCACTTCCTTTATTTTGAAATGTCGTTACGGCTAAATAATAACCGTCAGGCTCATTTAATAATTTCGCATTGGCAATTTCAATTCCCGGCTGTTTCAAAAATTGCTCTGCACCTTCAATTTTTACGGGCTTTTTGATACCTTGAAGCCGCAGCCGGTTATTATCATGGAATTTATAAGTTACTCCGTACTGCTGAAGATTTATTGAATTATATTCTGATTTATATTTTAATTTTCCTGTTTTCCGTTTATTTTTCTTTGAAGCTGAGAGAGATTTTAAGCTCGATTTTATTCCTTGAATTACTGACTGCTTCATTTGAGAGCCAAGATATTCAAGTTCACGCATTACGGTGTTTTTATCTTTATCTAAGCCCTGAACAGTTTTGACTTTATAGTCATAGTCATTAATGTCGTGATTATTCATGAAAGTCAGAACATCGTTATACAGCCATTTAGCTTCAACAAAAAGCATTTTTAGAGCATCAGCCTGCGCATTGTTGAGGTGTGAAAAATCTATTTTGAGACGAAAAACTCTGCAAACCTGCTCCTTGCGTTTGAGCTTAGTTGCTTTGCCTTTTTCTTTGATTCGTGCGTTTTTTGCAATTCTCTCTTCCTCTGTCATTTTTAACACCGTAAGTATTATATAATAATATTCAATGCAATTTATCTCCCGCTTTAGAAGCGGGAGTCTTCTTGCGAGTTACGGTAAAAATTTCAAAAATTTCCAGTTTTTTAAGACTCAAAAAATTTCTATGTTATGATTCTAATCAATTTCTAACTAGTTTTCATAGCAATGAACCTAAAGACTCCCTTGCAATGGTGAAGCGGGGAGCAATTTTTTTAATTAGGGATTAGATCTCACCCGTAACTCTCTAACTCCTACTTGTCTTTCTCACTCCTCACTGTCTAAAAAATTTCTTCTCATTAAAAAGCTAAGCCCGCGAAAAAAAACTCACCCCTCACCCCTCGTCGGACAAGCCGAATAATTAAATGCAGATTACTGCATTTAATCCCCTCACCTCAAAACGCCTTTGCGCGTGCTAAAAATTTTCTTCTTATTAAAAAACTGCGCGCGTGAAAAATTCCCTAACCCCTAACCCCTAACCATTAAAAATTTCTTCTTGACAAATTAAATTTTGCGCAATATACTTACCCCGAAATTTGAAAAAAGAACTAAATTAAAAAAACTTTAATAAATCTTATTAGAAAGGTGTTGCAAAAATTGAGAAAATTCTGTAGAATCAGCTCACAGCTCACAGCTCACAGCTCACAGCTCACAGGCATTCTTGCGCTCTGCGAATGTCAGTCTTTGCAACTGCCCGTTAAACCTTAATTATACCACAAATCTTTTTATTTCAAGCAATAAAAATTCATTCAAGGATATAAATTTATCCTTCTGTTCGTCATGGGGATGCCGCCCTTTTGAGGTCAGAGGGATTTTTTTATATAAAAAAACAAATTTCTTAAAAAGGGGTTTTTATTTTGAAGATAAAATTTAGAGCGTTATGCCTTGCGGCTCTCGTGGTCGTATTGGCTTTTACGTCCGTAGCATGGGCGGATACGCAATTCCTTGCAACGGATAAAGTCGGCAATGTTAAATTACTTACTTTTGACGGTACTACAGTGTCAACAAGTGATGTTTCTTATGCCGGAGTATTGAACGGATATAGACTTGTACCATACAATGACTACAAAAATGTTCTTGCTATAGGTAACAATAGCATCGGTGTATTCGAGGCCGACAGCACAGCTCCTAAATGGCTCGATATGGATAGTGCCGGTTCTGATGAAAATCCTGTAGATCCTGAGGAGTTTAGGAATGCTACAGTAGATGGTGATGGTAACATTATAATAGCTTTCTTGAGCAATGATAGGACTATGACAGGAGCTAGATACGGTTCTGTAGTTTTCGTATCTTTTGACAGCGACGGCAAGACTGACGTTACCAAAACTATTAACGTTTCTGCTGACGCAGTTGTAGCTTGGGATAAAGATATATACCTTATCACCAGCGGCGACTTTGCTGTAGGAGGTACTGACGGCAGTGCTCGTTATATTGCTGAATTGACAGCTGCCGCAACAAGTGCGGATGACTTCAACAACAACAGTGTTGATATTACGGCACTTATCCCTGCTCAGTTCAAGAGAACAGTTGTCGCAAAAGTCGGCGATACTTCATTAATTGCAAACGGAAATGCCATTTACAGATTTGACAGACCTGATAAAAAATTAAATAACGTTCTTGAGGACATTGAAGATATCATCGTATCACAGGATAACTACGATGTTTTAGCAGCAGTAGCAGGCCCGACCGGAAAAGTCTACGCGGTTGAAAGTTTTGACGTTGGCTCTGGTGTCTCAAGTGCCCGCTTAGTATCATATACTATCACCGATAACGTCAAATGGGGCGTTAATAACGTATTGGCCGGTAATATTTCAGCTGACCTCGGCCATTTGGTTCCGATGGGTAGAAATAATTTGGCATATGGTCAAGTAGATATAGCATATGATGATGCTAATGCAGTTATCGCAGTTACAAGCCCTGGCGTTTTAGCACTTTACAAAGTAGGCGATAGCGCAGCTACATTTGTATCATCAAGTGATAGTTATCTGTCAGTAGCTATGATCGCTTCAACAGGCGGCAGCAGCACACCCGATACCCCGTCAACCAAACCGACAGTCGCAGCAGTCAGCGCAACCGATGCAGCAGCTCTTGCCGATGCTAAGACCGGTTTAGGAATGGCAGATACTGATACATTCGCAGGCTCAACAGTCGTAGTCGGTGCTGAAAAAGACTCCACAGTCGAGACCACCATCAAAGAGAAACTCGAAAATGATACTACTTCAGCATCAGTATCAGCTCTTGCGACAGTAACGCCCGATGCCGACGGTTTCGTAGTACTCAGCGGCACAGCCTTCGAGGGCAAAGATCCTGCAAAGACATTCTTCTACTTCGTTGACAGCAACGGCGCACTTATCGACGGCACGCTTCTTACGTCAACAGGCGCAAAAGCAAGCACCAGCGACTCTGTGTACTTAGGCTCATCAAAGGCACTTACGAGCGGCACAACCTACACCGTCTACACTGCTACAACCTCAACCAAGAGCAGCGGTGATGATGATAGCGGCGACACCGGCAGCAGCAGCAGCGGATGCGATGCAGGCTTCGGACTTATGTCATTAGCAGCATTACTCGCTGTAACAACAATCAGCAAACGACGTTAATCACGGCGTTTAATATAAAAACAAAAACAACCTAATGAAAGAAATTTCCTGTCTCGCGGCATGAGACAGGGAATTTTTTTATGCGCTGTATTCCTTGTGATAAAATTTACTCAAAAGAAATCAGCGGCCTTTTTGGTATTTTTGTATTTATAATTTTTGCTGGAATTTCGGCGATGCTGCTTCAAATTTCGCGCTCGCTTATAATAACAAGAATACAGATGAAAGCAAATGTTTCTGTTAATGCTGCAATCATGATGAGGATTATTAATCTTCCGGCGGAATTTTTCAAAACTCTTTCTTCTGGAGAGCTTGCTCATAGAATTTCAAGCATAGACAGTTTATGTAATACTCTTGCAAGCGTAATTTTTTCTGCCGGTTTAACGGCCGTTATGAGTTTAATATACTTAAATCAGATTTTTGTATTTGCTCCTGTTCTTGTTATGCCTGCACTGTGTATTATGGCGGCTTTTTTAATCGTGTCGCTGTGTGTTGCGCGTGTGCAGTCAAAACTCATGAAAAAAGGTATGAAATTAAACGCTGAGGAATATAATTTATTATGTGCGTTTATACACGGCATTCAGAAAATAAAACTTGCAGGAGCAGAACGCAGAGCCTTTGCTAATTGGGCTTCACGTTACAAAGAATTTGCAAAACTTGAATATAATCCTCCTTTAATTTTGAAATTGAATTCGGTATTACAGCCCGTTATTACAGTAATTGGTACGTTCGTATTATATTTAGTTGCGTTCAAAGGCGGAGTAACTCCCGAAAATTATATGGCTTTCATGATTTCTTACGGGTTGTTATCCGGCGCGTTTATTAATTTAAGCAGCGTAACTATACCTATAGCATCGATAGAGCCGCTGATTGATATGGTTAAGCCTGTCTTAGATGCTGTGCCGGAGAGCGTTCAGGGGAAAATTTTAACAAGATTAATTCCAAGCATTGAAGTGCAAAATGTAAGTTTCAGATACAGCGATAAAACCCCGTTAATTTTGGATAATATCTCATTCAAAATACATTCCGGCGAATATGTAGCTGTTGTAGGCCGGAGCGGCTGCGGAAAAAGTACATTAATGCGCTTATTATTAGGCTTTGAACGTCCGAACAGCGGCGTAATTTACTATAATAATGACGACTTAAAAACCCTTAACCTAAAATCTCTCCGCAGTTTTATAGGCTGTGTTATGCAAAATAGTAATTTATTTCCCGGCAGTATTTACTCAAATATTTTAATTTCAGCACCTCAGCTTTCAGAAAAAGACGCATGGGAAGCGGCAGAAATGGCGGGAGTTGCTGATGATATACGCAAAATGCCGATGAAAATGCAGACATTAATTAGTGAGGGAGCTTCAACAATTTCCGGCGGACAGCGTCAAAGAATAATTATTGCGCGTGCAATAGCAGGCCGACCTAAAATTTTATTATTCGATGAGGCAACAAGCGCACTTGATAATATTACGCAGAAAATAGTTTCAGACTCGCTTGATAAATTAAAGTGTACGAGAATTGTAATTGCTCACAGACTTTCAACTATAAAAAGTTGTGATAGAATTTTAGTACTTGACGGCGGCAGGATAGCAGAAGAAGGCACATACGATCAGCTTATAAACAAGGGCGGCCTGTTTGCTTCACTTGTTCAGCGTCAGCAGCTTGGAGAGGTAGTGTGATTTTTATGGAAATTTTTAGGACTGCATTGCGTTCACTCTTGAGCAACCGCACTCGCTCAATTCTTACAATGTTAGGAATAATTATCGGTGTCGGTGCTGTTATTACTATGGTAGCAATAGGCAACGGAGCGTCCGGTCAAATGCAGGGATTAATGGACAGTTTTGGAACTAATTTGCTGACAGTTATGCCGGCTCCCCCTAACACTACAGGAGCCAGAGGCGCGGCAGGGAGCGGAGCAAGTTTAACACTTGCGGACTCGCAGGCTATTGAAGACGAGGGATTTTCTATTTTACGTGCAGCACCGGAAGTCAGCGGTACGGCTCAAGTAGTTTTCGGCAACAACAACTGGAACACAAGCATAACAGGGGGAGATGAAGATATACTTCCTGTTAAAGTGTGGGAAATTGCAGAGGGAGTTTGTTTTTCAGAATCTGAAGTCAGAAGCGGCGCAAAAGTCTGCGTGCTCGGTCCTACAGTTGCTAAAGAACTTTTCGGCTACACCAATCCAATAGGCAGCACGATAAGAATTAGAAATATACCTTTTCAGGTTTACGGAGTTATGAAAGCTAAAGGCAATAACTCATTCGGTCAGGATCAGGACGATTTTATTCTTGTACCAATTACAACAGCTCAGCGGAGATTATTTAGGTTTGGAAACCGTGTTGACACTGTGAGACGAATAAACGTTCAGGCACGAACACGCGAACTTCTTGATACAGCGAAAGAAGAAACTACAGCAATTTTACGCCAGCGTCATAAATTAGCCGAAGGTACAGCCAACGATTTTGATATTCGCGATTTAACACAAAATCTTGAAAATGCTACAGAAATGGCAACAACTATGAGCCTTTTATTAGGCGCAATAGCTTCAATTTCATTGGTCGTAGGAGGTATAGGAATAATGAATATTATGCTTGTATCTGTCAGCGAAAGAACCCGTGAAATAGGCATTAGAATGGCGATTGGTGCCCGGCCGTCAAATGTCCGTATGCAGTTTTTGACGGAAGCTGTAGTGTTATCAATTTTAGGAGGCATTATAGGAATACTTATCGGCACTGGAATATCAAATGCTGCATCATCTTTCCTGCCGTTTAAGACGGTAATCTCTGTTAATTCAATTTTAATAGCTGTAGGATTTTCTGCCGCTGTTGGAATATTTTTTGGATTTTGGCCGGCTTGGAAGGCTTCAAATCTTGATCCTATAGTTGCATTGAGGTCAGAATAAAATGAAACGAATAATAATTTTACTCTTAATAATTTTTTGTACGTCAAACTGTTTTGCGGCTGATAGTGTTCCCGTTCCCGGCCTGTCTTTAGAAGAATGTCTAACTATCGCAATTACAAATCACCCTTCATTGCGTAAATCACAAGGTCAGGTTCGCGCGGCTGAAGCCTTATTAGAGCAGACAAAAGCTGCCAACCGTGTGAAAGTTAATTTGTCAGGGCGTACAAATCTTTCCGGAACTTATGAAAATTGGGATTCTCGCACTAATTCAGGAACTTTGAGCCTTAATATATCCAAAACGCTTTATGATACAGGGGTTAACCGCCTTAATCGTGAAATACAGGGCGAAAATCTAAAATTAGTACTTGAAAATAAACGCTCTACTCTTATCACAGTAGCTGCAGGAGCTAAACGAGCGTATTATGATTTAGTACTTAAAATCTTGAATTTAGATATTGAACGCGAAAAAGTAGCTAATTTTGAAGAACATTTGAAAAGAGCAAAGGGTATTTATGATGTCGGCAACAGTTCATTAATTGATGTAACCAAAGCTGAAAGTGATTTAGCAAGCGCAAAAGTTACAATGTTGAGTGCCCAAAATGCAATTTTACTTTCTCAGGAATCCTTAAAAGTTGCTATGGGGGTTATTGATTATGATGTTGTGAATATTACGTTGTCTACGGAATTATTTTTGCCGAAACCTGCCGAAGAACTTAACGAACTTTTGAGAATTGCAATGTCAGACCGCAGCGATTACCGCAAATTAGCTTATACAAGAAAACAGCATGAACTTAGTCTGCAAGTTGCCGCCCGTAACAGTTCTCCGACTATAACAGGTTCAATGGGCAGCGATTTAAGCAAAAGTGAGGGGTCATCAACGGGCAAAAATTATAGTGTGGCTGTAAATATAAATGTTCCTGTCGTTGACGGCGGCGAAACAAAAGCGAAAATTGAGGGTGCACGAGCTCAGCTTGACCAAGATGACGCTGATGAAGAAAGTCTGCGCCAGACTATTACACGTGATGTTAGAAGTGCTGCATTGTCGCTTACAAATGCTCTTGACCGTGTGAAAAGTTCTGAACTCAACGTCAAATATTCAGAAGATAATTTAACACTCGCACAAGGGCGTTACGAGGTCGGTGTTGGAAATATGCTGGAAGTAAGCGACGCTGTATCATCGCTTGCAACTTCGCGTTATAACTTATATCAAGCATTATATGACGCTCAAATTGCACGTACAGATCTTGATGAAGCGATTGGACATTTGCCTGCTGAGATAAATCTTGAAAGGAGCATGTAATATCATGGCTGCAGGATTGAAAAAATTATTTTTGCTTGCTGTAATTTTTGCCGCCGGATATGGTATATATTTGTATATTAATCGTGATACTTCTGTACATTTTTCTTTTACAACATTGGAAGTTACGCGCGGAGATATTGTATCTACTGTAACGGCTACGGGCGAACTTAGCGCAGTCGATGTCGTTGAAGTCGGAACTCAGGTTTCAGGAAGAATTGAAGAAATATATGTAGATTTTAATTCCCAAGTTAAAGCCGGCCAGTTAATAGCACTGATTGACCCGTCTGTTGCAGAATTGGAACTTAGAGAAGCAGAAGCGAATTTAGCTGTATCTGTTGCTTCAGTACAAAGTGCTCAGGCTTCACTACAAGATTCAGAGAGAAAATTAAGACGCAACCGCGAATTATGGGCTAAAAATTTAATAGCACGCAGTGAAGTTGATACAAGTGAAACCGATGTAGAACTAAAAAAAGCCTCGCTTAGTGAAGCACGTTCAAGAGTTGTTCAGAACCGTACAACAGTTGAACGGAGGCGCACAAATTTGAATTATACAAAGATAAATTCACCTATAAGCGGCGTTGTTATTGATAGAAAGGTTGATGCAGGGCAGACAGTAGCGGCAGGCTACCAGACACCTACACTTTTTAAGATAGCAAAAGATTTAACGCAAATGCAAATTAAAACAAAAGTTGATGAAGCTGACATAGGCAGTATCAAGAACGGACAAAAAGTTACGTTTAGAATTGACGCGTTCCCTGATGAAGAATTTGAAGGTAAAGTTTCACAGGTGCGTATTGCTCCCGAAACATCAGACAATGTTGTAACTTATACAGTTATAATCGCCGTGAACAATCCTGAACAAAGATTAATGCCCGGAATGACTGCAAATGTTTCAATAGAAACGCAGCGTGCTTCAAATATTTTGCGTCTTCCTGCAGCTTCTTTGCGTTTTACTCCGTCTGAAGAATTATTAAAGACTGCCTCAATCGACAAAAGTTTATTACTAAATAAAAAAAGTATGAATGAAGCAATAGTATGGACAGAAAATAAAGGCAAATTAAGCCGCGCTGTTGAAGTTGTAACGGGAATTTCAGACAACCGCTGGACACAATTAGTGAAAGGCAATGTTTCTGAAGGCGAAAAACTTATCATTAATGCACAAACTATTAAATAGCGAGGCTGAAATATGGCAATTATTGAAGTTGAAAATCTCGTAAAAATTTACAAGACCGGAGATATTGAATTGCGCGCTCTTGACGGCGTTACATGTTCAATAAATCAAGGCGAATTTGTATGTATAATGGGGCCTTCAGGTTCCGGAAAATCTACAATGATGAACATATTAGGCTGTCTTGATGTACTTACTTCCGGAAAATATGTTCTTGACGGTGTAAGTATTAAAGGGCAGAGCCGTGCAGCACTCGCGGATATCCGCAACCATAAAATTGGCTTTGTTTTTCAAGGTTATAATCTTTTGCAAAAAGCAGATGCACTCGAAAATGTAGAAATGCCGCTGATGTATAGGGGCGTACCATCGTCAAAAAGAAGAAAATTGGCGAAAGAAGCTTTAGAAAGCGTAGGGCTTGAAGATCAAATGTACAAACGCCCTTTACAAATGAGCGGAGGACAACAGCAGAGAGTTGCAATAGCACGCGCAATCGTTGGAAAAGCTCCTGTTCTTATGGCTGATGAACCTACGGGAGCTTTGGACACAAAAACGACAGTTGAAATTATGCGGATATTCACGGCCTTGCATGAAGAAGGAACTACAATAATTCTCGTAACTCATGAGCCTGATATAGCGACATGGAGCCAGCGAGTTTTAAGATTTAGGGACGGAAAACTTATATCAGATGAGGAAGCCCCGAAAGATGTATCTGGAGAAAATGAAGTGAAACGTTAAAGCTGAGGGATTAGGGAATTAGGTAATTTTGCCGCCCACTACACGTGCAACGAGAGAGAAAAAAGTTTACGAGAGACTATCCGCTAAACTACTCACTCTTAACTCCTTTCATAAAATTTTCAAATTAATATGATATTTAGTGTTAAGTGTTATAATGCTTTTTCGCTTAAACTAAAAATTAAAAAAATTTATTCAGAGGTGATTTTATTAATGCTGAAATTTTTAACTAAAATTAGAATTATTTTATGGATATTAGCTTTAATAGGTGTAGGATTTTTAGTCGGTGCGGGGGTCAATGCTAAATTGGCTCAGGCGGCGGCAAATCTCCGTTCGCTCGAAACTCAAACTGTAGATACTTATCCGGTTGAAACTGAAACATTAACAACTTCAAACTGGGAGACGTGGCGCAGTTATTACGGTCAGGCCAAGAGTGCTCACACTCAAAATATAACGACTTTTGAGCGAGAAATAGTTAAAACTGTAGAAGTTGACGTAGGAAGCCCTGTCAAAGCCGGACAGACTTTAATCACTTTGCAGGTCGCGGCTCGCGGTGCTCAAGTTCAGTCAGGCAAGACAGCCTATGACGAAGCAAAATTAAATTACAACAGATTAAAACAGTTAAACGCTAAAGGCGGAATTTCTCAAAGCGAAGTCGACTCGGCTTACGCAAGATTAAAGACAGCCGAAGCAAGTTTGAGGTCTTCGCAGTCAACTTTACAGAGAACAAGCCTCAAAGCCAACATTGACGGAATAGTTTCAGTGCGCAACGTTGAACCCGGCGAAATAGCCGAATCGGGGAAAATATTGCTTTCAATCGTTGACCCTAAAGAAATGGAAGCAGAGTTAATGGTCTCGAAAAAAGACATCATGAAAATCAATAAATCTACTCCCGTTGAAATTTACGTTGACGGCGAAAAACATACAGGCTGGGTTAAAAGAATAAGCCCCGAAGCTCAAAGCGGTTCAGGTTTATATCCTGTCGTTGTAGGTCTTCCGGAAACTTCAGGAATTTTGCCCGGAACTTACGTTGAAGGACGTTTTCAAGTCTCGAGACAGCAGAGTGTTGTCGTAATTCCTTCAAATGTAGTCGTTTATCGAGGCAATACTCAATCTGTTTATGTCGCTGACGGAAATAAAGCAAAACTCACAACAATAACAACAGGTGAAGGCCGTGAAGGCCGTGTAGTCGTAACATCAGGGTTAAAGCCCGGCGATAAATTAATCACCAGCGGCAACAGAGTTTTATATGACGGTGCTGAAATAATTAACAGCGATAAGTTAGGAAGCAGGACTGAAAAGGAGTTCGAGGTTAGGAGTTAGTAAATGAGAGGTTTCGTAAGATTTTGTATTTATCACCCGGTCTTCACATGGTGTTCTGTCATTGTGTGGATAATGCTGGGAATTTCAAGCTATTCGACACTCGGGGTTACGTTATATCCTGATGTCGAATTTCCTTTTATTTTAGTCCGTACGACTTACACCGGCGCAGGCCCTAATGAAATTGAGCAGTTAATCAGCAAACCGCTTGAAGACTCTTTAGCTGACCTCGAAAATTTGAAGTCCTTAACGACTTATTCACTCGAAGGAACTTCAATGGTAGCTGTAGAAATGCAGGCCGGAACAAATCCGGATTTAGCACTCGTTGACGTTAATAACAAAGTTAAAGCTAAAGTCCCGGATCTGCCCGATGATGCCGATGAACCTGTATCAAGTAAATTTGACATCAGCGCACAGCCGTTTTTAATTATCTCGTTTAACTCTTCAATGCCGGAAAAGACAGCGAAGAAAATGATTGAAGATAAAATTCAGCCTATAGTCGCCCGTGTTGAAGGTGTCGGACGTGTTGACGTTACAGGCGGCCGGGACAGAGAAATTTATATAAATCTCGAGCCTGCAGCCTTGAGCGATTACGGAATAAATTATATGCAGGTCTGCAGTGTAGTCGCGGCAAATAACCAGACAACTCCGTCCGGCTATGTTACTCAGAGGAAAGACGAAGTTTCTTTGCGTTTAATGGGCGAATTTAACGATGTCGAACAGTTAGAAAATATTTTAATTCCGACTCCTACAGGCCAGCCTGTAAGACTTTCAATGTTAGGCGAAGTCATTGACGGCGAAAAAGATCAGCGAAGTATGGCTCGTGCAAACGGAAAGCCCGTTGTTCAGCTCCGAATTAGCCCGCGTTCCAATGCTGACGTTGTTGAAGCAGGAAAATTAATCAAACGTCTTATGGAAAGAACTATGAAAGATTTTCCTGATTTCACTTACGATTATACTTATGATGATACGGGCTTCGTTGAAAGTTCTGTTAAAAATATTATCCGCGATACTTTAATTGGTATAGCTTTGACGGCTTTAGTAATTTATTTATTCTTAGGGCGTTTCGGAGCTACGTTTATAGTTGCTTTTTCAATGCCTGTTGCATTTGCGGCTACGTTTGTCCCGTTGCAGATACACGGATATACTCTTAACTTGATGAGTACTCTCGGACTTGCTCTTTCAATGGGAACTCTCGTAATGAACGCAATTTTAATTATCCAAAATATTTACAGATTTAGGGATAACGGTTACGGAGCATTTGAGGCGGCTGAAGAAGGTACGATAGAAATTTCAATGTCGGTCTTGGCCGGAGTTTTGACGAACTTAGGAGTTTTCATGCCTGTTGCTTTAATGTCAACTATGGCAGGACAGTTCTTAAAGCCTTACGCCGTTACAATAGTTTACGCTACGGCGTTCTCTTTATGGGTAACTATGGCTGTTACTCCGTGCTTGGCCGCAAGAATGAAGAAAAAAGCAAACGACACCGGCGAATTGCCTTTAATCGGCAAGATTTTAACAGGCTGGTGGAATTGGATTTTCAACGGATTTAGAGATTTATTCTTTATAATTCTTCACGTCTCAATGAAATTCCCGTTCTTGACGGTTTTATTTACAATTCTTGCGACATGGGGCTCATTAAAATTAGGCGGCTTTATCGGTACTCAATTCACGCCCACAATGGACGACGGAACGATTAGAATTACTTTAACGCTCGATAATAACTCTTCAATTCATAAGACTGCAGATTTAGTTTACAAAGTTGAAGATTATGTTAATTCTTTACCCGAACGAAAATATATTAAAAATGTAGTCTCAACCATTGCAGGCTCAATGAGAAGCAACGCAATCAGCGAGGCTCAAGTAGCTTTATACATGATTGAAGACGATGAAAGACCCTCAACTCATGCTGTAGCAGATAAAATCCGGCCGTGGCTCGCAAAACTTCCCGGCGTTCAAGTTGCTGTAGCGGCTACACGTTCAGGTTTCAGAAATGCTATTGAAGTTCAAGTTAAAGGCGAGGACTTAAACGTACTTTATAATTTTGCTGAAGAAATAAGATCCCGTGCCCGTGATATTCCCGGACTCATAAACTTGAAAACAGAAATGGAAATGGGAAAGCCCGAACTCCGAATTACTCCTATTCGCTGGAGATTATCTCCGTTAGGCTTAAATATTTCAGATTTAGCCGGAATAGTCAGAGGCTATTTAATCGGACGCGACTCAGGAAAATTCCGTCAAGGCGGCTACGAATATGATATTAAAGCGAGAATAAGCCGCGAGAAAGCAAGCGATATTTTCAACGCTCATGAACTCCCGATAATGACGGGCTACGGACTTGTACCGCTTGACGAGATGGCCGACATAACATGGGGCGACGCTCCTACGGAAATTAGGAGAGTTGAACGTCAGCGAGCTGTCGTTATTACGGGCGATGTCCGTTATA
Source organism: uncultured Fretibacterium sp. (assembly GCA_947168585.1). Taxonomy (GTDB): domain Bacteria; phylum Synergistota; class Synergistia; order Synergistales; family Aminobacteriaceae; genus JAFUXM01. The sequence continues at coordinate 24,057 of CAMVMK010000029.1, forward strand.
TAACTTCAGGTGAAGGCAACGCCCGAATGAGAGAATTAATTGAATCAATGGAACTTCCCGAAGGTGTCAGCATTAATTTCGGCGGTGAACAGGAAGATATGGCCGAGAACTTTGCGGAATTAATTAGAACGCTTGTAATTGCTATTGTTGTTACATATCTTGTTGTCGCAGCAATTCTTGAGAGCTGGGTTTACAGTGCTGTAATTCTTGCGACTGTTCCTATGGCGGCAATAGGCGTTGTTCCTGCGATGTTAATTTCGGACGTTAATATTTCGATTTTTGCATTAATCGGAATGATAATGTTAGTCGGAATGGTCGTTAATAATGCTATAGTTGTCGTTGATTACGCTGAAGTTTTGAGAGCAAAAGGCGAACACCCTTATAAAGCCGTTGAAGAGGCCTGCCACGTCAGATTTAAGTCGCTTTTAATGGCTGTCGTTACGTCAATAGTTTCGCTTGTTCCTCTGCTTTCGACGGGACGAGGCTCAGAGATGAAGCGGCCTATCGCAGTCGTTGCTATCGGAGGCTTAATCGCCGGAGGTATGCTCGCAATGATTTCAATTCCTGCGGCATATAAATTAGTATGGCGCGTAAAAATTTTCTGGAATAAACTCATGGGACACGCTCTCGACATCAAAGACGATAATAATATCAGCTATGATGACGATGACGAATGGGGAGACTAATATAGTGAGGAGTGAGGAGTTAGGCGTTAGGAATGAAAAAACACTAACTTCTCACTATATCGGAACTTTGGCACTCGAAGCTATGTTAATTGAAGTGTCAGTAACGCCGAAACCCGGACTTGTTGACAGAAATAACTCAGGAGCTCATAGAGATATGGGCTTCTTTACTTTTATAAAGAGCGCGGCGGCATTGCGTGATTGTTTTGAAGAATTTGCGAGAGCCGGAGAAAATTTTAATGAAAACGAAATAAAAAATCTTCTGCCTATAATCCGCAAAATCGGCATTGAAGCAGAAAAAAAAATGTTTGAGGCGACCGGCGGAATTAATACTCATAAAGGCGAAATTTTTTCACTCGGATTATTAAGCGCGGCGGCAGGGTATCTTTCTAAAAATAAAATTTCTTTAACGCCTGAAAAAGTTACACAATTAGCTTCAAGAATTTGCGCAGGAATTTGCGAAAAAGATTTTGCAGGAGCCCGCGAAAAATATAAAAAAGATAAAAAATTTTTAACTAAAGGCGAGAGAGTTTATATTGAGCACGGCATTACGGGCATTCGCGGAGAAGCTGAAGCCGGTTATCCTGTTGTAATTAACGCGGCACTGCCCGCACTGAAAAAATATTTATCGCAGGGATTAAATCTCAATGATGCTTTAGCATTTACTTTAATTCACATAATGGCCGAAGCAAAAGACACGAATATAATTTCACGTAAAGATTTCGATACAGCTGAAAAAGTTAGAAAAAGAGCCGCTGATTTAATTTTGAATAATAAATTAACTCTCGAAGAAATTTATAAATTCGACCGCGATTTAATAAAGGCTTATATAAGTCCCGGAGGAGCAGGAGATTTATTAGCGGTTAGTTATTTTTTATTTCGCGTTTTATAAAACACGATACAACACAAAATAAATAATATTACTATAACTATAGCCCCAAAGAATTTTTCACGTTTTTCTTTCTCTAAGCGTTCTTTCACTAACCGTTGTCTCTCCCTTTTGTCATCTTGATATATTTTATAAAGCTCTATTCCTATACCTATTGTAGTAAGGACTGTAAGAGCTAACGGACCTAAGTCAGACACCTTTTCCCCCATATCCCAGCGGCTCGCAAAGGCGGGCTTAACGACACCGAACAACACAGTGCTTAATAGTAATACCGCAACAAATTTTGAAGGTTTCATAAAAATTTCAGCCTTTCATGAAAAACTCGAGTTAATTTATCTATAATATAATTTTATTACCCTCCCCATTTATCAATACGAAATTTTCCGTAATTTTTTGAAATTTTGTAATTAAAAACAAAGCAATTCCCATTTAGCATATTTTCAGAAGATTATCAAAAAGTGTTATACTTGCTAAAAAATTATTTTGAAAATTTAAGGCAGGTAAAAATTTTTTATGTTGAAGTTTAACAGCAGTGAAAAATCTTGCGAATTTGAAAATGATTC
>CAMVMK010000030.1 GCA_947168585.1 uncultured Fretibacterium sp.
TCCTAAACTCTTTCTAGAAATATTTTAACTTAAAAAATCATTTTGTGCCACCACCAGCATTTTTGTGATTATCGGCATGTTAATTCATTCTGTATATGCCTTTTTATTTTTTGCCGGGACTTTTAATTTACTTGTATGGCTTTATTGGAAAACAAAGAAAAAAAATTATCTTTTTGCAGCTATATTCGATACTGTTATAGTTATTGCTTTACTATTTTATTTTAACAGCGGCAGTCCTATTCTTTTCATGCCGTTTGAAAAAATTGAAAGTTATGTAATAGGCAGAACTTCTGAAAATATGGACTATGGAATTACTTTTATTCCGCTTTGGTTTTCTTCAAATTTAAGCACTATCAGGGATTCTTATAAGCAAAGTTTGTCTTATTTTGTTGTACATGAAACAATAATTTTTTATTTGTTAATGCTACCTGTTATAAATTGGATTTTTGAATTTTGGTGCAGGAGTTATAAACGTTTCGGCAGTCCAAAAATATTTTGGATTTTTGCTTTATCGCTTTTATCTGTACTGCCCTGCCATAGATATATGACAGATCACGGAAGATGGATGGCCGGATTATTTTTATCGCAATTAGTTTTATTATTCAGCGTCTTAAATTACGAAGATTCTAACGAAGAGCGCAAAATTTTCACGGAACTTTTCCACGAAAAATCCGAAACTTACCGCTGGGGGCTTTTAGTCTATCTTCTTATCTTAGGACCTGTCGACATAATTACGGTTAATAAACCTATTCACAGAATTTGGCTTTCTGTGAGAGCTGTCTTAAAAAAATTATTTTAGTTTTTCAAACGAGGCAGCTATATTTCGATGAAAGAATTAAAACCGGCAGCGGCAAAACTGTTGAACTTGACATTAACTCTCCTAAAAAGTAAATTTATTTAACAAAATTTTAAGGGGGGGGTAAAATAAAAAATGAAAATCGATTTTTCACCGAGCGGTGTCTGCGCCAAGAAAATCGAATTTGAAATTAACGAGGGAAAACTTCATAACGTGAAATTTTACGGCGGTTGTCCGGGAAATCTCGCAGCAATTCCGAAGTTAATTGAGGGGCAGGACGCTGTAAAAATTGCAGGAATTTTACGCGGAAATGACTGCGGGGGTCGCGGAACTTCGTGCGCTGATCAGTTAGCTGTCGCGATTGATGAAGCGTTAACTCAGAAAGCGTCGTGATAAAAAATGAAAATCGATACTAAATTCGGCAGCATTTGGGACGAACTTCCGAATAATTCCCAAAAAGCTGGAAAAGAAATCCCGACGACTAAATCCGAAGCTATGGATTTATATCAGGCCGCCGAAGCGAGCATTACTAACTCAACTATGAAAATTTGGGACTCTCATAATGACATGACGGCCAAGTCTGCTGAATTAAGAAAAATCAGTGAACGCAAAAAAATTGTCGAACGTCAAGCTCAAGAAAGACGCGAAGAAAATCACGAATTATTAGAACGTTCAGCTGAAGAGAAAATCAAAAATTCTGAAATTCTTGAAGCCGAGTCGTTAAAACGGAAACAAGAAAATAATTTGTGATAAAAATAATACAGAGCAGCGGCTGTTTTCTCAATCTAATATTCTAAGAAAATACTGCTCTTTTTATAATCTCCTCCTAATTAACAGGAGGCGCAGAATTATTTTTTTAATTTTTGAATCGTTTTTGTGAAGAGCGATGAATAGCAAAAAATTTTAAGATTTTTGTAGTTGAAAATGTAGTTGAAAAAATAAAATTTCCCCTGAAATTTTTTCAGAGGAAATTTCTTTATGAAAATCTTATCGTAAGATGCAGGTTAAATCAATTTATGAATTACACGGAACACTTTTTAAGTCCGCGCAATTTCCCATCGTCAAAATAAAATCCTGAAACTTTTATTGTTTCGTTTTCCAACAATATAATAGGAAAATTAGCATATTTGAAATAACACTTGAAATTTTTTCCCAGCGTCATTACATATTCGCTGCCGTCGTATTTAATTCTTGAGACGCTGCCGGTTACTTCTAAAAATCTACGGTTGAAATTTTTTCTTGCTTCATCTGAGCTTAAGATCTCAAGACGCTCAACGGAAATTTTCAGAGGCTCTGCGTTAAGGCTGTCTATCTTTCTATAAACAAAAAAATAAACAGTCAAAGCAACTAAAATCATTATGCTAAAAAAGATTGCTAAATACAAAACTTCCAAAATTTTATTCCTTTCTTAAAATACTCACGAATACAAGAAAATTTTTAACCAGCTAAATATTTTGAAAAAAATTTTACCCCCCCCCCCTTTAACGCTGTCAAATTTCTAATTTATTTTTTTATAATGGTATAATTACGTAAAAATAATTAGAAGTTAATAGTTAAAAAAAATTACTCAACGCGAAAGGAATGAATTATGAACCTGACGAATGACACCGAGCCGCGCCGGATTATCTTGGCAAGGCACGGACAGACTGAATGGAATTTGGAATACCGTTTTCAAGGCAGAACAAACGTAAAACTCACGGAAACCGGAAAACGTCAGGCTCATGCCTTAGCTTCGCGTTTGTCTTCGTGGCCGGTCGAAGTCGTTTACACAAGCCCTTTAGACCGCGCTTATTACACTGCTTCAGCTATTGCCGAACGTCATAATTTAACGGCGCAGATTTTGCCTGACTTAGAAGAAATTTATTTTGCAGGCTGGGAGGGCGAGTCAATTTCCAATCTTGAAAAAGAACAGCACACTGCCTTTGCGGCATGGAGAAGTGATCCGTTTTTTTATCCTCCTGCAGGAGCTGAGACTTGGGAAAAACTTTACGCAAGGATTTCAAGAGCCGTGAAAATTTTTTTAGGCGGCGATTATAAAAGAATTGTCGTAGTTTCACACGGCGGAATTATGAGGGCTTTATATGCCGTTTTCGTGGGCTTAAATCCTCATAAAGTCTGGAATATGGAAGTCTCTAACTGTTCTATGAGCGGTATCGAAATGAAGCGCGGAAGACCTGTTTTAATTTTCACGAATGACGATCTTCACATTCGCGCCGGAGAATTAGGCGAAAAATTGCCCGTTTGGGGTGAAAATAAATTATGAGCCTTGAAGCTGAACATGAAAAAAATTTATGGCGTTTATGTTCCGAAGGCGACATGGAAGCCCGCGAAGAGTTAATCGTAGCTTACAGGCCGCTCGTGTTCTGGATAGCCGGAAAAATTCATGTTGAAGACAGTGAACTTAAACAGGATATTGTTCAAGAGGGAATGTTGGCTTTAATTAACGCCGTTGATAAATTTGAACCTGAACGGGAATTTAAGTTTTCTACTTACGCTTATCATAAAATTCACGGACAGATTATAAATATGTTGGAACGCGGCGAGAAAAAAGCTCCTCTGCCTGTCCCGGACGAATGGCTCGCGGCAGCTGAAGACTCTTATTATTATGAAGACGAAAACAGCAGCGAAGATTGGCTCGATGTTGCTCAAAGTATTTCTAAATTAGAAGGCCGTGAAGCTGAAATAGTTTCGGCTTTATTCTTTGAGGGCAAAAAGCCGAAAGAAGTTGCTCAAGAGAAAAAATTAGATGTCAGTCATGTTTACAGGCTACGGAGAACAGCTATTGCTAAAATTCGCGCATTGCTGTGCTTTAATGAGGCATAAATAACGGGAGTGAAAAAATTTTTTATGAAAGAAAGTTTAATTTTAGATAATAAATTCGATAAAAGAGTTGCCGGTGTAATTCGCTGGCTCGAGAGATTAAAAAAATCTTACAGTTCCGGCTCAATGGAAAGCGCCTTAATGGACGCTGAATGTGCCCGTGCTGATTTAGAAAATTTAAGGCTCGATGTCTGGGCAGCTGTAAGCCCTCAGGCAAAGTCCGAAAATAAAGTTTTTACGAAAATATTAAATTTTGCCCGCGTAAGTTCTTTAGCGGCTGTTATAGTTCTGCTTGCAGTTTTTCCGATTTCAAAAGAAATTCAGGCTCCTGCTGTTATCGAACTCGAAAAAGAAAAAATTACTCTCGCTCAGCCTATAATAATTATCCGTGAAGATAAAGATAAAGAAGAAGAAGAAAAAAATAATAATATCGAAATAGCAGAAGTAAAAACAGAATTAAAACCTAAAAAGCCTGTAAAAACTGCAAACGTTAAAAAAATTGCTCAGGAAAAACCTCAAACTCAAATTCAAACGGCCAAGAACGAACCTGAACAAAAAACTATAGCTTATGATAAAGTTTTTTCGCTCATGCAGACGGGCGAAAGGGCATTAAAAAATAATAGAAGCGTTATTAAAAGCAATTAAGAGCATAGGAGTGAGGAATTAAGAATGAAAATTTCCAAGAAGTTTTTAATTTTAGTTATTACGGTGCTGATGTTATTTTCAGCGTGTTCATTTGCTGCTGAAACAGAAGAAAACGAAGAGCAGCAGAAACCTCAGCCGCCGGAAGTTAAAGTTACAACTGTCGGTGTTATCGGCAACCCGAATATAGCAAGCGAATATATTTTGAACGTTGTCGAGACAAAACCCGGTTCAGTTCTTAACCGCGATATGATTCAAGCGGACATTGAGGCAATTTATAATCAGGGCTTTTATTCTTTCGTTGACGTTGATATAAGACGCGATGAAGACGGCGCGGCTGTAATTTTTTCTGTTCAGGAAAATCCTAAAATCGACTCTATAAACTTCACCGGCAATACTATTTACACTACCGAGCAGTTAATGAGCGAAGTTTTTTCGCAGGAAGGAACAGTTTTCAACCGCGTTTTCTTCCGCAACGACTTAGACAGAATACAAGAACATTATCATAAAGACGGTTACGTAATGGTAAGAGTTTCAGATGTTCAAATTCAGGGCGGAGATATTTACGTTACAATTCTTGAGCCTCGTCTCGGCGACATAATTATTCAGGGCAACAGAAAAACAAAAACTTACGTAATTCAGCGCGAATTAAAAATGAAAAAAGGCGACAATTTCAACGTTACTAAATTCCGTCATCATTTAGGAAAATTGCAGGGCTTAGGATATTTTGAAGATGTCAACGTTGCTTTTGACGTTCCCGAAGACGATGATACTACAGTAGATTTAATTTTGACGGTAAAAGAAAAACGCACGGCTTCAGTCGGACTTAATGCTGCTTACGGAACTGAAAGCGGATTTTCAGGCGGTTTGACTTACAGCGACACAAATTTATGGGGACGCGGAATTTTATTTGAAATCGGCTTCAACGCGGGCGACGAGTCAACTTACTGGACAACTCTTTCAAGTTCCTACATGGACGCTCACACATACGGCTGGACTATCGGAGCGCGTTACAGGACTTATGACGAAAGATATTATTACAGACAGAGCCGCAGACAATTTGAATATGACGAGAAAAGCAAGTCGTTTTTTGCAGGTTTCGGCAAGAAATTTGGAAACGAGGACTGGAGTTGGTTTTTAACTCTGCGCCGCGAAGATGCAGAATATAAAAACATAAAAAATGCTATTCCTGGCTATATCGATGATTTAACGACTTGGGACGGAGTAAACCAGACTGTCGAACTTTCTGTAACTTGGGACAAGCGCGACGAATATTCACCGTATTCAAAAGGCTTCGTTTGGGATTTTAATTTTGAACAGGCTGTTAAAGTTCTCGGCGGCGAATACGATTACTTAAAATATTGGACTCAGGCGAGATTTTACGCTTCATTGAACGGCATTTTGAACGGTCTCGGAGATTCTGATTTAAGCTGGAGCGATGAAAATCCTTTATTATTTGCTGCCCGTGTAAGAATAGGATCGTCAACTAAAGACGAACTTCCGGCCTTTGCGAGATATTCTTTAGGCGGCATGAACTCTTTAAGAGGCTATAACTCGCGTTCGTTCGAGGGAAGCAATTTTTATCTTGGAAATTTTGAGCTCCGTGTTCCTGTAAGTTCAGCAATAACTATAGTAGGATTTTACGACATCGGAAACGCTGACCAAAAATTAGACTGGAGTAATTATCACAAAGACTACGGTCTCGGAGTCAGAGTAAAAACTCCGTTCGGCAACCTGCGTGTTGACTATGCGAAAGGCGAAAACGAAAACAGAACTTATTTCGGGTTCGGCGAAATGTTTTAGCGCGGTCTTAATCGCGTTTTTCTCTCTCTTTTTTTGCCGTCCCGTTTATGCTTTAAGTGTCAGGGGTATTCCTGCGTGGCTTGAGAGTGCTGTACTCCGCAGTCTTAATGCCGTATGGTCAGAAATTCCCGCTGATTCTAATATAGACAGGGAGGGCACTTTAGCTCTTGTTGCTTCAAGATTATTCACAGGCTACGGCATAAAAATTCAATCTGAAAGCCGCTTGCCTGTTATTTTTTTTACTCCTGCTGAAAAAATTATCGAGCCCGAAATAAAATTAAATACTCCGGAACTTCGGGGAGCTGCTCTCGAATGGTTTAATAATGATATAAAAGGACTTTCAGAGAAAATTTCGGATTTAATTAAGGATTTACCTCAGAGTGCTTTAACATGGGCTGATGAGGCTTTCCGCGAAGAAATTTCAAAATTAATTAATTCAATATTACCGGGCTGGGAATTTTCTCAGCAAATTTTTATATCTGAAAATTCTACGCTCGTTAATTTAACTTTCAGGCCGTCAGCAAAAATGATTTTGGCCGTCAAGCCGTCTTTATATTCGCACACAATTCCCGTAATGTTCAGAAGCGATTTAGAAGCAAAATTAATCCCTGCTTTTTCGCCTTTAATCGGCGTTCCTGTAGCTTGGGCGGAAAAACATAAAAACGAAATTGAAACTCTCGCTCGTGAATTTCTTGAAGACCGTCATGCCGTCGAAAATTTACGCGCTGATGTCAAAATTAATTTCACTCCTGACACAGTTTCAGATTTAGAAGCGCGTGTTGACAGCCGCGATTTTATGTTTCAAGTTTGGGTGTCGGCTTACGCAGGAATTGAGGGGCGTTATCCGGAATTAGGAACGTTTTTCGGTTTCAGGCCGAGTTGGAAGCTTCAGCCGGAATTTTACGCGGAATTAATTTTTTCTCTCGAAGATTTCAGCTTAACACACCGATGGGGCGGACGAATTGAATTACTCGAAAATCTTTGGGCAGGCGTAGAAAATCAATGGCCGGAAAATAAATATTTTTTCAGGCTTCAATACAGTCCCGTAAAAATCCGCAGGCCGTTTGCTCTGTGGCGTTACAGTCCCGAACTAAAAGTTCATGAGGCGGCCTTAGGCTATAAAATTGATGAGCATATGTCGTTAGAGTTCTATTATTACAGCGGCGGCTCTAAAAATGAAAAATTCGGACTTCGCGGAACATGGAACTTGTAAAGGGTTAGGAGTGAGGGGTGAGGGGTTAGGAGTTAAGAGTTAAAAAAATTTTTAATGTTATGATTAAGAACTAAGACGAGAAAATTAAAATAAAAATTTTTATTCACTAAAAAAGGGGCTGCAAATAGAAAAATTAAATTAATTAATTTATATATAAAATTTTTTTGGAGGTAAATTCAATCATGAAAATGACTTTAGCTGAAATTTGCGAAAAGCTCAACGATGAAAAAATTTCAGTTTCAGGCGATCCGAAGCACGTAATTAACCGTATAGCATCGCCCAAAGATGCTGACAAAAATTCTCTTTGCGTCGTCTGGGATAAAAAGGCTTTTGAAAATTTAAGCACTCAAGCCGCAATAGCAGGAGTTAAAAAATTTTTTACCCGCGAAGACGGCTCGATCCGCGACGGTTTAATCTGCGACACTCCGAGAGCTTTAATGCCGAAATTAATCGCGCTTTTTTCCAAGCCCGTAGAAAAATTAAAAGGCATCAGCCCCGAAGCGTCAATATCGCCGGAAGCAAAAGTAAATCCTGATGCTTATGTCGGCTCTTGCGCAGTTATCGAGGCCGGATCAGTTATTGAAGCCGGTGCTGAAATTCATTCGGGTGCTTTCATCGGAAAAAATTGCAAAGTCGGAGAAAACTCAATCATTGAGCCTAACGCTGTCTTGGCTGTAAGTGTAAAAGTCGGGAAAAACTGTTTAATTCATTCTGGTGCTGTTATCGGCTGCGACGGCTTCGGTTTTGTCCGCGAAAATGGAATTGTCGTAAAAATTCCTCAGACAGGCGGAGTAACTATCGGCGACGATGTTGAAATAGGTGCGTGCACAACGATAGACAGAGGCGCAATGAATGATACTTTTATCGGCGACGGAACTAAAATCGATAATCATGTTCAAATCGGCCATAATGTAAAAATCGGAAAACACTGCATAATCTGCTCAATGTCGGGAATTGCAGGAAGTTCTATCCTTGAAGATTATGTTACTGTTTCTGTCCAGGTCGGAATAACTGATCACGTTACTATCGGAACAGGCTCGACACTCGCGGCCCGAACGGGAGTAACTAATGACATTCCCGCAAATTCTTTGATTTCAGGTTTCCCTGCGCGGCCTCATAATGCTGCTAAACGCGCTTTAGTTCTTGCTGCGGACTTGCCTTTAATGTCGAGGAAGTTAAGACTTTTAGAAAAAAGAGTCGAAGCTATGCAAAAAAATGAAAATTAACGGGAAAATATTATTAAGGGGTTTGGGACTTCATTCGGGAAAAGAATGTGAATTATTAATCGAACCTTACGAATGTGAAGAAATTTTAATGAGTGCGGGCGGGAACGAGCTTCCTATAAGCAAATTTTCGCTCGCAGGCACAGGACGCGGCTCAGATTATATTTTCCCGGATGATTCCCGTATCAAAACTTGTGAGCATGTTTTATCTGCTCTGACAGGTCTTGAAATTTTTGGGGATATAAAAATAACCGTTAAGGGCGGCGAAATGCCTGCTCTTGACGGTTGTGCAGAAACTCTTTGCGGCGAAATTAAAAATCATTGCGGAAAATCAGACTCGAAATTAAAAGTTTTGAATATTTCAAAGCCTGTTGAAGTTCGTGATGAGAGTTATAAAAGATTTGTCGCAGCTTTTCCGTCAGATTGCTTGCATATAACTTATATTGTCGAGTATGATTTTATAGGCGCGCAAATTTTTGATTACGTTCAAACGCCTGAAAATTATCTTGAAAATATTGCTTCGGCCCGTACGTTTGCAATGGAAAGAGATATAAATTATTTACGTTCTCACGGAATGGCCTTAGGGGGAAGCCTCGATAATGCTATAGTAGTCGGCGAAAAAATTCAGGCAAGCGGCGGCCTTCGCTGGGAAAATGAATTTGTACGCCATAAAATTTTAGATTTAATCGGCGATTTAACTCCGTTGGGCAGAAAATTAAACGCTCACATAATAGCCTGCCGCGCGGGTCATGAATTGCATTTGAAATTAACTGAAGAATTAAAAAAATTTTTATAGAATAAAATTACGTAAGGAGTGTGAATTTTTATGCCTTCACTTGACATAAATGAAATCAGCAAAATCTTGAAACAGCGTTACCCGTTCTTAATGGTCGACAGAATTACAGACTACGATGACACTCATATAACGGGTTATAAAAACGTTACGATTAACGAGGCTTTCTTTCAGGGACATTTTCCAGGCGATCCGACTATGCCGGGCGTTATGATTTTAGAGAGCATGGGACAGGTTGCTTCGGTCATGGTAGGCTTAAAACTCGGAAAAGAAGCTGAAAATAAAATCGCTTTCTTCGCCGGAGCAGACAAAGTCCGCTTCAGAAGACCCGTGAGACCGGGCGATAAACTCGTTACTAAAGTCGAACTCTTAAAGCAGCGCAGCACTTCGGGCAAGGCTCAAATTACAAGCTATGTTGATGATGAAGTTGTAGCGGAAGCCGAATTTTTATTTATAGTCGCTGACACGTTGAAGAAAGAAAAAGAAAATAATAATGAGGAGTGTGCCAAGTGAGCGTTAATATTCACCCAACAGCGATAGTTTCAAGCAAAGCCGAAATCGAAGACGGAGTATCAATCGGCCCGTTCTGTATTGTAGCGGACAAAGTTAAAATCGGTGCCGGAACAAATTTATTAGCTTACGTCAGTATTCACGATTATGTTTCAATCGGAAAAAACTGCAAAATCTGCGAATACACAGCTATCGGAGGCGAACCTCAAGATCACGGCTTTCACGGCGAAGTTTCTTACGTAAAAATCGGCGATAATAATTTATTCCGCGAAAACGTTACAGTAAACCGCGCTACCGGTGAAGGCAATGAAACTGTGATCGGCAATGATTGTTTTATCATGGACGGCGTTCACTTTGCCCATAATGTTCACGTAGGCGATAAGGTAACTATAGCTAACAAAGTCGGCTTATCCGGTTTTGTTCAAGTCGGAAGCCATACAGTTTTCGGAGGAATGGCCGGAGTTCATCAGTTTGCGAGAATAGGCGAATATTGCATGATAGGCGGAATGTATAGAGTTGTTAAAGACGTGCCTCACTATACGCTTGCTTCAGGCGATCCTTTGAGATTAAACGGCCTTAACAAAGTCGGGCTCGAACGCGCAGGAATTGACGAGGCCAAGAGACGTGAAATTTATAATTTTTATAAAAATCTCTACGATAAGGAAAAAAGATTCACGGATTCTTTTAACGAAGCCTTGAGCAAAAAAGACGAATATATTCCGGAAATTCAAAAAATCATAGAATTTTATGAAGGCTCAAAGCGCGGAGTAACTTTCTGGGCAATGAGAAGTTAAAAAAATAATTCCTAATTCCTCACGCCTCATTAAAAATCGTTCCTCCGCCGATGACAAAATCCCCATCGTAAATTACAGCCGCTTGACCTTTCGCTGGTGTTCTTTGAGGTTCGTTAAATTCGATTATTAATTCGTCTTCGCTGATTTGATTTATTATTGAGGGAATTTCTTTCTGTCGGTAGCGCGTTTTAACGTTCGCGTGAAAATTTTCCGGCAGTTTGTCAAATGAAATTAAATTAACGTCCCGGACGTGAATTTTTTTGCACGATAAATTTTCGTCATCTTCATATGAAAGAGTTATATTATTCGTAATTCTATCAATTTTTGAGACATAAAGTCGCGATTTTGCTGCAACTCCGAGCCCTCGTCTCTGCCCGGCTGTGTAGTGAATTATGCCTTTATGAATGCCTAAAATTTTCCCTGAAGAATCTATAAAATTCCCAGCGGGATATTTTTTACCCGTAAAACTTTCTATAAATTTTCCGTAATCTCCGTCAGGAATGAAGCAAATATCCTGCGAGTCATGCTTACGGGCATTAACAAAATTTAATTCGGCGGCAAGTTCTCGGACTTCGGATTTTTTCATGTTTCCTAAGGGAAATTCAACGCGCGATAACTGCTCTTGGGTCAGCATATATAAAACATAACTTTGGTCGCGTGATAAATCTTCGGCCTTAGATAATAAAAATCTTCCGGAAAAATCTTTTTGAATTTTAGCGTAATGTCCTGTAGCGATTTTTGAAAAATTAATCTCGTCAGCGTGTTTTAATAAAGCTCCGAATTTCAAATTTTTATTGCAGTCAACGCAGGGGTTAGGTGTTCCGCCGTCCTCGTAAACACGAATAAATTTTTTTATAACGCTTTCTTCAAATCCGCTCATGAAATTTAAGACTTCATGCTCAATGCCGAGAGCGTTGCAGATTTTTTTAGCGTCATTAATATTTTCACGCGAACAACATGGATATTTTGATGAAATTCCTAAGGTTTCATTCAAAAATAAAAGCATTGTCGCGCCTTTGCAGGTTTTATATTTCTGCGTCATCAAATAAGCGGAGACGCTGCTGTCAACGCCCCCACTCATAGCGATTAATATACTCATGACAATTTTTATTTTACGAGAGCTGCCATTTTGTGAAGTCTGCGAATTGCTTCGTCAAGGACTTCTTCGGAACGCGCAAAATGGAATCTGATTAAATTATTAATCGGCTCACGGAAGAAACTCGATCCGGGAACGGCGGCGACTCCGATATTCTTAATTACCCATTCGCAAAACTCTAAGTCCGTCCAACCTTTGAACTGGTCAAGCTCAAGGAAATTAGAAATATCTACCATTACGAAATAAGAGCCCTGAGGAACGTTATGTTTAAGTCCGGCAGCGTCGAGACCTTCAAGGAATTTATTACGTTTGTGAGTATATTTTTCTTTGAGTTCTTCGTAATATTCATCGGGCATTAAAAACGCCTGCACTGCCGCTTCCTGCAACGGTGCTGCTGCTCCGACCGTCAAAAAGTCATGAACTTTTCTCGCTCCCTCAACAACATATTCAGGCCCGATTAAATAGCCTAAACGCCAGCCGGTTATAGAATAAGTTTTTGAAAGAGAATTGCAGGTTATAACGTGGTCAAACATTCCGGGCAAGCCTGAAGCGTGAACATGTTTATAAGGGTCAAAGACTATGTGCTCGTAAACTTCGTCTGTAATTACGAAAGCGTCATATTTTACGGCCAAGTTGCAAATTTCAGTGAGTTCTTCTTTCGTGAAAACTTTTCCGCAAGGGTTTGAAGGGTTGCAGACAACGATAGCCTTTGCGCCGTCTTTGAAGCCCTGCTCGATAATTTTAATATCATAATCATAAGTCGGCGGAACTAACGGGACATAAATCGGAGAAGCTCCGGATAAAATTGCGTCTGCTCCGTAATTTTCGTAGAAAGGCGAGAAAACTAAAACTTTATCGCCGGGGTTGCAGATAGTCATCATTGCGCACATCATTGACTCAGTGCTTCCGCAGGTGATAACGATTTCTTTTTCGGGGTCAATTTCGCGTCCGATAGCTTTGCTTTGTTTTGCGCAAACGGCATCGCGGAAATTTTTAGCTCCGAAAGTTATAGCGTACTGATGAGGGCCGGTGTAGGCAGTTTTTGCGAGCGAGTCTAACATTTCTTTAGGCGGATCCCAATCGGGGAAACCCTGAGAAAGGTTAATCGCGTTATATTTATTGCAGATCCTTGTCATCCTTCTGATAACGGAGTCTGTGAAAGTGCCTACTCTGTCGCTGAGTTTGGGCATATGAAATTTCAAATCCTTTCAAATTTTTAATTTTTATTTTCATAGGAGATTTTAATTTTTATTTTGACAATTTGCAATATTTTTATCGCTTACTTGAAAAATCTATTGAGCTTCAACTTGAAAAATAATTTTATCAATCTTCGTCCCCATTTTGAATTAGCAATTCTCATTAATTCATAAGTTTCGTCTTTTGTCGCCGGACTTGGGCTTTTATCAGAATTTGAAGCAGTGTGAGTAATTTTCCAAAGTTGATCAGCTGAAGTTCTTTCGGCCGTTAAAACAGAAATTTGATCGATCAGCTTGTTATATTGCCGCAAATCTTGAGAAATTTTTTGACGTTTTTTCATTTTTTCGGGATCATTTACGAAATCTATGAAAATATTTTCAAGTTTTTCAATCATTAAATCCGTTGAAAATTTTTCTTCGATACGTTCCCGGCATGACACGCAGATTTTTTCGTACCGATCGTAATCTGAAAGTAAATCCGCAATAGCGTCAACATATAAATTTATTTCTTCTTCAAAAAAATTTTGATTATCAAAATCTTTCTCTTCACTTTGAAGCAGGGGCACAACATGCCCGACTAAATCATTAATTAATTCGGCCTGGCCTCCTACATCGGACGTTACAACAGGTTTTCCCATTGAAAGAGATTCATAAGCCGTCAAAGCTAAACCTTCTTTAAGCGAGCAGATTAATGTCAAAGCCGCGTCTTTATACCAAATCCGCATATCGTCTTGAAAACCTGCAAAATAAATTGTATTTTCCAATCCGCTTTTACGGACTGTGTTTTTAATTGCTTCGAGTTGAGAGCCGCTGCCTACAACAGCAAAAGCGATATCGGGAATTTTCTTTTTTAATGTTTTTGCAATTTCAATCATTAAGAACGGGCGTTTTTGGTGTTCAATACGGCACGGAAATAAAATCATGTTCCTTTCATCTGCAATCCCGAGCGATTTTTTAGCAACGCCTGCTTCAACTTTATCCGCGCTGAAAAAATCCGAGTCCGTGCCTATATATAAGGTTTCAACGCTTTCAGGCAGCCGGTTAAAATTATTAATCATAACTTTGCGTGTTTGTTCATTGCAGACGTAAGTTTTTTCTAAAATTTCGCCTAATCCGCCTGAAGTTCTTGCATGACCGCCGTTGCGCCAGTACCATTCTTCCATATGAACGTAATCAATTATTGCAACGTTTGGAAATTCTTTTCTGATATACGGTGCTAAATAATATCCGTATTCGGAATTACTTATAAAAATTGCATCAATTTCGCGCGATTTTATATAATAACTAATAAATTCAGGCCAGTCAGCAATATCCAAAAATTCCGGCAGATTAAAAATGTCCGTAACATGCTCAGCGAATTTTTGCTGCCAATTATGTTCAGCAAAGATAGTCGTTATTATGCCTATATCAAATTTATTTTTATCAAGGAGTTCACAAATATCGAGATTAAATTTGTTGGCTCCGCCATGTCTCAGCCACGGGAAAATCATCAAGATATGAATTTTTTCATGTTTACAAAAAACTTTTTGCTCAAAATCAGAACATACAGGATTTTTATAAACATTCATTTTAGCGATTGGATATTCTTTAGCTTTTACAGAAGTATCAGCGGTTGCAGCAACTTCTTCAATGAGTTTTTTAGCAAGTTTTGCAGTTTTAGGATTTTTTCTTACATTGGATAAAACTCCCGTGTCCGTTCTGCGATACCAAAAGCCAAAATTTTTAGTTTTAACGGGCTTTTTGTGTGCCGATAAAAATTTAAGCCATAAACGCCAATCTTCATAATAATGTTTTGTAATTTCGTCATAACAGCCAACTTCTTCCAGAGATTTTTTGCGAATAGCTGAACAATAAGTTAAAAAATTGTAAACAGTTAAAAGTTTTGCATCAAAAGGCTTATCCCAAGTATATTCTTGATTTTGAAAGCCGAGACTGTTGCTATATGCCCAATCGTAATCAGGATTAAATTTTAACGCAAAATAAAGAATTTCTATAAAAGTCGGCTCGATTAAATCATCGGCATCTAAAGGAATTATAATTTCTGTTGACGAATTTTTTATTGCTAAATTTCGTGCTGAGGCTATTCCGCCGTTATCTTTGTGAAAAACTTTTATGCGTTCGTCGCGCTGTGAAAAATCTTCAAGGATTTTAAGGCTGTTTTCGTCAGTGCTGCCGTCATCAACTATAATCCACTCAAAAAAAGGGAAAGTCTGATTCATAACACAATTAAAAGTCTGCTCAAAATATTTTCCTGCATTGTAAAACGGCGTTATTATGCTCACTAATTTTTTGCCTTTTGTGTTCATGGGCTTATTCAAAAGTTTTTTGCCCGGCTCTTTTGTAAAATCAAAATTCATTTTTTATTCTCCTTTAATATCAGACTGTAAAACGGCAGGTTGAGCTTCGTAAGCATCGCAAACTTCTTGAGCTTCTCCGATCATTTTAATTTTTCCATGCTCAAGCCATAAAACGCGGTTGCAGGTTTCCCTGATAGTTTTAACGTCATGACTTACAAGTAAAACAGTCGTACCGCCGCTCATAAGCTCATTCATTCGGGAACGGCTTTTAACACGGAAATCTGCATCGCCTACAGATAAAATTTCGTCTATTATTAAAATTTCCGGCTTTACCATTGACGCAACACTAAAAGATAACCGCGAGAGCATACCTGATGAGTAATTGCGGATAGGGACATTAATAAAATCTCCCAGTCCGGAAAATTCTACAATTTTTTCATACTGTTTAATTAAAAATTTTTCATCGTAACCCAAAATCGCACCGTTTAGAAAAATATTTTCGCGTCCGGTTAAATCTCCGTCAAAACCGCTTCCCAATTCTAACATCGGGACAATTTTCCCGTGTGTTTTTATTTCTCCCGTTGTAGGTTTTAATATCTTGGCAATCGTTTTCAACAGCGTGCTTTTTCCTGCGCCGTTATGACCGATTAAGCCGAAAATTTCTCCGCGCTGAACACTAAAAGAAATATTTTTCAACGCTACAAAATCAAAATATTGGATCTGTCCTTTGATTTTTCGCGTTATAAATTCTTTCAATGACAGCATTTTATCGGCATTAATATGAAATCTCATTGTAACATTTTTAACATCAATAACTATTCTGCTCATGATTTTTATAAATATAAAATAAATTTATCCTGATTTTTCAAAAATATAAAAAGCCCGACGGCAAGTGATCCAAACGCAAATGATAAACAATAAACATATTCCATAGGCTGAGGAAATACACCTTCAATTATGCAAAGTCTTATGTTTTTCAAAAAATGAAACAGGGGGTTCATTAATAAAACAAATTTATATTTGTCAGCTAAAATATTTTCAGGGTAAAAAATCGGTGTCATATACATCCACATTCTATTAAAAATCCCCCATAAAAATTGAGTATCCCGAAAGAAGACCATGAATGTAGATAATACAAGACCTACACCGAAACTGAAAATTATCAGGCATACCCAAAAATATAGCGATAATAACGTTGTTTTATGGAAACTTACGCCCGATGCCATGCAGACTAAACTTAACGGGATCAACGAAATAGATAAATTTATAATAGAAGAAAGTATTTTTATAAACGGGTAAATATATTTCGGCAAATAAACTTTAGTAATTAATCTGGAGTTCTCTATAATCGAAGTTAAAACCATTCCGCTGGCTTCTGAGAAAAAATTAAAAGCTACTGTTCCTATAGTTAAATATGCAGCAAAATACGGAATACTGTTCCGGAAAATATTTGAGAAAACGAAATATTGAATCATCATCAATAATAAAGGATTCAAAAAACTCCATAATATTCCTAAAACAGAACGCTTATATTTTTTCTTAAAATCTCTATTTACAAGCTGTCGAATTAAAAAATTATATTTTCTTAAACTGTACAGCATTTATATTTCCTCCAAATATAAATTCATAATCTCAGGCAAAATAGCTCCTAATGCGTATTTTTTTGCGTTTTCTTTACTCGAAACAATAATATTCTTATTTTTATTCATAAAAAAATTTATATGTTCAGCAAATTTTTCCTCGTCATTATATGGATATAATCTTGCCGCCGTCAAGTCTTTCAGCAAATCTATATGACCTTTTACAGCACTTGCAACTATCGGAAGATTCATATACATTGCTTCAAGAATATTGAAAGGAAGGCCCTCACTGCGGCTTGAACTTACAGCAATATCAGCGGCATTATAAAAATTTGCGATATTTTCGATAAAGCCTGGAAAAATTATTCTGTTTTTTAATCCTGATTTTGCGGCATATTTTTTGCATTTTTCGAGTAAAACTCCATCGCCGGGCAGGATTAAAAATAAATTTTCAGGTAATTTTTTCATTACGCTAATTAAAAATTTTTGATTTTTACGCGCCGAAAATTCCGCAGCAAAAATTAATAAGCAGGCATCAAGAGGGATTTTATATTTATCTCTTAAAATTCTTCTATTACTTTCAGAAACAGCGTCAAATCTTGAAAAATCTACACCCATTCCCGGAATTTTTACAATTTTTTTTGCGAGTTTATATTTTTTTGCTAAATCGTAATCATAATTATTCATAAGCAATAATAAATCTGTTTCAGCTCTTAAAAATTGCTCGGCTTTCAGTAAAAAAGAGCGTTTAACTTTGCAGGTATCATCATCAAATAAATATCCGTGAACAGTATTTATGATTTTTGTATCAGTTTTTATATTTTTTATTGCAATACGGGTAAAAAACGCCGCTAAAGACGTGTGAGTTATGATTAAATCATATTTTTCAGTTTTATATTTTTTTCGTATAATTCCGGCGGCCTTAAAATTCGAGAGCGAATAAATTTTTTTCTGAAACGGCAGAGTTATTATCTCGTCAACATACGGAATATTATCAGGAACTCCCGAGCAGCCTAAATGAATTTTCCAGCCTAATTTATAAAATTCCCGCATGTAAGGCAAGTGAAAATTTTTAACGTGCATCCAATTTGAAGCTGTTATAAAAACTTTTTTGTGTTTAAGGCCGTTCATTGTTAATAAATTTTCCCTTGAAAACTGTAATCAGCAATATTTTTATATCCCAGAAAAAGCTCCAGTTTTTTATATAAAAAATATCGTATTCGGTGCGTTCTTTTATCGATGTATCACCTCGAAAGCCGTTAATCTGAGCCCAGCCTGTTATGCCCGGCCTGATTTTATGACGGAGCATATAAAACGGTATTTCTTTGCTGAATTTTTCTACAAAATAAGGAATTTCAGGTCTCGGCCCGACTAAACTCATCTCGCCTTTAAGAACATTTATTAATTGTATAGTCTCGTCAAGAGAATAACGGCGCATAAAAGCCCCGAAAGCTGTGCGTCTCTCGTCATATTGTTCAGTCCATGCAGTATTTTCTTCATCATTTTTTACGAGCGAACGAAATTTATACATTGTAAACGGTCTGCCGTTTTTGCCTATTCTAATTTGCTTAAATAAGATAGAACCTGACGAAGATAATTTTACTCCAACGGCACAAATTAAAAAAACAGGCGACAAAAAAATCAGCAGCAAAACAGCTCCTATAAAATCAAGAGCACGTTTGGCGGCGGCATTTATGAATTTATCTAACGGAATATTATTCATAGCGGACTATTGTAATCTCTGTTGAATTGCCTTGTAAATCTTGGGCTTTGACTTTTTCGAGGCTGTACGTTCCGGGCTTGTAATAACATATAATTTCACGCATAATTTTTTCATCTTGAAAATGCTGTGCCCAAACTAAAATTTTTCTTAAATCGTTAGGATCTGGCTCTCTGCAAAAAGATTCCCATAAAAGCCCGAAAGCCTTTCTGCAAATCTCTAAATTATTAATTTTTTCGCCTAAATCAAGATAAAAAAGAGCAAAATTACGCCGTGCTTTTTCTTTTACAAAAGGATATTTAGAAGCGTCTGCAAAAAGTTCCGCTTTCTTTTTAGGCTCATTAATGTCAGTGTTCAATGCCTTTTTCAATAATAAATTCCCGTAAATTCCGCCGCTTAAATATACAAATCCGAATAAAGATGAGCATATAAAAATTAATCCAAAAGGTTTTAAGATTTTTACATCAAAAATATATTTTCTTAAAATTTCTCTGTTCCCTACAGCAAAAGCAAGCGACAGCCAGACAAGAATTTCTATTCTATGAAAAGGGCGTGTCCATAAGGCGTTACATAAAAATACAAAAATAATTCCGCAGCTCCATACAGTTTGAAACGAAATTTCCTGACGGTTTGAAAATAAATTCATAAATTTATAAAGCCAGAAAATTATTAAAATAATCAGCATAATACCGCCGATTATACCAGTCTCGCAAAAAAATTGTATAAATTCATTATGAGCCCAAAAAGTATAACGGAAACGCTCATCAGGATCAGCCTTAAATCTCTCGCGCTGGGCTTCAAGAAAATGCCATTTATACTGCCCTATACCAACTCCCATTGGATAAAGTTTCAGCATGTCAAAAGATCTCGCCCAAAGTCCTGTGCGTCCGGCTACAGTCTTAAATTGTTCAACGCTGGTTAATTTGCCGATCATCCTATTAATGCCCTGCGAATTTGTGAAAATTAATCCCGCTGCCGCCGTAAGAAAAATCATTATGATTACAGCTAAATATTTTTTATAAGTTTTTCCTAAACGCAGTACAAAAATTAATCCCATAATCAACAGACCTGCGCTCATTGAAAGCAGTCCGGAACGGCTGTTGCTGCTTAAAAGCCCGAAAATATTTACAGAGATAAAACACAAAGCTATAAACGCCTGAAAAAATTTTTGTTTTTTTATGTTTATCAAAAAAAGATAAGCAGCATTAACAGTGCATACAGCGAGCCACAATCCAAGCATATTATGTTGTCCGATGTTGCCCATATAATTAATATCTTCGCCGATAAAGCCGCGCCATATAAAATTTTTCACCGGCATTAAAAATTCATACGGTGTATTTTTTAGAAATTCTAAATCGTAAAGCCCGCGTGTCTGCAGTTCCGCAAAAATTATATTTATTGCGGCATTAATATTTGCAAGCCATAAAATAGGATTGAGATAATTTTTTGAGAAATATTCAGAAGTTACAACATAAAACAACAGAAAAAACACAAAGCACAATAATTCCTGAAAAAATCCGGCTTCGGACGAAATTTTTACAAAAAAATATTGCGATGCACAAAAAAATATTATTAAACTTAAAAAAATCGCAAAAAAATCAAGCCTAAAACTAATATTTTTCCCGTAAGAAAACAAACGTAAACCGACAATAAACAAAATTATAAAAAACGGTACAAAAAGCACCGTCCATTTCATAATATGTAATTCATCGGCAAATTTCGAGCCCGAAAAAATTATATTCGGAATACACAACGAGAAAGAATAGAGCAGAAAAATTATCTTCTCTAAAATTAAAGACAGCTTTAATTCAGCTTTTTGAAAAACTTTTCTGCTCATATCGATTTTAATTTT
This sequence comes from uncultured Fretibacterium sp., assembly GCA_947168585.1. GTDB lineage: Bacteria > Synergistota > Synergistia > Synergistales > Aminobacteriaceae > JAFUXM01. The sequence goes on from CAMVMK010000030.1 coordinate 20,336, forward strand.
TATTTCTTACCGTAAAACTTAAAATAAGAAAAATGACAACGCAATAACTAATCCTAAAGCCGCAAAGCCTAAATTACAACCGCTGCTGCTGCTTCCGGCTACACTGTCAGAGCCGCTGAGAGTTACTGTTACGTCCATTGGAACAGCACCGCTAACACCGGTAATATAAGTATAAACAAGTTTGTCTGCAGTGCCGTCCAATGATAATTCGCCGGTCTCTTTTGAGTATGACGATACTGTTACTGTTTCAGTGCCGTTATAGGCTACGATGCTTGAAACATTTGCGCAGTCTGAATCATCGGCCGCGAGAGCTGCTGAAGCGTCCGAAGTTATTAAACTTGCATTGAGAACGTCAGACATGTTGAGAGAATCTGAAGGAGCAACATTAATATCTCCTGTCTGATTATTGCAAATAAGGCTTGTAACACTTGACGGAGAGTTGAATTTTAAGAATTTGTTGCCGCTGATGTCAAGCGTTTTGAGATTCGTAAGGCCGTTGATATTTATTTTTTTGTTGTCCAAACCGCAGACAGAGACAATTAATTTTTCAAGATTTGCACAGCTTGAAACATCTAACTCGGTTAAGCTTGTGTTTGAGAGATAGAGCTTTTCGATTGCAGGAGTATCACTTACAAATTCAAGTTTTTTGAAATTTGCACAGCCGCTTGCGCTGAACTCTTCCATTGAGTCATTGATTACTACATCCGTAACTGTAGGATTGTTCGCGATACTAACAGTTGTGATATTAGCAGGAAGCTGGGTTAAATCTAATGTAACCGTCTGATTGTCGCCCTCTGAAGCGTCTGAAGTGAAGTTTACGTCAGAGAGATTCAAAATTGTAAGGTTTGGACATTGCTTTACAAAACTTATTAACGATGAGGAATCATTAACAGTGCTGCTGCTCGAACTGTCGAGTTTGAGTACTTCTATTTTAGCTTTTTGCTCTGGAGTCATACTGTTTACTTCAGATGCACTTTTAGTAGTATCCTCAGAAAAATCATTTCTATCCGCTTCTGAACTTTCAGCAGCAATATAAGCAGTATCTGAGTCAGCAACTGAAGCGTTATTATAATAATATGTTTTACCGCCTACTGAAACCCATGAATCAGCCCATGACGGGACAGCCGAGAAAATAACCAACATGCTGAAAAGGACGAGGACTAAAAATTTATTGCCTTTCACAACAATCATTCCTTTCAAAACCTTTATTTTTTAATATTAAGAGTTTCAAAATTTTACCCCCCCCATTTGTCTTGTCAACGTTTTTTTTGAAAATTCAATCATTAGTGTCTAAAAATTTTCGCGTGAATTTTTTTAAGGAGATTTTTAATTTTTCTTGCGGCGTTATAGACCTTGCTGCTTAAGACTGCGGCACTTTCAAGTTCAGAAATTTTTTCGTCTTTTCGGGCGATTTCCTGAAGAAAACGTTCTTTTTCGCGGTCCTGCTCCTCGCAAAAAGCCTGAAGTTCTTTAATCCGTGCGCTTTTTTCATCGTTTTCCATTTGAGCGAGCAGTTCTTTCCGTCTATTATCAAGCTCTGTTGTCAAATTAATATATTTGCGCAACTCGGTTAAAAAATGGAGCGTTATTTTTTCGGCGTTTTCTTTTTCATTCCACGATGACAAAAGAATTTCAACTACAACGTCAAAATTTTCTTTTTTCACATTTTTAACGTAATACAAGCAGCACGCTTTTATGGCTTTCTCCTGCCACGCTGAAATATATTTTTCCTGCTCTACGACAGCTTCTTCGCGTTCAAGAAATTTTCGGATTAATTCAGCCGCGAGACTTTTTTGACGGCAATACTGTTCAAATTTATCAACAGAAATTTCTTTAATGCCGGTCTCTGCTTTTTCAAAATAAAGAGGCTCAGTTACGGCTCTTTTCATTTTTGAAGCGTAATAAATTATGTAAAACATTGCGTAACTGTCAGCGTCAAATGAACAATAAAAATTATCCGTTTTGCCGTAAGCAAGTCTAATAAGCCCGGTCTTGAAAATTTCGGCGTGTGAGTTTACATTGCCGGAATCTTGTATTAAATAAAAGTTTTGAATTTCTTCTTTGCTGTCAAAAAATTGTTCAGCGTCCGGCCCTAAAACTTGAACATTTGAAACATTTCCGTCTTCGTCATATTCATTTTCATTAACGGCGTATGAAAACTCTAAAAAGTCAACATCGTTCTTGACGATGAGATTATAAGCCGTTTCGCAGGCATTAGGAGCGAGAGTATTGTCGCCGTCAAGAAAGATCGTGAAATCTCCGTGAGCAGCTGCTGCGCCGTCTTTGCGTGCGATTAAAGTTCCACCGCTGCCGGAGCGGTTTATGAGCTTGACTCTTTTATCTTTTTCGGCGTATTCGTTTATAATTTCGTGAGAGTTATCAGTCGAACTGTCATTGACGCAGATAATTTCTATATTTTTTAACGTTTGATTAATTGCACTGTCGAGACATTCATGAAGAAATTCAGCGTCATTATAAACCGGAATTATTATCGATACTAAAGGATTTTTATTTTCATTCATTTTTAATTTTTTCCCCGCAAAATTCTAAAAATTTTCGAGAGAATTTTATAGCAAAATCCTGAATATTTTTCAAGGTCAGCGATTCGTTCGTCTTTATATTTAATTTGACTTAAAAACCATTCTTTGGCTTTAAGCTGTTCTTTAGACCAATCTTGAAGCTCTTTAATCCGGGCGTTTTTATTTTCGTTATCTATTTGAATTTTAGTAAGAAGATTTTTATTTGTTTTTTCGAGATTGGCGGCTTGGTTGATACGATTGCGCAGCTCGGTTAATGAATGAAGTATTATTTTGCGAACGTCATTATTTTTTTCGTTATTCATTTGAATTTGAGCAAGAAGATATTCATTTGCTTTTTCGAGATCGTCTGCCCAGTTGATATGGTTGCACAGTTCTCTTAATGAATTAAGTATTATTTCGTGAGTGTCATTTCTTTCGTTGAAATATCTATATAAAATTTTAACTGCCTGAGCAAACTCTTCCTCTTCCTGCTTTACCCGCTTGCAGCAGTTAATACAGCAGTATCTTTGATAAAATTTTCTCCATCCAGAGAGATATTTTTCCTGTTCTTTAAGTGTTCCTTCGCGTTCAAGAAAATTTCTAATAAATTTTGAGCCTTGACTGTCCATGCAAATTTTTTCAAATTTTTCGAGTGAGATTATGCCGTTTCCTGTTACTCCTCTTCCAAAGTAATAGTTATAGAGAGGTTCAGTAGAAAGACCGAGCATTTTTTTTGCATAATATGAAATATAATAATCTGCATAAAAATCGTTAGGAACTAAACAATAAAAAACTTCCATTTTGCTGTGAGCTAATTTTAGAAGTTCGGTTTTGAAGATTTTATCCCACAAAACAACGGAATTAGTTTTGTTGTCTATGAAATACAAGTTTTGAATCTCTTCTCTGCCGTATAAAAATTTATTGAAAGACGGATTTTGTACGCTAACGTTCAAAACACTTCCGTCTTCAGCATATTCATAAAGATTATACGAAAAGCATAAAATATCAACATCATTTTTTACAATAAGATTATAGGCCGTTTCGCAGGCATTAGGGATGAGGAAATCATCTTGATCCATGAACATCGTGAAATCTCCTTTAGCTGCCATAACGCCGTCTTTGCGGGCCATTAAAGCACTGCCGTTTTCTGAACGATTTATAACACGTACTCTTTTATCTTTTGCGGCGTATTCGTTTAATATTTCAAGAGAATTATCTGTTGAAGCGTCATTAACGCAGATAATTTCGATATCTTTCAGCGTTTGATTTACTGCGCTGTCGAGACTTTCATGAAGAAATTCAGCGTCATTATAAACCGGAATTATTATCGATACTAAAGGATTTTTATTCATGATTTTCCTTTCTAACTTTATTTTTTAGCTAATATGATACCATGAATAAGACATCACGGTAAAAAACGAGTTGTTCATCTAAATTCAAAGCATCCCAATTTTTTCGCCGGAAAAATTTATTATATTCATCATCGGTCATTAAACGTTGCTTATAGGAACGGTTATTGAAATAATTAATCAAAGCAACTCCAGATCCCCATGAAGTAGTATAAGTTCTTATAGCGAAATCATAAGCGGAATAACCTGCCGATTTATAAGACCAAGTCGGTCTGTTGTCATTTCTGAAAACTATCGTTTTTATTTCATTTCCTGTTTGATTTTCATATTCATTAATTCGCGATTGAACTAAATATGAAATTTCCTGCTCAATTTTATTAGTTGTTAATAGACTAACTTCCATAAAGTTTATGGCAGCTGTATTGAAACATAAAATAAAAATTGTAATACTTAAAACGGCTTTTTTTAGATTAGTTCCGAGCAAATTTTCCATACATAAAAGCGGGATAGCTAAAATTGACCAAAAACTTATAACAGATCTCTGTGATAACCAAATTGGTGAAGTCAGCACGTGAGGAGCAAAAACAGCCGCTAAACTTATTATGATAATTAAAGCTGAATAAATATAATTTTGAAAAATTACGCGTTTTTTTAACATTGAATAAATAAAAATTCCGTAAATCAGAGCTAAAAATATCGGAAAAATATATTTAAGATAAGTTATCTTTGCTGCAGGCAGAACTATACCAATTATAATTTTATATAAACTCTGTAAATTTTTTATAAGTATTTCGAGAGTAACGGGGCTTGTTCGAGAAGCTATATATATTATTCCTGTATTTTGCAGTAATCTTAATTCTATTACACAAGCTATCGAAGCTATACCGGCGGCACATATAATTTTTAGACTGTCCCTTACCCCTCTCCAAGTTAAATTTCTATTATATAAATAAATTAACACGAGGGATACAGAGACATAATATCCCAAAACAGCCTGATAAAAATTTAGTGCTGTGAATAATAAAATTATGGAAATTAAGAAATTTTTAAGCGGCATATCACGTTTGATTGGAATTAAAGCTGTTGATGAAAATAAAACTCCAAGCGTTATTGTATGGCAAACCTCTGCAAATTGAAAAACATCAGCCATAAAAGGATTACAAAATAAGATAGCAACTGCTCCGGCTGTAATTAAAGATTTTTTGCATAATGTTTGCGAAATTTTATAATATATAATTACTGACGATATTGTTAAAAATATCATACTTAAAAGCGAAGTAAACCAAGACATTTTATACATATCCATGAATATGAATAATAAATTGAAAATATATGCTGCAACTCGTCCTAATGCAAGAAGATGTTTATAACCGCCCGCATGGATACTGAACGTATCAGCTGAAAAATGCGGAAATATCATAAGTCCGAAAGCTGCAAGATACAGCACGAAAAACATTGCGGAAATATTGCGGATATGCTCAAAATCTTTTTTATTATTGTTTATTTTTCTTAATAAATTCAGCAAATAAATTCAATCCATTCTAAATTAAATTTTTCGTGATATAAAATTATATCATGACTAAAAGATTTTAATTTTTACCCCGCAAAATTCTAAAAATTTTATAGTCTATGATATAGCTAAAAAACTTAAAAAATGTATATAGTAGAAACACTGAATAATTAACATTAACATAGAAAGTGAGGGGTTAGGGGTTAGGGGTTAGGAAAAACAATGAGAAAAATTCTCACCCCGGTGGTGGCACAAAATGATTTTTTAAGTTAAAATATTTCTAGAAAGAGTTTAG
>CAMVMK010000031.1 GCA_947168585.1 uncultured Fretibacterium sp.
GTTGGCTTTTATACGACTTAAATAATCGTTAAATTCGCCGCGAAGTTTGTCGCTTTTAGAATTTTTGCCGAAAATCAAAGCGTAATTAAATTTATCCAAATAACCGTCAGCAATAGTTAAATTATTATTATCTTTCACGGCTAATTTTAGCAGCAATTCTTCATTGCAAAAGGCATCAGCTTTTCCCATTGATACTGCTCCAATACAGTCAGATGTGCTCTGAAAATATAAAATTTCAGCGTCAGGCATATGCTCTTTTACAAATCTATCTTGAATAGTGCCAGTTACTACAGCTATTTTTTTATTATAAAAATCAGAAAGTTTTTTAGAATTTTTAACAGGCGCTGTCTTATCTCCGCGTACAAGAACAGCAGGATTAATTGTATAAATAGTATCTGAAAAATTCATACTTTCAGCACGTTCCGGAGTAGCATAGAGATTTGATAAAGCAATATCAGCTTTTTTTGAATTAGCTATCGTCAAGATACTGGAAAAATTATATACTTCAAATTTAATTTCCGCTCCTAAGTACGCTGCAAATCTCTTGGAAAGTTCAATATCAAGGCCGCTTAAAGTGCCGTCGGCATAAAAAGTAAAAGGCATTACAGTGCCGGTAGTTGCAACTCTAAGTTTTATATCTGACTTTTCAGGAACTTTAATATCAGGGATTTCATCGCCGCTTTTATAAGCTCTCCAGCGTTCTGACATTTCGTCAAGAGTGCCGTCTGCTTTCAATTCCGCAATAAAAGCATTGAACTTTTCTTTGAGATTCTTGATTTTTGTTTTTCTCGAAATTCCAGCAGCAATGTTTATAGGCTCTCCTAAAATTTCAGGAAGCAGCCTGACACCTTCAAGACCGTTGTTTATAGCAACTTCTGCTTCACTCTGATTAACAACGAAAGCATCAATTTTGCCTGTTTTAAGTGCTGCATAGCCGTTAAAGACTTCTGTGTAGTAACTAAATTTTGCATTAGGGAAAAATCTTTTTGCAATATAATGCAGCGGTGAAGAACCGTCAGTCCCGATTATATATTCAGGATTATTGAGCTGCGATACTGACGTTATCATCTCTTTTGCTTGAGACATTCCCGTCAAGAGCATCATAAAAACAAACAATAAAAAAATTTTCTTCATTACCTAACTCCTAACTCCTAATTCTTCTAAAATTTCCCGGTACATCGGCATAAAAATTTTTTGCTGAGATTTGGGAATATTTTTATTATCTAAGCAAATTTCAAACATTTCAACAAGCGAAAAATTCTCAAGAGTTTTGGGAATTTCACCGTCAATTTTACCATTAGTAAATTTACTTTCATCGCGGATACTCAAAACTTCAAGCAGTTTTTTATCTTTCACGAAATTGCTGATTTTTTCCTGCAGATCCCCCGGAGCTTCGTCGCCGGTATAAATAATATCGAGCCAAATTGACTCGTTTAAGGCCGCAAATTTTTCAAGCTGTGAAGAAATTTCGTCTAAATTTCCCTTTATTCTCTCTAAACGCTGAAAGACCGGGACGGGAATTTCTTTAATATTTATTAAATTTTCTCCGTCAAGTTCTAAAATATTCACGGCCTTTTCTTGATTAAGTTCGCCGAAATCCATAACTAAAGGAGCACCGCTGTAACGTATATTTTCGCGTGAAATTTTCTGCGGCGAATGTAAATGCCCGAGTGCTGTGTAAGTCAAAAAATCCGGAAAAATATCGGCTCCGACCTCGACAGCAGTCCCGACATAAAGCGAGCGTACTCCGTCCCCGTTATTAACTTTGCCGCCTTTTGCAAATAAATGTCCCATAGCGATAACGGGAATATTTGCCTGCCTTAGGCAGGTTGCAGCACGGGCAAAAACTTTTTCGTAATGATTTTCAATTCCCTTGATTAAAGAATTTTCAATATCATCAGCGTCATCAGAAGCTCTTAAAGTTCTAACATCGCGCTCGCGTAAATACGGCACAGCGCACACAATTAATTCAGGATTATCGGCTTCATCGTTAAGAATTAAAACTTCGTCTTCAGGATTTTCGCAGGCGAGGCCAACGACATGAATTTTGAAAAGTTTTAATAAATCTTTAGGAGCGTCAATAAATGCCGGGCTGTCGTGATTGCCCGAAATTATAATAACGTGTCTACAGTTCGATTTTGCAATTTGGCTTAAAAAAGAATAATAAATATCCTGCGCTTTTGCGCCCGGTGTAGTGTTGTCAAAAATATCTCCGGCGACTAAAAGAGCGTCAATATTTTCAGATTTAATTATATCTTCGAGCCACTCGAAAAATTTTTTGAACTCTTCATGACGTTCATGATTTTTTAAGCGGCGGCCTATATGCCAGTCTGAAGTATGTAAAATTTTTTTAATCATGATCAATTTATTTTTTTATTTATTATGCGGAATGTCCAAATTATCAAGAATTTGAATAAAATTCTCTATGGATTTCTCATTATCTTTTAGAACAAGATAATAAATACCTCTTTCTGAGAGCTGTGCACAATTTTGTTCACTCAAAGTATCAGCAATAAAAATATCGCTGTCCCGTGCTATCGTAGCATCAGCACTTTCAGGATTACCCTTGCCCATAAGTTTTACTTCCACGCGGTAAATTTTTCCTGTCCGGCTGATTAATTTATAATCAACTTCCCTATCATAAGGTAATTTTTTATTGCGCTGAAAAGTTTTATTGTCTATATTTTGCAATGGAACTCCTGCTATATCGCAAAGTTTATCTACAAGGGGCTTTTCGACTTTTTTACCTATTGAACTCCATGCACCTCCGCGAATTTGGATTTTCTTTGTTGCTAAAGCATTTATGACTAAAAGGCTTTCAGTCAATGAAAGTTTTACAGTAACATCATTATAGCTTATCTGAATATTTAGAGCTAATCCGTTATCATTATCATGTTCTAACTCATTGAGAAGTGAACGCAGATATTCAAAATTATTGTTTGCAGCATCAATTACTATTTCTTTAGACGCAGTACCGTAAATATTTGTAATAGTTTTTTTGTTCAAACCGGCATAAATTGCAATTTCGTCCGTGCTGAATTCTTGAACATTCATAAAATACCCTTTATACCATTTCATGTCTATATCCTTATGATTCATTTTTGCTTCAACTATCTGCTTAAAAAACGCTATGCTGAAGTCAAAGAAAACCGTGTTAATGGAATTTAATATTTCATCCCTGTAATCTTTACCACAAATTAATTTGCTGACTGTATTTTTTATGACTTCTTCCTCGAAGGTCATAATAACCAGGCTCCTCTCTTTCTATAAGTTCGATGTAATTTTCATTTATTTCACACATTATTGGAATTCTATTCATTTTTCTTGCAACTCTTCCTAAAGTTCCAGAACCGGCAAACGGATCAAGAACTGTATCACCTTCAAAAGAATAATATTTAAGCACCCTCCTGCATAATTCTTCGGGAAAAACAGCCGGATGATTTTTATCATACTTAGGAGCTATAAACCAGCAGTTAGACGTGTCAATTTCTTCGTTTTCGTGTTTATCATAATTTATATAGTTTTTCATATTCTTATCAAGAAGGAAATTACAATTTTTCCTGTAAACCATAATACTTTCTGTTATACAATTAGGCTTATAAGATAAAGGCTTTCTCGTTTGTTTATAGCCGCTCACTCTATCAGGGACTGACGGTTCAGGCTTTATCCATATAATCTCGTCAATAAAATAAAAACCTGCTTCAATTAAAATTTTATGAAAATCATAATGAATAGGGTATCGTATGCTTTCAAATTCCCGTCCTGCCCTCTTAGTTATTACCGGAGATACATTTACGATAAAAAATCGTCCTTCTTCGATTACTCTATTACAAGCAATAAAAACGTCTTTCATTTTTTCCAAGTATTCAGCATATGATTTATAATCCGAATATTCACGGGCGTTATAATACGGCGGAGATGTAAAGGCGAGCTGGATACTATTCTCAGGGATAATATTTAGTGTTTCAGAAGTATCACCGGCAAGAAGCATAGGATGATTGATTTTATCAGAAATTTTTATGTTTTTTCTTTGCTGCCTGAAATCATAAAAATCATTCATTTTTTTTATATTTTCATTATGATAATAATTTATTATTGCCTGTCTTAAATCTGAAAATCTTTTATCATCTTTGCTTTTATAAAGGCAGGTGCGGAATATTTGATAAATTAACTCCATGGGATTTTCGCTGTTGAAAGCCTCATATTTCATAAAAATATAAACTTTATCATTATTATCCTGTCTACCTATTGAGGAAACAATTTCGCGTCTGATTTCAATAGGATTCGGCAGCTTGAAAATTTCTATAAGTTTAAGCAAATTACTCTCATTATGTTCTTTGCCCATTGCTTTTATTTGTTCAACAGAATACACAGAAATATTTCCCTTTCTTAAGTCTTTATAATTCTTATAAAATTGAATAACATTATTTTTTTTATTATATAATACTTAAATTTTTATATGCAAGGTGAAAATAAAATTGGAATGGCAAATTTCACAGCTTTTTATAATCTGTCCTTTAATATTTATCGGCGGACTTGTTGACGCTATCGGAGGCGGCGGAGGTTTAATAACAGTTCCGGCTTATTTAATTGCGGGATTTCCTGTTCATAACGCTATAGCAACTAATAAAGTCAGTTCAGCTATCGGGACTGCAATGACTTTCACGAAATTTCTGCTTGACGGTTATATGCCGCTGAAATTATCGGCGTGCGGAATATTTTTTGCGTTAATAGGCTCATCGCTCGGAGCAAAAACGGCGTTATTAATCAGCGATTATGTTTTCAAAATTATAATGCTTGTGATTTTGCCTCTCACTGCCGTTTATGTTTTCAAGTCTCAAAATTTATTAAAAGAAGAAAGAGACGCTCTGCCTATAACGTCAAGAACTTTTATAATATGCTCACTCGTAGCTTTGTCGATGGGATTTTATGACGGATTTTACGGACCCGGAGCAGGAACTTTTATGCTTTTATTAATCTCCGGTCTTGCTAAACTAAGTATTCAAAAAGCTAACGGAGTTATGAAAGCTATAAATTTCGCTACGAATGTCGCTGCCTTAGCTGTATATTTCATGAACGGGAAAGTAATTTTAATTGTGGGAATTACCGCCGGATTATTTTCAATCGCAGGAAATTACATCGGCGCAAGATTTTTTGAGCGGGGCGGTGCAAAAGCTGTCCGGCCTGTTATACTTGTAGTGTTAAGTTTATTTTTCATTCGGGTAATTTATGATTTATTTTTTTAAGAAAGGATTTGATTTTCTATGTTAAAACGTATTTCACTCGCTCTGATTTTAATTCTTGCGTTAGCTTCAGTTTCATTCGCCCACCCGGGAAAACTCGACGCTAACGGCGGACATACCGACAAAGAGACCGGCGAATATCATTATCACAAAGGTCCTAACGCTCTTCAGAGCCTCGAAGTCAGACGCAACACTGTTTATAAAGCAAAAATTGAACGCGTTGTTGACGGCGACACGGCTATAATTTCTTTCATTTTCGATGACGGAAGCAAATATCTCAAAGAGCGCGTGAGATTTATAGGCGTGAACACTCCCGAAACTGTACACCCGAATAAACCCGTTGAATATTACGGAAAAGAAGCAAGCAACTTCACGAAATCAGAACTCACGGATAAAATCGTCTGGGTTCAAACTGATGTCGAAGTCAAAGACCGTTACGGAAGAATGCTGGCTTATATTTGGCTTAGCGAGCCGAGCAAAGAAGATTTAGACGATGAAGCAGCTATACGCGAGAATATGTTTAACGCTAAATTACTGCTTGACGGTTACGCCCAGTTAATGACAGTTCAGCCGAACTCGAGATATTCAAATTTATTCGTTCATTTCCAAAGAGAAGCACGTCAGGAAAATAAAGGTCTTTGGGGCGAAACTAAATAAAGCAAGTAGGAATTGGGAAGTAAAAAGCCTTAATCTCTGATGAAAAATAAAAGCATTTTAATTCAGACGGTTTTAATAATCTCAGTTTTATTCTGTGCCGCTGTTGTCACTAACGGTTTTGCTATTTATGACAGCGGCTCGGATTTTTATATGGCCGGATTAATTGATAATAAACGCAGATTAACGCATTATGTAGAAAGCATGATGAGCAGCTACGAGTCTATTTCGTGGCTGCTTGATTACTGGCTCGAAAATTATGAATTAATTGACACTTCGCGGGCTTCAAAAGATTTACAGAAATATAACAGCGTTCCTGCAGAATATTTAATTAACCGTAAAGCCATAATGACTAACGAGATTTTAGTTTTATCGCCGGAGCAGCAGTTTTTATTCGCCGAGTATTGCTACCGTGAATTAATGTCGGATTTTGACGATATAAAAACCATGCTCCAGCCTTTTATTTTATATTGCGTCAAGCCCCTCGAACATCGAAAAAATACGGCTTTCGTTTATTTTAACGCCGTAGATAAAAGCACAGATGACGAATTTATAAAAGAACAGTTAGGCACTATATGGTCGCTGAATATTTCAAGACACCCTGTTATTAAAAAAATGTATGAAACAGGCCAGGAAAGCGATGAATTTGAATACGTCAAAGTAAAAGGTGAAGAAATAGTTTACGGTTATATGCCGCTGAAATTTGACGGGAAAATTTTATGCCATATTACGGCGGCTTTTAGGTGGGACGACGTTAAAAACGCAATTTATAATAATATTATCTCCGTTGAAATTAAAAATGCTTTTAGTTTAATCGCGGCAGGAATAATTTTATCTTTGCTGCTTTACAGTTTAATTTTAAGACCGCTCGGGAAAGTTCAAAGCAGCGTCCGTGAATTTACAAGACGCAAAGACAGTGCCTCAACCGCCGCTGAACTTGCTACAATAAAATCACGGAACGAAATAGGCCGCCTTGCTGATGACGTTTCATTACTCGCCGTAACTCTTGAACAGTATAACGAACAGGCAACAAGACTTTCTGCAGACCGTGCAAGAATTGATACGGAGCTTTCACTTGCCGCTAAAATTCAGAAAGGAGTTTTACCGAAAGATTTTCCGAATGTAAAAGAATTTTCGCTTTATGCTTCAATGCGTCCGGCTCGTGAGGTCGGCGGAGATTTTTACGATTTCTTTATGATTGATGAGGATCATATAGCCTTAGTTATCGGCGACGTTTCAGGTAAAGGAATGTCGGCGGCGCTTTTCATGATGACGGCTAAAACAGTCTTGAAAGACTGCACATTATTATCCGGCGGCGTTAATATTCAAAATATAATCCGTGAAGCAAATAATAAACTCTGTGAGGGCAATGAAGTTTTATTGTTCGTAACTTTATGGTTCGGAATAATGAAAATTTCAACGGGCGAAATTGATTATGTAAACGCAGGACATCAATTCCCGGCTTTAAGGCGGGACGGCGAAAGATTTAAGATTTTCGAGGATATTCACGCACGGCCGCTTGCGATTTTGCCGAATTTAACTTTTGCTTCCGGAAAATTAAAATTAAATCCCGGCGATACTCTTTTCCTTTATACTGACGGAGTTGTCGAAGCTAATAATAAAGACGATAAACTTTTCGGCGAAAACGGTTTAATTGATGCTTTGAATTTAACGATGGGAACTCCGCAGGAACTTGAAACCGTAGTATTAAACACCGTTAAAGATTTTCAAGGCAAACGCCCTCAATTTGATGATATTACTATGCTGTGCGTTAAATATTTAGAAAGGCAGTGAGGGGTTAGGAGTTTTTTTATTTTTACTTTCTACTTTTTAACTCCTAATTTCAGAGTAATTATCTTTAACGATACAAACAACTTTCATCGGCAATTTAACAATATTTTTTTCTGAAGGACTTACTGTCGAAATCCATTCCGAAACAGGAACGTCTTTCCCCTCAGGAGGCGGCGTTATCGTTGCTATCGGCAGGGCTTCATATTCACGGAAATGATCAAATAAATCTTTTACAGTTTTTCCCTCGTATTCATTCGGAGCATCGAACGAAGCAAAGCTGTGCCCGTCGTCAGCCGTCGAAAGAACATCGCGGATAAATGCCGAAATTCCCTCATTATGAGTGCACATTGCCGTAATATCAGCGATTAAACTGTCAGTATATAAAATATCGTCAACATGAGCGTAACGAGCATAACGTTCGTTTTCAGGATTGTGAAGTTCCATGACCGTGTAAACGTCAGGAGAAATAGCTTCGATTGCAAGCCCCGTTAAAATCGTGTGGCTGTCGTCATCACCGTAGTCCGGATCACCTAAAATTATCGCGCCTTGAGCCTTTTCTACACCGCCTTTAATTAAAGCTTCACGCTCTGAAGGATTGCCTTGAACGTAAAAAATTCCTGCGTCTAAATTATCCGGGCGTTCTTTAGCAATTAAAGCAATTTGACGGCCTGACGCTATCAATTCTTTTATTAAGTAAGGGCCTCTGCCGTTCCAGCCGCAGATTAAAACATGACCCTCGAATTTGCAGTTATTTATTCCCATCATCTCCCCTAACATTTTTCTAAGCTGACTGTTGATTAATCTCTGCATGACTTCAGCAAAAACAACGCCGAATAAAGCCACGCCGAAAATTGATAATAAAAACACTATAATGCGTCCGCCGAATGTACGGGGCGAGGAAGCAAATTCTCCCTGCCCGATTAAAGTAAACAGGACGCTCCAAAGTGAATCTATATAATTGCCCGTAAAATTTTTTTCCAGCCACCAGACAAGAAAACCGCTCCCGAATAATAATCCCAAAAATAAAAGCAATGAACCTAAAAGACGGTGCTTAAATTTTTTTGAGAAAGCTATTCCGCGTTTGGCATTCTTGACGGTCTTAATAAATTTTTTCGCCGACATCTTTATTTTTAAGTTAGGGGTTAGAAAGTTTTTTCACTTCCTGCTTTTCTAACTCCTAACTCCTCACTCCTAATCTAAAAAGTCTTTCAGTCTTTTGCTCGGCTGGCGGAGTTTGCGAAGTGCCTTAGCTTCTATCTGTCTTATACGCTCGCGCGTTACGTTGAATTTTTTACCGACCTCTTCAAGAGTATAAGAATGTCCGTCTTCAAGGCCGAATCTAAAATGCAAAACTTCACGCTCTCGTTCTGAAAGAGTGTCTAACATATCTTCAATCTGTTCATGAAGCAGATGACCGGCGGCGGCTTCGTCAGGCGAGGGCAAATCATGGTCTTCAATAAAGTCGCCTAACTGGCTGTCTTCTTCTTCGCCGATAGGAGTTTCAAGTGAAACAGGAAGCTGTGAAATTCTGCGGATTTCTTCAACTCGCGAGGCCTCTATTCCCATTTTCTTAGCAATTTCTTCGTCTGAGGGTTCGCGCCCTAATTCCTGAACAAGCTGGCGCGAAATTCTTACCATTTTATTAATCGTCTCGACCATATGAACAGGAACGCGTATAGTTCGAGCTTGGTCTGCGATTGCGCGCGTTATTGCCTGACGTATCCACCAAGTCGCGTAAGTGCTGAACTTAAAGCCGCGTCTATAGTCAAATTTTTCAACGGCTCGGATTAAGCCTAAATTACCCTCCTGAATTAAATCTAAGAATAACATTCCGCGACCGATATATTTTTTAGCGATACTGACAACGAGCCTTAAATTAGCGTCAATTAAACGCTGCTTGGCCTCTACATCGCCCTCTTCCATACGTTTAGCGAGTTCGACTTCTTCAGCGGCGGTTAAGAGCGAAACTTTGCCGATTTCACGCAGATACATTCTAACGGGGTCAGTTAAAGGAATGTCATCAAGTTTTCCGAGTTCGCTGTCAATAGTCGGTATAAATTCTTCTCTCTGTTCGTTAGGAGCAGGAATTTTCCCGATGTTAGATTTGTCGACTAATTCAACGCCGTTTTCCTGCAAATTTGCGAAAATGCTGTCTAAAGTATTAGCGTCCCAGCTTTCGACAGGAATATAACGTTCAATATCATCAGCTGTAACATAGCCGCGTCCGCGTGTCTCAGTGATTAAATCTCCGACACCTGAAGATTTTTCTCCTGCCTGTTCAGCAGACAGTGCAGCCTGCTCTTCGGCTTCTTCTGCTTCGGCTTCAGCTTCGGCGGCGTTTATGTCGACTCCTGCGTCAGAAATTTCATCTAAAGTCAGTTCATTTGCAAATTCGTCATCTACATTTTCAGCATTTTCTGCTGTAACCGGCTCATTTTTCACATCTTCCGAAGCGGCTTCAGGATTTTGATTTTTAGGCTTACGTGTTCTTGTAGTTTTAGTTTTTTTCTCTTTCTTTTCTGCTTTTTCTTTTTCTTTAGCTTCGAGTTCAAGAATTTCGGCCTGTCCGTCGGCAGACAGGGCTTCAGTTTTAGGAGTTATATCTTCTTTTTTTCTTCTTCCCAAAATTTTATTTCTCCTTTCTTATTTTTCAACGGCTGTGATAGAAAACCCGAAAAACGGCGGAAAATTTATCATCGGAGAACCTCCGACAATATCTTTTGCTCCGTCGTCTTCTATTTCAGATAAAATTTCAGTTACACGGACATCATAATGATTTATATTTTCAGCTTCGAGTGAAAATCTGTTATAACCGAATTTTTCAGCATAATATGAAAGTTCAGCCGGTTTTATTACATTTTTAATCTGCCTGAGCACATGCACGAGGCTTTCAAGATATTTAGTGCCGTCATAAAAAGGCTCATCGCTGGCAATAGCTATGACTTTCATTTTCCCTTCATAAACTCCGCCGCGCCACAGCGAACAAAAAGTTAAGCCGATAGAAAGCCCTTTGCCTGCATCAGTCAACGCTAAGGACGCTATAAGAGCTTTTTCAATTTTTTCAGAAAAGGCAAAAACCATCAGAAAACCAAGATGAAAAGTACTTTCAGAAATATCCTGAAAATATTTTTCACGCGGAAGACTGCCGACATAACCGACAAGCGGCGAGGCCATAAAATAAAACTCGCTGTCTAAATCAAAACTAAGTTCAGATATATCGCGCAGAACCCTGTCGTGAAATCTGTTGATCGACACGGGCTGATAATCTTTGCCCCATGGAAACCAAGACGGAATTTCAACTTGAAGTTCCGAAGTCCAAAACGGCAGAAACAAATTAAATAGCGTCCTCCATTGCTTTTTCCTGTTTTTCTTTTATTACTTTAACGACACATTCAACAAGCTGGGTAATTTCAGGCTTTGTTACCTGATAATTTGCTCCGACGCTCGCAGCTTTGTTTTTAATATCGTTGGCCATGATTGACGAGAAAACTATAACAGGAATATTTTTAGTTTCAGGATTTTCTTTAATTCTCCGTGTCAAAGTAAGGCCGTCAAGGCGCGGCATTTCAACGTCCGTTATTAATAAATCGCACTTTTCATTTGCTCCGACAATAGCGTCAAAAGCAACTTTGCCGTCCGGGCATATATGAAGGTCAGTAAAACCGCTGGCAATTAAAGCGTCTTCGACCTGTTTTCTGATTAACGGCGAGTCTTCGGCGACAATAATATGATAATCTCCGGGATGTCCTACGCCTTCCATCATTGAGACGGCTTTTCCCGGATCTCCGCTGTGCTGAATGACTAATTGAGGGCTTATAGTCTGAACTATTGCTTCATAGTCAAGCAAAAGAACATTTCGGCTGTCGCGTTTAATTACGTATAAAATCCAATCGCCTAAATATTTTCCCGTCATGCTTGCGTCTAAGTCTTCGGATTTAATTCTATAAATTCTCTCGACTGCATCAACGACAAAACCTAATTTTACTTCATTAAACTCAGCGATAATAACTTTGCTGTGCTCCATAGGCGTAACCGGCGGTATTCCTAAAAATATTCTTAAATCGACCATCGGCAGAACTTCACCGCGTACTGACGTTATACCGATTAAAGCCACCGGAGCGTCAGGGATTGAACGGACTCCAGGCCAGCGTAAAATTTCTCTGGTTTTATCGACATTAATAGCGAAAGACTGATCGCCTAAAACGAAGACAACTAATTGCCATTCGTTAGTTCCGACTTCAGTCGTTACTTTCTTAACTTCCTGCATTTTTTATTTAAGGCCTCCGCTTCGAGTAAAAAAAATTTACAAAGCTGAAATATTCTCTATATCTTACCATAAAAAACAGTTAGGAGTTAGGAGTTAGGGATTTTTTCACGCACTCAGTTTTATGATAAAAAGAAAATTTTTAGCACGCTCAAAGGCGTTTTAAGGTGAGAGGGGTTAGGGGTGAGAAGTTAGGAAGTTTTTAATAATTTTACGGGCTTTTAACTCTTCGAGCGAGCGCAGTAAATTTTCAAAAAAATTCACGGGAATTTCAGCGCAGGCGTTTACAATTTCGCCGTATTCCCATGAAAGATTAAGTGCTCCGTGAAGTTCTAAAATTTTTGTTACAGTTCCCATAGAGTTATATTCGAGAGAAATTTTTATTTTTGACGTTAAAATTTTTTCTTTCCGTCCTGAAAGTTCGAGAGCCTTTAGTGCCGTTTCTCCGTAAGCGTCAATAAGCCCTCTCACGCCTAATTTAACGCCGCCGAAATATCTGGTAACAACTACCATGACATCAACGAGGCCGGATTTTTTTATAGCGTTAAGGATAGGCCGACCTGCAGTGCCTGAAGGTTCGCCGTCATCTGAAGAATATTCTACGCCATCTATAATATAAGCCCGGCAGTTATGAGTTGCGTCTCTGTGCAAGGAGATTACGCGCGCTAAAAAATCTTTGGCCTGCCCTTCATCACTGCAAGGTTCAACTTCCGCAATAAAAACTGAGCGTTTAATTTTTTCTTCGTAAACTGCAGGACGCTGCGGAATAAAAATTTTTTCTTCTAATCTTTCTCCCACTGCTCTTTAATTTTTCTGTAAGAATTTTCGATAGCGTCAGACAAAACACGGGTATCACCGAGTACGGGCATGAAATTATTATCGCCGTTCCAGCGCGGGACAATGTGTCTATGAAGATGACCGGCTACTCCTGCTCCGGCAACCTCGCCTAAATTCATTCCGATATTAAAACCTGCGGGGGTCATGACGGTTTTCAAAACTTTTACGGCCTTTACCGTCAGCGCGTGCATTTCGAGGGCTTCTTCGTCCGTAAGACTTTCATAAATATTCGTGTGTCTGTAAGGAATTATCATTAAATGGCCGGGATTATAAGGATATAAATTCATGATAACGAAACAAGTTTTGCCGCGATGGACAATAAAACGCTGTTCATCTTTGTGTTCGGCGGGAAAATCGCAGAAGATACAACCGCCCTCGTGTTTAGGGGCTTCGATGTAACTCATTCGCCACGATGCGTAAAGCTGCTGCATTTTTTACTCTCCTTAATTAAAAAATTGAAAAATTAATTATGAAAATTATACCGTAATTCTTCGGGGCGCGTGTTAGTAATTTTTTTAAGCTCGCACGTAAGAGTTTATAAAATCTAAAAAAAATTTAACTTTTTGAGTGGAAAAATGAGTGGAAAAAAATTATTTTTTTAAGGAAATTTTTTATGGAAATTAATTTTTTGTATGTTATCATAATTTCACCCAAATTTTTATAAGAAATTTTTTTTAAGGAGGATTTTTTTATGAAAAAATCAGCGTTATTTGTCAGCTTAATTCTTGTGCTTTGTCTTTGCACGTCAGCATTTGCGGCCAAAACTTACACTCTTAAAGTCAGTACTGTTTTGACTGAAACAGATCCGTTATTTATCGCTTTAACTGAAGTTTTTGAAAAACAGGTTGAAGAAAAAACCGGCGGTGCTGTTCAGGTTGAAATTTACTCAGGCGGCCAGCTTGGCACAGACGAAGACGTAATGGAGCAGGCTATAGTCGGAGCAGGCGTAGGCGTTATCACGGAAGCCGGAAGACTTTCAAATTATGTTTATGATTTCGGAGTACTTTTAGCCCCCTATGTTGCGTCAAGCTATGAAGAGGCTCAGAAACTTTTTGAGACTAACACTTACCGCGAACTTTGCAGTGAACTTGAGGCCGCAGGATTTCATATTCTTTCATTTAATTATTTTCAGGGCGAAAGAGAACTTTTCACGAAAAATCCTGTTTCAAAACCCGCAGACTTAAAGGGACAGCGTATCCGTTCATCAGGCTCAAAAGTTGTTACAGCAACTCTCGAAGCTATGGGAGCTAATACTTCCGTTCTTCCGTGGTCAGAGGCTTATCAGGCATTGCAGCAGCAAGTTATCGAGGGCGTTGAAGTTCACCTTTCAGCGGCTTGGGGCTCATCAATGCAGGAAGTTACGAAATATTTAAGTTTCACAGCACACCAGCAGCTTTTAACCGCGCTTGTTATTTCGGAGGCATGGTTTAAGAAACTTCCCGAAGAATATCAGAAAGTTTTAACCGAAGCCAGTGAAGCGGCAGGTTTGTCAGCTTCTCAGAGCGTCATTGCAAAGAACGACGAGTTATTAAAAAATCTCAAAGATGCAGGAATTACTGTTGTAGATTGTGATGTAAATGCTTTCCGCGAGGCTTGCAAAGTTGTTTACGACCAGCTTGGTTACGCAAAAATTAAAGCAAAACTTGACGCTGAATTAGGACGTTAATTGAAAACTTTTCGCCGACGGGAAAATTAGAAAAAATCTTGCCGGCGATTTTTATATTTCAGAGAGGAGATATAATCGCGATGTTCAGAGCTTTCGAGCGTTTCATGTCGCTGTTCGAGACGATTTTTGTAAGCGCGGGGCTTATGCTGTTGATTATCACGGTATTTTTAGCGGCTGTTCTTCGTTTCTTCGGAGTTGATATGTCAGTTTCGACAGATTTAGCACAACTCACTTTCGCTTGGGTTACGTTTATCGGAGCAGATTTAGCAATGCGTCAGGATAAACATATGGGTGTCGATATGCTCATAAATAAATTTCCTTATTCGATACAAAATTTAGTGCGTTTAATTTGTTACTGCATGATTTTAGGCTTTATGGTTTTAGTCGTTTACTACGGCATAAATCTTTGCATAATTAACTCTGCAAGAAAATATCAAACGCTTTACATAAGCTATTCATGGGCTACTGCAAGCTGTCCCGTAGGCTGCGGCTTAATGGCAGTAACAGCTGTAAAACGTATTATTGAGTGTATTGTCTGCATGATAAAAGGCGATTACAGCAGATATATGAAGGAGGCAATAGCATGAGTGCACTTGGAATTACATTTTTTGTTTTATTAGCTATTGGTATGCCTGTTGCTTTGACCGTTGGAATTTCAGCACTTTCGTTTTTCTTTGTTGAAGAAGTTCCGCTGCAAATTTTAGTTCAAAAAATGGTATCAAGCACGCAGTCATTTTCACTTTTAGCAGTGCCGTTCTTTGTATTAGCCGGAAATTTAATGAATGAAACGGGAATAACACCGAGATTAATAAAATTCTGCACTCTTGCAACAGGACACATGAGAGGCGGATTAGCTCAGGTTTCTGTTTTATTATCGTGCTTAATGGGGGGAATTTCGGGTTCAGCTACGGCAGACGCGGCGATGGAAAGCCGAATTTTAGGCCCTGACATGGAAAAGCGCGGATATTCCAAAGGTTTTACGGCGGCTATTTTAGCTATGGGCGGATTAATTACCTCGACAATTCCGCCGTCATTGGGTTTAATTCTCTATGGAGTTACGGGTGAAGTATCGATAGGGCGTTTATTTTTAGCGGGGCTTGTGCCGGGAATTTTGATGACAATTATTTTAATGATAGCTGTACATTGGATAGCTTCGAGCCGCAAATATGTTCCGGAACATGAGAAAGCACCGACATTCGGCGAATTAATCAAAGGTTTGTTTGAAAATATTTGGGCGATAATGTTTCCTATCATTTTAATAGCGGGTATACGTTTCGGGCTGTTCACGCCGTCGGAGGCTGGGGCGTTTGCTGTTGTTTACGCTTTATTTGTAGGGATTTTGATATACCGTGAACTAACATGGAAAAAATTAATCGAATGTCTCTCACAAACAGCTGTAGATTTAGCTGTAATAATGTTCATAATCTGCTGTTCAAATGCTTTCGGCTATGCAATAGTAACAGGCCGTCTGCCGCAGACTTTAGCAAGTGCGATTGTAAAAATTTCGCAAAATAAATATATAATACTTGCGATAGTGATGATATTTGTATTTTTCGTGGGTATGTTCATGGAAGCAACGGCGAACGTTTTATTATTAACGCCTATTTTCCTGCCTATAATGACTAAATACGGATTTGACCCCGTGCATTTTGGAATAATGTATATGATTTTAATCACGATGGGCGGAATGACGCCCCCGATAGGCGTTACGATGTATACGACGTGTTCAATTCTTGACTGTTCTGTCGAGACATACACAAAAGAAAGTCTGCCGTTTGTAATAAGCATAATTATTTTATTGATAATACTTGCTGTCTTCCCTGATTTATGCTTATATCTCCCTAATTTAGTATATGGAGGTTAAAGAATGAGAGTATCTTTTGAAGAACTTAAAAGCGAAATTAAAAGAGTGTTCATGAAGTACGGAATGAGCGAAGAAAAAGCTGATATTTGCGCTCAAATTCACACTGAAAGCACTTATGACGGAATTTACTCGCACGGTATAAACCGCGTTGCACGTTTTGCGGATTATCTTAAAAAAGGCTGGGTAAAAGCTGACGCAGAGCCGACACTTGAAAAAGATTTAGGAGCAATACAAATTTACAACGGCAATTTAGGGCCCGGCGTTCTCAATGCTATTTTCGGTGCTGATAAAGCTATGGAATTAGCAGACAAATACGGAATAGGCATGGTCGGCCTCAAAAATACAACTCACTGGATGCGCGGAGGTTCTTACGGCTTAAAAGTTGCGCGAAAAGGCTATGCCGCAATCATGTGGACAAACACAGAAGCCTGTATGCCGCCGTGGGGAGCCAAAGAATGCAAACTCGGAAACAATCCGTTTGTAATGGCCGTGCCTAATCCTGAAAATATAAAAATGCCTTTAATAATGGATATGGCAATCTCGCAATATTCATACGGAAAACTGCAGGTAACCCGTTTGGCCGGCAAAAAACTTCCGTTTCCGGGCGGTTTCGATAAAGACGGCAAAATCACTGACGACCCGGGCGCAATCGAAGAAACAATGAGAATTTTACCAATCGGATATTGGAAAGGCTCGGCGTTCAGCTTTATGCTTGATGTTATGGCCTCAGTTCTGACTGACGGAATTGGTGCCGTAGATATGAATGCGTCAACAAAAGGCTCATGCGGAGGCTGTTCGCAGGTAATGATAGTTATCAACGTCAATAAAACAATGGAAACTCAAAAAATGAGCGATACCATAAGACGCGCCGTTGAGTATATTAAAAGCGCAGAAAGAGCTGAAAACTCAGGCGGCGTAAGAGCCCCCGGCGAAGGCTGTGAAAAATTCCACGCCGAACATGACGAAAAAGGAATTTTCGTTGATGATGATGTTTGGAAAGAAGTAAAAGCCTTGTAATTCCTAATTCTTAATTCCTAATTCCTCACTGCTTTTTTCGATTTCGCCGATTTTTTCTTCAAAGCCGTAAATAGTAGGGTCAATAGTATCGACTGTATCATTAAGTTCGGCCATGAGCCTGAAACGCCGATTTTTAGGAAGTCTGTTAGCAAATCTTTTTACTTTTAATAAAGCCTGCAGATAATTTCTTTCATATTGAGTTAAAAGCCGCGCGGCCATTAAAGCACTCGGATTAGCTTCTTCAAGAAATAATCTCGCCATCTCTAAATTTTCGTCAATTTCCATTTCATCATACCAAATTTCAGCCAAAATTTTTTTGAATTTAGCGCGGTGTTTGCCTCTTGCGAGTTTAGACGCTTCCTGATTAATATGTCTCATGCCTTTTTCAAGTTCCTGTAAAACTGTATCAGGATTTAATGACGGTAAAGAATATTCCGCTATATATTCGGCTTCAAATTCGATTAAAGTTTGTCCGCGCAAAAGTTTTCCGTAAGACGGATTTAATTTTATTACTGCGGTTTCTTGTTCTTTATCCATTAATTCTTTGAAAATTTTTCCGATTTCAAAATATTCGCTCTCAAAAGGCGAGTTTTGCAAGTAAGTAACATAACCCGGGTCAAAAAGACCTTTACGGCCTGCGCGTCCTGCCATCTGCAAAAATTCATTTTTAGTAATTGGTTTATAGTCGTGATAATTAATTAACTGCGCAAAAACTACATATTGAGCCGGAAGGTTTACGCCGAGTGCGAGGGCGTTAGTTCCGCATACAACATCTAATAATCTCTCGCGGAAAGCGGCCTCGACTAATAATTTCTCTTTAGGAAGCATTGAGCCGTGATAAACTCCCACGCCTTTATATAAGAACGGAATTGTTTTTTTAACTTCTAAAATTTTTGCAAGTTTTTCAAGTCTTTTAACTTGAGGCGGAGAAATTCTTTTGCGTGTAGCGGCGATTTTATCAGCAATTTCAATAACTCCGCGCTGTGAAAATAAAAATACTAATGCGTCATGAATATTATAAAACTGTGCAGGCTTATCCGGTGTAAAAATTAATTTTGTTACCCGTGTTTTAGCGGCATGAATTATAAAATCTCTCATGCAGATATTCGATAAATATTTTCCGACGCTTTTAATATTGCCCATTGTAGCGGACATCACTAAAATTTCAGTATCGGGCGGAGTGTTTTTAATTCCGTCAATATAAATTCTTGCTCTGTCTGCGTCAGTGAAAATATAGTGAAATTCGTCAATAATTAATTTTTGTTTAGGAATAAAAGAATATTTCATCGAGTAAATTTCCTGAGTGCAACATAAAATCTGAGCACCCTCGTTACGTTTGAAATCGCCCGTTTCAATTCCGACATCGAGCCCCATTCGCCGCAAATCTAAATATCTTTCGTTGCTTAATGCTTTAATAGGGGCTGTGAAAATTATTCTTTCAGCTTCAAAATTTTTATTTACAGATCCGTCAGTGTTCAAAATTCCTGCCCATAAATACGCTACTAAAGTTTTTCCAGCGCCCGTAGGAGCAGACATTACGGCACTATTATTTTTAATATGATTAAACGCTCTTAACTGCCAATCGTAAAATTTTATAGTTAATCCCTCATTAAAAAAATTTGCAGGCAACTCATAAGCCGGGTTCTGTTTTTTTATAACGGCCATTTATCTGTGCAGCTCCTCGCGGAGAGCCTCAAGCGTTCATACCCTGGGATAGGCGGGCCGCCTTAAAATCCCGCTATTCGAACTTGCTTCGTATGGGGCTTGCCAAGCGTGCAAATTGCTCTGCACCTGGTGAAGCTTTATCTCACCTTTTCACCATTACCGAAAATTTTATAAAAAAATCCGGCTGTCTGTTTTCTGTTGCGCTTTCCCTCGGATTGCTCCGGCCGGACGTTATCCGGCATACTGCCCTATGAAGCCCGGACTTTCCTCCGAATTAAAATTTAATTCAGCGGCCGTCTGAACTGCCTGCGTAATTATTTTATCATGATAAAATAGCGGAAAATTTTTTAAGGAGAGTTTTTTTATGAAAGTTCCAAGCGATATTGAAATCTCACAAGCCGCTAAACCTGAATATATTGTGAACGTTGCCGCAAAACTCGGCATAAAAGAAGAAGATTTAGAACTTTACGGACGTTACAAAGCAAAAATTTCGCCCCGTGTTCTCAAAAATCTTAAAGACAAACCTGACGGAAAATTAATTTTAGTTACGGCCATAACCCCGACACCTGCAGGCGAGGGAAAAACTACCGTGAGCGTCGGTTTAACAGACGGTCTTAATAAAATCGGCAAAAAAGCCTGCGCTGCTCTCCGTGAGCCTTCGTTAGGGCCTTCGTTCGGAATGAAGGGCGGAGCTGCGGGAGGCGGTTATGCTCAAGTCGTGCCGATGGAAGATATTAATCTGCATTTCACGGGAGATTTTCACGCTATCACGACGGCTCATAATCTTTGCGCAGCTATGCTTGATAATCATATTCAGCAGGGCAACGAGTTAAATATTGACCCGCGCCGCGTAGTTTTCAAGCACGTTTTAGACATCAACGACCGTGCTTTAAGAAATATTATTATCGGCTTAGGCGGTACAGCTAACGGAGTTCCCCGTGAAAGCGGCTTTGATATTACAGTAGCTTCTGAAGTTATGGCTGTGTTCTGTCTTTCAATGGACATCAAGGACTTAAAAGAAAGACTTGGCCGAATGATTATCGCTTACACTTACGAAGGCAAGCCCGTAACTATTAAAGATATTAACGCGGTCGGAGCAATGGCGGCGTTATTAAAGGACGCAATTAAGCCGAATTTAGCGCAGACCCTTGAAAATAATCCGGCATTTATTCACGGCGGGCCTTTCGCTAATATTGCACACGGGTGCAACAGTGTTCAGGCTACGAGACTTGCATTAAAATGCGCTGACTATGTCGTAACAGAAGCAGGTTTCGGAGCAGATTTAGGCGCGGAAAAATTCCTCGATATTAAATGCAGAATGGCCGGACTTAAACCTTCAGCTGTCGTTGTTGTTGCTACGGTGAAAGCCTTAAAAATGCACGGCGGATTAGCTAAGACAGAACTCGCTCACGAAGATTTGAAAGCACTTGAGGCCGGTGTACCGAATTTATTAAAGCACATCGAGAACATTCAGCAGTACGGCCTGCCTGTTGTTGTTGCTATTAACAGATTTACGGCTGATACTGACAAAGAACTCGATTTCATTCAGAAAAAATGCGAAGAGTTAGGTGCTTCGTTTGCATTAACGGAAGTTTGGGAAAAAGGCGGCGAGGGCGGCAAAGTTTTAGCGCAAAAAGTTGTCGAGGCTTGCGAAAAACCTTCCGACTTCAAATTTATTTACGATGAGAATTTAACGCCCAAAGAAAAAATCAACGCGATTGCCACAAAAATTTACGGTGCTGACGGAGTTGACTACACACCGCAGGCCGAAAAAGATTTGAAATTAATTCACGATGTCGGCAAAGATAATTTGCTTGTCTGCATGGCCAAGACCCAATATTCTCTCAGCGATGACCCTGCGAAATTAGGACGGCCTAAAGGTTTCAGAATTAACGTCCGTGAAGTCAGATTATCAGCCGGAGCGGGATTTTTAGTTGCGATAACGGGCGCGATTATGACGATGCCGGGACTTCCGAAAAAACCTGCGGCTTTTAACATTGATGTTGACGATGACGGAAAAATCACTGGATTATTCTAAATAGGAATTAGAAAGTTTTAACTCCTCACCCCTCACCCCTAACCTAAAAAAACTACCCCCTCACCTTAAGAAAAAAAATTTATGTTATCTGCGTGAACGTCGATTTTTCTGCACGAACGGCAAGTTAAATCTCTACAAATTTTTTATTTTTGTGAAATAATAATTAAAAATTAAGGAGATGATATTACTCGTGAGCAGCATAGCAGTTAATCCGTTGTTCCAGTCTTTATACGATAAAGAAAAAGAATTTATTAATCATTCTATAGATTTTCTTTACAGTCAAAATCATTCAGAGGCTGTTAATGTTGAAACTCAGAAAATTATAGATGACGCGCTTTTAGGAAAAGGCATCGCGGGCAGTTACGATACAGTAGAAGATTTGGTGACAGCGATTAAAAAGTTTTGAAATATAAAAATTAAATTAAAAAATTCATGTGGAAAGGATGTTGACAAAATTTTTATGAAGACTGTAAATATTCAATTAAAAATTCCGGAAGAAATGGCACCGTTTATTCTTCAGGGAAAATTTGAAACAACTTTTGAGCAAAATGCTATGCTGATTTTTCCGTTTATAAAAAATATGGCAATTTCTCACGGAAGAGCAGCAGAAATTCTCGGTGTCAGCAAAAGAGATCTGATTGAGTTTTATAATTCAATCGGTATTCCTTATCTGAACCAGAGCAAAGAAGATTTATTAGCTGATTTGGCAACATTCGACAGAGTTACAGCGGGGCAAAATATAAAATGATTGTTGTATCAGACACAACGCCGTTAATTACGCTGATTAAAGCCGGACAGCTTAACGTGCTTCATAAACTTTTTGGAGAGATTTTAATTCCTGCAGCAGTCCATAAAGAACTTACGGCAAATGAAAATTATTTTGAAGAAGCTGAACAAATAAACAAAAGTGATTTTATACGTGTAGTTTTTGTTGAGGACAGAAAGACAGTTTCGATAATTCAGCGCGCTGCAGGACTTGATGTCGGAGAAAGTGAGGCAATACTATACGCTGAAAATAATAATGCGGATTTACTTTTAATGGACGAAGCACGCGGACGGCGTGTCGCAATGTCTATGGGACTTGAAATTATCGGCAGTATAGGCATTCTTGTTTCAGCTTGCAAAAAGGGATATTTAAGTATTAATGAAGCGAAAGAAGCCTTTAATAAAATTAGAAAATCAAATCGTCATATCAGCAATTCTCTGATACAAGACGCTCTTGATATTATCGCCGGAAGTGCTTTTGTTCATGGCGAAAATTAAATTAAAAATTTCAGTAGAAAGGATGTTGACAATTTTGAAATCATGTGTACAATCGCACAGCACAGCACAGCACAGCACAGCACAGCACAGCACTAACTACTCTTTTATTCTTTTCTGATAAGAGATTATCAGTCATATTTTACATATTGGGAATGATTGTCATGCGTAGGAGCATTAGGCTCTTATTTTGCATGGCATTTTTTATTTTTGCGGCTAAAAAACAATTAGTGAAGGTTTCAGAACGAGATTTTGAGATTCTCGGAAGTCTGAGCCTATTTTTTATATTGGAGGAATTTTAATCATGAAACGTTTATTGGCTTTATCGTTGGTATTGGCAGTGCTGCTTTCATCAGCGGCATACGCTGAAAGGTTCTCGAATTTTCCGGCTTACGGCATTTGCATGGGGGACAGCGTTAGGTGCAGGGAGAATCCCGGCAAAAAGTCGAAGGTAATCACCCATATCAACAAGGGCGATGAAGTCCAAGTTGTCGGGCAGCGAAAAGTAGGCGGTGAATTGTGGTATGAGGTTTATACCAGCCCTGACAGTGAAGACGAGGAAGGCCCTTTCTGGGTATCGGCAAGATACATAGAGCCTGAACACTAAGGGATGAGTTTTTATGATGCGAAAATTTTCTGCGTTTATTCTCGTGTTGATCTTTGCGGTGTCGTTCGTATCATCAGCACAGGCGGCGGACATAACGCTTTCTTCAGCCGTCGTCATTAACAGCTCTAACAAATCGCAGTACGAAGGCAAGTCCGTAGGCGGAACAATCCCGGCCAGCTCATCAGCAGGGGAAATAGGTTTTTTCATCTCGCAGGGCGCAATAGTCGTTGACGGAATAGAGCTGAACCTCACGATTGACGGGTTCAACACTGATTACTCCCAAGAAAACTTTATGTGTTCGGGAATATCGCTCGTGAACGGCGCAAAACTTCACCTCACCGTCAACGGCACTAACACACTTAAAGCAGGCTACGGCGGTGCAGGTATCGCAGTTCCGGAAGGCTGTACCCTCGAAATCACGTCCTCAAGCACAGGCACTCTCAACGCTACGGGCGGTAAAAATTACGGCGGCGGCGCGGGCATTGGCTCAATCGGCAACCGGAATAACACAAATCAACAAACTCAGGATTTATATCCGCAGGGACTCGGCGACATCACCATCAACGGCGGAACGATTAACGCTCAGGGCGGAACGTGGTATCAATACTACAACGCGGCAGGAGGCGCGGCGGGAATCGGAAGCAGTGGATACAGCGGTGCTTCTGACAATGAAAACAACTACGGAAATAAAAAGTACATCAACAACATTACAGGCTCAGTAACCATAACAGGCGGGAATGTCAACGCAACGGGCGGTTTTGCGGCATCAGGTATCGGGGGAGGCCATACAGGAACGCTCACGAGCATAAAAATAACTGGCGGCACTGTTACGGCAACAGGCACAAATGACGCGGCGGCAATCGGGCTTGGTAAAAACGGCTTTACTTCAGGCAACGTAAGTTCCCAGTCGCTCACGTGTCCGAGTATCGAACTGACGGGCGGAAATATTACAGCGAACGGCAATATCGGTTACGGCTATGGACATGATAACGGAATATTGAACGTAGGGGGCAGCGTAACGATAGACAGCAATGTAACATTAAATTGTTCAGGCACTATTGCTCCGTTTGCGGCAGCTACTCTTCCGTCTAACAGTTACGTTGATCAGGACGGAAAATTAAATCAAGCGCAGAATGTCAGCTCAGCTCTAAGTCAGACGAGTTTAACCGAAGGCTGGTGGGTCGTTGACAAAGATATGACGGCGAACAGCAGAATAGACGTTCAAGGCGAGGTCAATTTGATTCTCAATGAAGGTTTTACTCTTACAGCTGATCAAGGCATTCATGTTGGGAATGGTAACACTCTGAACATTTACGCTCAGATGAACGGCACGGGAAAAATCACTGCGTCAGCGAGCGACAGCATTTTTGCAGCTATCGGCGGAGGCTTCGACGATCAAGACAATAGCTGCGGTACAATCAACATATACGGCGGAACTATCGAAGCGACAGCTTCCACAAACGCAGCTGGTATCGGCTGCGGATATGTGAAAACTGCTAATATTGACGCAGGAACGGTAAATATTTACGGCGGGACAGTTACAGCAACGGCCAAAAACGGCGCAGGTATCGGCAGCGGTAAGGTTAATAATTCTGATAACTACACTCCTCCGACAATAAATATCTTCGGCGGAACGGTCAACGCAACAGGCAATTACGGCGCAGGTATCGGCGGAGGCTATTATGGTGCAGGCGGAACAATTACTATCACGGGCGGAAATATTACGGCAACTTCTAATTGGGGCTGCGGAATAGGTTACGGCGGTGATGCTACGACCCAAGAAGCAACGATAAAACTCGGCTGGACAAAATTTACTGATAAAATCACGGCTAAAGGTAGGAGTGCTATTAATTACTACGCTTTCGGCCAAAAATCTAATATCACGCTCACGAACGATTTTATGTACGGAGATTCTCCAGCTGCAGCAGGAAGTAACGGAAACGTAAAAATTAATAAAGAGGTTACAATCGTCCCGGCTGTCAAAATCACGTTTGATGCTAACGGCGGAAGCGGCTCAATGAACGAGGTCATGACTGCTTACGGAAACAGTTACACTCTGCCCGAATGTTCATTCACGGCTCCGAACGGAAAAACTTTCGATAAATGGCTCGTCGGCAATATTGAATATGCAATCGGAGCAAGTTTTGACGTAACGGCTGATACTGTCGTAAAAGCAATTTGGAAGGTTACTTCTAAAACTGTAACATTTGACGCTAACGGACACGGCACGGCACCAGAAGCTCAAAGCGTCGAGGAGAACACGAAAGCAACAAAGCCGACAGACCCGACAGCAGACGGCTACACGTTCGAGGGCTGGTATAGAGACACGGCCTGCACTAACGCATGGAATTTTGACTCGGACACCGTAACGGCCGATATAACGCTTTATGCAAAATGGACGCTGACGACTTTCACGATTACTTACGAACTTGACGGCGGAACGAATAACGAGGCCAATCCGGCTTTTTACGACATCACGAGCCCGGATATAACTTTGCAAGCTCCGACGAAAGAAAATTATGATTTCGATAAATGGACGAAAGACGGCGAAGCGATTACAGAAATTTCAAGCGGCTCAACGGGCGATATAACTCTCACGGCACACTGGAAAGTTAAGCAATTTACTTTGACGTTCGTAACGGGCGGCGGCTCTGAAATTCCAGCAATAACACAGGATTATGACAGCGATGTAACTGCTCCTGAAAATCCGACTAAGAACGGCTATGATTTTAAGGGCTGGGATAAAGAAATTCCGTCAAAAATGCCCGCAGAAGATCAAACTTTCACGGCTCAATGGGAAGCTGTGAAATATGCGATTCGCTACGAACTTAACGGCGGTGATAATCACCCGGATAATCCGACCTCTTACACGATAGAAAGCCATAAGATAACGCTGAAAAATCCTACGAGAGAAAATTATGATTTTCTAAATTGGAATTGCGAAGGCACAGCGACTAATCAAATTAACACCGGGAGCACGGGCGATAAAACTTTCACGGCGGTATGGAAGGAGAAAAAGCCTGAACTTTCTGCTTCGTCAACGTCTCTAAATGTTTATAAAGGCAGTTCGGCGA
>CAMVMK010000032.1 GCA_947168585.1 uncultured Fretibacterium sp.
CACTTTCATAAACAAAGAATTTTTTACCTAAAAATCATTTTGAGCCATTACCGAAATTCCCGCGTGATAAATATTTCAATGCCTGCTTTTCTTTGCCCGGTGCGACATAAAAACCGTTTCGCCGGATTTCGTCCGCAATGTCCCATAAAAAGTCCATGACCGCGTTCGCTTTCGGCTGATTTGAAAATCTGCATATTTCAAGCAGCCCCTTGAAGTTGTAAACGATGACTTCTCTTGTAACCGTCCGGTTTCCTTCAACTCCGTTCAATTTGAACGATGTTGAAAATTTGTTGAGCCTGTCCGCATGTCTGTTATGAATAAAGCGAATTGCGTCATTCGGATTTTCGTATCCTAAAAGCTGTCCGATTTGTTCTCTTGTTGCCCAAAAGTCGCCGTTGTCCTGACCGTCTGCTTTGTAGCAGTTGAATTCCACGCCGTTAAAATTTTTTGTTGCGATAATGCTTAATTCGTTGTTCATAAATGTTTCTCCTTTCTTAAATTCCTGTTAAAATATTCATATCCCTAATGGAAGGAAGTGATGAACATGACCGAAACTGAGCGTAATAAATGTCTTGAAGTAACCGCCTCAATAGTGTTAGAAGCTATGAAAGAAGGCGGCATACTTCATAGGTCTAACGGGCAGTATGTTGCTGAATATTTTCTTGCTGTATATCGGGCTGTTGCTGAGGCTGTTGTTCTTGAGCCTTCATTACCTGATATTCCGCCCAGTCTTTAGTCCCTTTTTTCGTACTTGAAACTTTTTCGACGATGTCGCGGACAAGTTCCCCGATGTCGTCAACTTCAAATTCATTGCCCTTTGTTTCCCATTCAAGATTATGGTTAATCCCGTCAGTGTGAA
The DNA here is from genome assembly GCA_947168585.1 of uncultured Fretibacterium sp. Taxonomy (GTDB): domain Bacteria; phylum Synergistota; class Synergistia; order Synergistales; family Aminobacteriaceae; genus JAFUXM01. The sequence continues at coordinate 860 of CAMVMK010000032.1, forward strand.
CCTTGAAAATAATTTCGTACTTCATAAAACCTTTTCTCCTTTCTTAAATTCCCTTTGCTAAAATATCCGTATTCCATTAAAAGGAAGTGATGAATATGTATAGTAAAGATTTAGCCGAAATAACCTCTCAGATAGTAGTTGCCGCTCTGAATAACGGTCTGTCTTCCGAATCTGAAAATGTCGCTGATTTTTATCAGATAATTCACGATAAAATTCTTGAATTAGCTGACGCTGACGACAAACGTTTTGATGTTAATCGGAATAAAATTCACACAGCAGGTTAATAACATTAGGTAAGATGTGAATTTCTGCATCTGATTTAGCCCCTTCACATGAGACACGGGAAATAAAATTCAGCAGATTTTGTTTCAGTGTCTCCTTTTCTTCTTGAGTTAAAACTCCCATAAAACTTTTCTCCTTTCTTAAATTCCCTTAAACTCCTTAATTAATTAATTCGTCCGCCGTGCAGTTATAGAGTTTTGATAATTTTTTGATGTTTTTTAATTTAGGATTAATCACCCCACATTCCCATCTTGAAACTGTTACACGACTTGTTCCTATTTTTTGCGCTACTTCTTTCTGAGTTAATTTATTCTTTTTCCTTGCGTCTTTTAAGCTCATTCGTTTCCTCCTTTCATGCTGGATATTTTACACTTTGTATCGTAAAATGTAACAGTAATTTTACTGATTTTGTTACATATTATGTATCTTAAATTTTAGTTTTTGTTACAAGATACGTTATAGAAAATATGTAACGTTTCGTGTATCATATTAAAAAGGAGTTTTGTAAAAATGGAAGGATTAAGAGCTAAGCAGAGACGTAAAGAATTAAAACTTTCAGCCCAAAGTGTTGCTGATGAGTTAGGAACAACACGGGTAACAGTTTCACGTTGGGAAGCTGGAATTAGTGAGCCTGACGATAAGACGAAAAAAGCATTAGCAGAAGTCTTAAAAACTTCTGTCTCGTATCTTATGGGCGAGACCGACAACCCCGAGCCGGAAAAAACGCAGATAAATCTTCCTATTAATAATAGTGTTGCTGAAAATGAAAACGCTTCGGGAAAATATTTAGATTTAGGCTATTGGGGAACGGTCGCGGAAAATGCAAAACGGGCGGCTAAATTCGGAAATGCTCAGGAACTTTCACTTGTTGCGGCATTGCTTCAATCGGCAACAGATACGGTTAAGGGAGCAGGTATAATCACGGGAGCGGAGTCAAATTCAGCAGCAAAAATTTTCAACATTCAAAGCGGCAGCAATAATAAAAATAACATGAACGTAGGCACTCCGGCTTAAGAAAAAATAAAGCCCCTCGTGTGAGGAGCTTGTTTTTATTCTTGTTCGTCATGCGATTTTTTCCATTTTTCTTCACGCTCTTGTTTATTAGAACTCGTACCGTATATAAACGCAGATATAATAGAGATTAAAGTGCTGCCAAAAATTACTCCGCCAGCAACAGCATGATCAAAATAAAAACAAAATCCGGCAAGAAAGAAAGCAGCTATTGCAATTCGATAAGCATATTTAACGCCTAAAATACTTCTTTCAGTGGCAGCTTTTATAGCAATAGTTTCTATATTTTGTCTGTGTTCAGCTTGCTTTTCTGCCATGCTGATTATTCTGTCAGCTGCTCCTTTGCAAGTTTGTTCATATTTTCCCAGTTCATTAGCTGTAGGAAGCGGACCTCTATATGTTAAAGAACTCGCGACAACTGCTGTCTTAGAATGTTCTTGTTGTGATGCAAGTTTAGAATTTTTAGCCATAATATTCCCTGTTAATTAAAATGAAACAAATTGTGCCATTGCGTTCCGTATATCTTGGCCGACAGCACACCAGTCATTTTTAAGTGCTAAAAAATCTGCTTCTTCTGGGGACGATGATTCGTTGAACATTTCCAAAGTCCCTCCTAAATCAATAACGGCACCCATTCCCGATACGAATGTGGGACGTGCAAATAAGAAATCGCTCATTGAAATTTCATCCTTTCTTAAAATTTAAGATGACATTAAAATCTTTTGTAAATATTTTACAAAATCTGTCAAGTTAAATTAACTCATCGAGATAATCTGCCCAAAACTGCATTAATTTTCTTCGTTCCGGCAAATATTCAGCGTGATTATAGGCCGCTCTTATCCGGTTATTGTCGGAGTGGGCAAGCTGTCTTTCGATAACGTCAGGAGGCCAGCCCATTTCATTAAGCCGTGTACTTGCCATAGCCCGGAAACCGTGAGCGGTCATATCATCTTTAGAATAGCCCATTGACCGCAATGCTATTCTCACGGTGTTTTCGCTCATCGGGTTGCCGTCCATTCGAGCCGAAGGAAAAATCCATTTGCCTTTACCTGTTAAATCTTTTAGAAACCGCAATAATTCAATCGCTTGTCTTGCGAGAGGGACAATGTGAGTTCTTTTCATTTTCATTTTTTCTGCGGGAATACGCCACTCTGAATTTTCAAAATCGATTTCGCTCCATTCGGCGTGGCGAATTTCACCCGGTCTGCAAAAAGTCAAAGCTGAAAATTTAAGAGCACACCTGACGATAACGCGGGGATAAGCATTAATATTTTTCATGAGCATAGCAATATCAGCCGGTTTAGTTAAAGCTGCCATATGTTTATGCTGACGAGTTGCGAGTGCGTTTTTGAGGGCGGTAGTCGGATCATGCTCGGCTCTGTTTGTAGCGATAGCGTAACGGATTATTTGCCCGATAAGAGTTCTGACGCGAGCGGCCGTTTCGATAGTTCGGCGTTCTTCAAGTTTTCTGCATAAGTTCAGAATATCACTTGAATTAATTTCAGTTACCGGAGTCTTTTCAAATTCGGGAAGTATATATAACCGTAGTCTCATTTTTATACTTTCTAAATAGGAATATTTTTTGTCGGCCATGCGGTTTTTAAGCCATTCGTCAGCGAGTTCGCCTAAAGTGATTGATTTAGTTTTCGGCAAAAGAATTTTGTCATGCTCTTCGACTGCTTTAATGCGGGCTTCTTTGACGGATAATTGCGGATAACTTCCTAAGTGCCTTCGTTTTTCTTTCCCATTGTTCCAAGTTCTGAGTATCCAGTATTTTGCGCCGTTGGGACGAATTTCTAAAATTAAGCCCCTGCCGTCCGAGACGGAATATTTTTTATCGCGCGGCTTTAAGGCTTTAATTTGAATGTCAGTCAGTGCCATTAGTGATTTTAATCTCCTCTACCGTAGTCTTGATTATAATATTATAGCTTAGACTACGGTAGGGCATACGGTTTTATTAGTTGCTGTAGGCTTATAAAATTTTACACAGAGAAAATAAAAACCCCGTTATTCACGGGGATTATAATCTATTTTTTATAAATTCTTAATTAATATTTTCAAAGTTCTGGCGGAAACGCAGAGATTCGAACTCTGGGAGGCTTGCACCTCTTACGCTCTCCAAGCGCACGCCATCGACCACTCGGCCACGTTTCCGTCTTATTTTTTTATTATTTGAAAAAATAACTTGTAAATTATATCACATTAATTTTTAGAAGCAAAAAAATCTCCCGCCGTTAAAGCAGGAGAAAAATTTTTTAATTTTTAATTAATAGGAAGCAGCAGCCATAAAATATTTATAATCGGATCGAAAATTATATTTATAATTCCCGTCATCAAAAGAAAAAGCAGAATTATAGTCCCGTAACGTTCGCACCAGTAATAATATTCCATGTATCTATACGGCAAAAACGCTTCGAGTACCCGCGAACCGTCAAGCGGCGGTATCGGAATTAAATTAAATGCCGCAAGCCCCATGTTTATATTCACCATCTGAACTATAAAAATTAATCCCGCACGACCCGTGAACTTATACCAGTATTCCCCCAAAAAACGCAAAAATAAAACCGTAACTATCGCCGTCAAAATATTCCCGGCTACTCCCGCAAGCGATACTATTATTAAATCACGGCGCGGATTTTTGAAATATCTCGCGTTAATCGGTACAGGTTTTGCCCAGCCGAAGCCTACGAATAAAAGCATCAATGTCCCTACTAAATCAAAATGTGCAAAAGGATTTAACGAGAGACGCCCGGAACGTTCCGCAGTAGGATCGCCCGCCATTTTAGCCGCAAAGCCGTGGCAAAATTCATGGAACGACAACGCCCATATCAAAGCCGGAAGCGTCAATAAAAGTCTCACAGGGTCTTGAAGTATTCTAAACATTTTACTTGAATAAACCTCCTAAACCTTTCTGTAATTCGTTTTTGAGACGCTCTTTCGTCTTCTCGTCTTTTAAGGCGTTCTCAAGGCCGGATTTAATTTTGTCCTTAGTGCTTTGATTTTTTACGCCGGAATTTTCCTGCTTTTGCTTTTCTTCATTGACGTTAAGATTAGAGTTAGACTTTGAATCTGAATTTTGCTTTTTATTTTGAGTATTCGGAGCGATAACGTTAATCAAACTGTCAATAACTTTATCTTCAAATTTTTCTTTGACTTCCTGTTTAGTTTCAGTTTTATTATTATTTTTATTGTCAGCATTAACGTTTTCTTTTGAAGAATTTTCAGCGTTTTGATTTTTGAGAGTCGACTCGCCTATCTTCAAATTTGAAAATGACGGTGAAGCAGCTTTGCCGGAAATTCTCACGCTCATAACCCTAAAATCTCCCGTTGAAGCAGATTGTTCCGCTCCCTTTAATCCGCCTGAAATAAATGTTTTCAAACCGTCCTGAAAGCTCGCACTGCCGCCCGTCAATAAACTTGCAAGACCGCCCGCGCTTCCGCCCTTAATAGCGTTAATTAACTGATAATTAATATTTCCTTCGGCTGTGAAATCTATCGTTACATCTTTGCCGCCGAAATTTATAATGCCGTCTTTAATGAGTTTCGCGTATTTATAAAGAGCATCGTTTTTATTAGCGTTTGCAATAGAGCCGGATTTAATTATTAATTTTCCCGTCTGCAGGCTTAAAGGAGCATTAACACTCGCGTATTGAATTCCGTTTGATTTATGTATACGTGTGATTAAGTCGAGCCATTTGAAGCCCGTAATAGCTCCCGCTCCCATTGAGAAATTTCCTGAGCCTGAATAAGTCGCCGTGTCTTTAACTTGGCCGTTAATTTTCATGCTTAATTTTCCCTTGCCCGTGATTTTTCCGTCAAGTCCGCCGGAAGCGTCCTGAATTAAATTATTAATTTCAACGCCCGAAGCCTCGATATTATCCGTGAACTTCATGTTTTTAATGTCGAAATTAAAATTATTTTTCAGATTTCCGCCGTAAAGATTTGCAGTGCCGTTGCTCGAAGCAAAAGAATTTCCCGAATAATTAAGCGGAAGTTTTACGTTCGTTAAATTCATTCCAAAGACTTTTAAGTTCGGGGTCGAGATATTTCCTTTACCTGACGCGCCTTTTTCGTCGCCGTTGAGATTAAAAGTTAATCCGGCTGTGCCTGCTAAATTGTCTTTTAACGCAGGAATTTCACGGATTAAATTTTCGAGTTTCATGTTATTGCCGTTAATAGCTACAGTATATTTCAGCGGCGAAAATTGAACATTTCCAAGCGCGATTATTTCTGAGCCCTCAAAGTTCGCATTAACTTTATTAAATTTTATGCTCTTAGTTGTGCCGGATATATCAGCCGTTAAATTATTCAAGATAAATCCCATAGCGTTAAGTTCAGGAACTCCGGCATTAAAAAATATTTCAGGGTTTGAATTAGCTCCGGAAATTTTTAAGTTTCCCGATAAATCGCCTTTTATATCAACCCCCGAAGCCGACGCTAACGAAGCAAGCGATAATTTTTCAAAATTAAAATTAAAATTCAAAGGTTCTTTGCCGGACATTAAAGCCTCTCCGCTGCCTGTAATTGAGCCTTTGCCGCTCGAAGCGTTGAATTTAGCAAGAGAAATTTTATCGCCGTTTTTATTTATCGCGGCTTTGATGTCGTTGAAAGTTACGCCGCTAAAATTAATGCTCCCCGCCGAAGCGTTGATATTAATTTTCTCGAGTTTTGTTAAATCTCCGCCCGCTGTTGTCGTGAATTCAATGTCTTTAGCCGTGAGAATGTTCATAGCCTGAAGATTTTGAGACGAAGCTAATAAATTTATTGAGGGATTATTTACAGTCCCTTGAATTTTCACGCCGGCATTTATTGTGCCTTTGAGCGAATATTGATCAATATCCGGGACATAAGTTTTAAGACTTGCCGGGCTCATTGCAATTGTAGCATTAATATTTAACTTCGGATTTGAAGACGGAAGAGGCGTTATAGTTCCGCTTAAATTAACAGGCATTCCGTTTAATGTTCCTTCAGTCTTGCTTAAAGTTAAAGTTTTATTAGCGAACGAAAAATTAACAGCAGGCTTAGTGATTTTTTGTCCGAAACCTGAAAATTCAGGACTGTTCAACGAGCCGGAAATAACGGGTTTATCTAAAGTTCCTTTGAAAGTTACAGCAGCAGTTACAAGCCCGGATAATTTATAATCCGAAGCGTCAGGGATCATGTTCTCGATTTTTTTAACGTCTAAATTTGCGATTTTTGCCGTTAAATTAAATTTCGGTTTATTAAATTCAGAAATTGTCCCCTGCAAAAATCCGTTTGAACCCTCGAAATTAAATTTTCCGTCAACTTGAGCAGTGTCGCTCTTAGCGAGTTTCATTTGGGCTTTAATGTTCGTAACTGTACGGCCTTCGTAAGAAATTTTAGGCGCGGAAATATTCACAAGTCCGCTTAAAGCATTAACAGGACCGCTGACGTTGGCATTAAAAGCTGAAACTTTACCCGAAAGAGATTTAAGTTCCGGGATTTTGAGAATTTTATCAAGACCTGCTAAATTTGCTTCAGTTCCGTCAAGTTTTATCATAATCGAAGTAATTTCGTTAGGTCTGTTAGCTACAGCGACCTCGCCCTGAATAGGAATATTGAGCGCGTTAGCTTGAATGTTACTGATAGCGAGCCTGTAATTAGAATAAGAAAGATTTGCGCTTACACGTTCGACAGGAAGAGCAAAAATTTTCACGCCATTATAGTCTAACATTCCGGAAATTTTCGGAGAATTTACAGTTCCGGAAGCGTCAATATTGAAATTAATTTTTCCTGCAAAATCTCTCGAGTTCAAAGCGTCAGGATATAAAGACGCGAGTTCGCTTATATCAAAATCTTCAAATGAAGCATGAAAATCTAAATCTTCGTCCTTAAGTCCTCCGGTTGCTGTGATTTTTCCAGAGCCGAAATTAATTTCAGAGCGGTTTATATCTTTCAAACCTGTGCTTATGTCTATGTTGCCTTTAATAGGCAGACCGTTCAAAGAGCCGTCTAAATCAATATCAAAATTCACTAAGTCTGCTCCGGCCTCTGAGATTTCAAAAATTCCGTATTGAGATTTTAATTTGCTGTCCTTAATGCTGAATCTGTCTAAAGGAATTTCAGGCAAAGAATTATCTTTATTTTCAGGCACAGCGGACGGAGTTGAAGACGCTTGCGATTTTTCGTCAGTCTTGAAACTTTCTTTAAGATTTTCAATCGTTGCGGCCAAGTTATCGACATCAATATTAAGACCGCCGAGAGAAATTTCAGCGAGTCTGATTTTAGCTTTTAACAACGCCGGAAAATTTATTCGGCCTGATAAAAATCCTGCAGATAAAATTTTATTTTTCTCGTCAGCTAATTCAAAATTATGCAGAGTGTAGCCTTTAATCGGGTTGCCTGTAATTTTTTCAGCATTGAGAGAAAGATTATAATTTTTGGCTAAATATTCCTGAGCAAATTTCAAAATCGTTCCGCCGCCGATGTCTATAAATGACAGCGCAACCAGCGAAACCGCTAAGACAACAAAAAGCCCGGCTATGAATTTTATAAATCCCGAGCCTTTTTTACTTTGAGTATTTACCTTACGTCTGCGGCGCGGCAGTAAAATATCATTAACTTCACGTTCACGAGCCAAAATTTTCACACTCCTATATAATTAAATTATAAAAATTTTGTTTTGCTTATTATTATATATAATGAAGAGAAAATTTTTTGATGAAGTTTTTAATTTTTTTAATTTATAGCCGACAAATTTATGATAAAATAATTTTTAAGAAATTCTTAAAGTCTAAGAGAAAAAATATTTTGCCACAACTTTTGCCACAACAAAAATCCTAAATTTTTTAGTAATCATAACTTTTTTCAGATATAAATTTCAAAATAAAAATCACAGAAAAATTTTAAGGGCATAGAAATTTTGTCTTTACGAGGAACGAAAAAATCCCTGCCCCTAATTGTCGTTAATATCCAAAAAGATTTTTTGCGGCTTTCATGTTCTCGCGGATATTCACGCCGAACGGGCATCGCGTTTCGCAAGCTCCGCACTGAATACAATCGCCTGCATGATGTTCAAGAACTTTGTAGTGTTCACGGACTGTTTCAGGGATTTTTGCATTTAATTTTGCAAGATTTAAGAATTTCGTAACGTTTGCAATATCAATTTTTTTAGGGCAGGGCTCGCAATGACTGCAGTACATGCAATGCCCTTTCCAGCTGATTTTAGGAAACGAAGCAAGAGCAGGAGCGTAGTCTTTTTCACTTTCGGAAGCGTTTTCAAAATTCACGCTTTCTTTTAACTGTTCGACTGAATGGGCTCCGGCCAAGACGCAAGAAACTGCAGGACGGCTCAGGGCGTAAGCTATACACTGATTTACTGTCAAAGCTGCTCCCGCCGGTGAAAGTTCAGCGTTCAATAAATCTCCGCCTCCGAAACATTTCATTACGGTAATTCCAACTCCGGCACGCTGACAGGTCTCGTATAATTTTTGACGCTCCGGGTTCATGTTCGTGAGATGATGAGCGTAATTTTCATCAGCCCAAAGGTCTTCAACGTCTTCGCTCGCGGGCTGTAAATCGTAGCAGGGATTAACGCTGAACATTAAAACCTCGATTGAATTACTCTCTACGGCTTTCAATGCAACTTCCGGATTATGAGAAGAAAGGCCGATGTGTTTAATTAAGCCTTGAGATTTTAATTCGCGGGCATAGTCTAAAATCCCGTTTCTAATAATCTCGTCCCAGTCGCTTAAAGCATCGCAGTAATGTATCATTCCGACATCAATAAAATCTGTCTGCAATAAATTTAACATTTCTTTGAATCCCGTTTTGACTTCGCTTAAATTTCGGGAACGTTTATACTGTCCGTCTTTCCAAACTGAACATAAATGAGACTGGATTATAAATTTTTCGCGCCGTCCTGTTAATGCTGCTCCTACAGCTTTTCTTAAATCCGGGTCTGAAGCGTATAAATCAAAATAATTTACGCCGTTTTCTTCAGCAAAATCAAAAAATTTTCCGCACATTGAATAATTTTCTTCGGACATTCCCTCACAGCCCATGCCGATTTCGCTGACTTTGAGACCTGTCGCGCCAAGTTCACGGTAAATCATAAAAAATAAATTCTCCCCTCAAATTTTTAATTTCGTGAATTATAATGATTAAACTTGAATTTAATGCAAGGAGTTTTTTTTATGAACCTTGATTTTTATGTAGTTGCGTCTAACTTAATGAGTTTATTTATATTGATGGCCGCCGGATATTTTGCCATAAAAGCTAAAATTTTAGATGAGCGGGCCTCGCCTGTTTTTTCGAGTTTATTAATGAAAATGACGATGCCGTGCACGATTTTTATTTCGATAGCCGCTCGTAAATATGACCCTGCTTTTCTTCATGACGGTTTAACGATAATAATTGCAGGTCTTGTAATTTTTTCGGGATTTATGTATTTATCGCGTTATATTGCAATACTTTTAAGAGTTCCTAAAAATCATCGCGGTGTCTGGGCATTTGCGACCTCATATACTAATTCCGGTTATATGGGTTTCCCTATTGCTCTTGTATTATTCGGAGGCAACGGGCTTGCATTGGCAGTAATGCTGAACGTAGCTTTTAATATCGTAGTATTTACATTAGGAGCACTCGAAGTAGCACGCGACAATCCAAACGAGGGCGAAAATAAAATCAGCGCAAAATCTATAATTTTCAGCGTTGTAAATTTCGCGACTGTTTTAAGCATGATATTTTATTTCGGACAAATTAAACTTCCTATTTTTGTATCAATGCCGCTGAATTATCTTTCTAATTTAACTACGCCCATCTCAATGATAATTATCGGCATAGCCTTAGCTAACTCGAAATTCTCAGAACTTTTTACGGATATTCATGCTTGGACGAGTTCATTTATATCGCTGTTAATATATCCTGCAGTTTTGTGTTTACTGCTGAAATTTATTACTATAAGTTCAAATCCTTTAGTGTCTGCAATTTTAGTTTTAATAATTGCAATGCCTGCCGCGAGCCTTACGACAGTTTTCACGGAAATGTATCACGGCAGTACTGATTTCGGCGCGAGAATTTTATTTATACAAAATTTATTCTGCGTTGTTACTATCCCGTTAATTTGTATGATGATTTAATTTTTTAGTGAAGCGTTAGGAGTTAGATTTTAATAAAATTTAATTATTTTCTACGTTTGCAAATAAAATACTGCTCGTTCCAGAAGTAATAAGGCTCTGAAAGAATGATAGTACTATTAATTTTGTCAGCAATAGTTACTTCATGCTTATAACGATCTCCGCGAAGCCAGAAAATTACATCGGCGCGTCCCGAAGTAAGAGCCGCTATTCTTGAACCGCTGTCAATGCTAATTGTTTTTATATTAACATGAAGTCTTTTGGCAATTTCTTTAAGAACTGCAACGTTAAAACCTGCAGGAGTTCCCGAAGCGTCAACGTAATCAATCGGCGGCAAATCTCCCGTAACCGCTACGGTGATTGTCTCGGCATCGTCAAATTTCTCGAAAGTTTCAGAAGCCGGTGTTTCAAAATTTTCAATGTATTTATCCGTAAGCATTGCAAGTGTTCCGTCCTGCTTAATGCCTGCGATAGCTTCATTGAATTTTTCCGCAAGTTCCGCATTCATAAGGCCGAAATTCAACGTTGATGAGTCTAAACTATCCCAATAGTTAAAGCCTTTAACATTAAAGTTTTTATTATTCTCAATAACATAACGGCCTACCGGACGCGGCACAGTTATAGAATCAATTTCTCCCTTATTCAGAGCTAAAAGCATTGTATTGAGCGAGTCATAAAACTTTACCGAAATATCATTTATATCAATACCGATATAAACTTCGGAATAATCTTCAAAATGTTTCATCATTATTGAAGCAGCATCTTGCGTTGAAGAATTAATTACCGTGAAACGTCCGACAACTTCAGCGCAAGCAGTTCCAACTAACAATAAAACAAAAAGAAAAACTGCCGCAAAAAATTTTTTTGACATAAAAATGCCTCCTGAATTTATAAAATTTTCATTTATTATAATTTACTTTTTACGTTTGCAAATAAAATACTGTTCGCTCCATAAGTAATAAGGCTCTGAAAGAATTATCGCTTTGTCAGGCATTTCCGTAGCAGTTTGTTCCGGTTTGCTGTATATTGTTCCGCGCATCCAAAAAATTGCATCAGCACGGCCGGAAGTCAGAGCTGCTATTCTTGCTCCGGTATCAACTTGAATCGTTTTGATATTAACGTGAAGCCTTTTACCGATTTCTTTAAGAACTGCAACGTTAAAACCTGCTGGATTCCCTGAAGCGTCAACGTAATCAATCGGCGGTATATCACCGGTAACTGCTACGGTGATTGTCTCCGCATCATCAAAATTCTCGAAAGTTTCAGCCGTAATAGTGCCGAAATTTTCGATATATTTTTCCTCAAGTGCCGGGAGCGTTCCGTCCTGCTTCATGGCTTTGATAACTTCATTAAATTTTTTCGCAATTTCTTCGTTTATAAAACCGAAATTCAAAGTCGATGATTTGGCCTTTATCCACCAGTTGAAGCCTTTTATATTAAAATCGCCGTAATTATTTTCAAGAATATAACGGCCTACAGGACGCGGCACAGTTATAGAATCAATTTCTCCCTTAGATAATGCCAAAAGCAGCGTAGTGAGAGAATCATAAAACTTTATTGTAACAGTGCTCGGATCTACGCCGACATAAGTCTCTATATCTATAGTACCGGTAAATTTCATTTGATCAGTAGCAGCTTGTTCTGATACATTTACCATCGTAAAACGCCCGACAACTTCACCTGACGCAGTTACGGCTGACAATAAAACGAAAAGAAAAACTGCCGCAAAAAATTTTTTCGACATAAAAAATACCTTCTGAAATTTATAAAAATTTTAGACATTATAATTTATAATTTAAGTTAAGAAAATTTCTATGGAGATATACAGTAAAAATTACTAAATAAATCATGACAATACCTGCAGACATAAAAATAACTCCGTGGCTGGAGCAATATAAAAAATTCAAAGAAGATTATCCCGACGCGATTTTATTATTCCGCATGGGAGATTTTTACGAAATGTTTTTCGATGACGCAAGAAAAGCCGCCGCAATTTTAGATATAGCTTTGACAGCACGCGACTCCGAGAAAAAAATTCCTATGGCCGGAATACCTCATCACGCTTTGAATATTTATTTAGGGCGTTTGATTAAAGCAGGCTGCCGGGCTGCAATCTGCGAACAAATCAGCGAGCCTGACGCTAAAAAAGGCATTGTAGACCGTAAAGTCATTCGAGTAGTAACGCCTGGAACTTATGTCCCTGATGATAATCTCGAAGAAACAGGACATTTAGCGGCTGTGTGGCCTGTAAAAAATTTAATCGCTATGGCTCTGCTTTCTGTCGATACGGGACTGCTTGAGGCCGGAACTTTAAGCGAAAGGGACGCTGCAGCAATGCTCACGGCTTTTGCTCCCGGCGAGGTTTTATATCCGTCGAACTTAAATATAAAAAATTTCCCGGAATTTTTGAAAAATTATAATTTAGTCGGGACTTCTCCTGAACTTTTTAAGATTAAAAATGCTGCCGGAAGATTAAAATCAGCTCTTAAAACTTCACGGCTCGCAGGTTACGGAATTGATGAAGAAGATCCCTGCGCAGGCTCGGCGTGGGCTGCTCTTGACTATCTTTCAGCAACTCAATTCAGTTCGCTTAATAACGTCTTAAAAATTTCGCCGCTTTTAATTAAAGACAGAATGAGCCTTGATGCCGCTGCTCAGAGAAATCTTGAATTAATCCCGGAAACTTCTCAAAGCGGAGTTTCGCTGTTATCTTCAATAGATAAATGCCGGACTCCTATGGGCCGAAGGACTTTAAGAGATTGGATTTTAAGGCCGCTGATGGACGTAAAAGCAATTTCTCGCCGTCAAAACGCTATAAAAATTTTAGTCGAGGCCGGGCGTGAGTGCGCTGCTTTGCAGGATATTTTGGCCGGAACACGCGACGTTGAGAGGGCTTTATCGAGATTAGCACTCGGCACAGGAAATCCTTTAGATTTAGGTGCTGTCCGCGACACTTTGAGATTAATTCCGGACATCAAAAAAATTTCGCTCGAAGACACCGTGAACACGATTATAAAAAATATTCCGGATTTATCGGAATTAAGCAGTTATCTTGAAAACGCCCTTGAAGAAAATCTGCCGCGATTTTTAGGAGCGTCGCCGGTAATTCGTTCGAGTTTTAACAACGAACTTAACGATTTGCGTAATATTTCAACGCGCGGCGAGCAATGGCTTTCAGAATATCTCGAAAAAGAACGCGAGGCAACTAAAACTCCCAAATTAAAAACAGGATTTACTAACGCTTTCGGATATTATTTAGAGGCCGGGAAAAACGGTTTGACTATTCAGCCGGATTATTTCAAGCAGACTCAGACTTTAGTAAACGCAAAACGTTACATAACTCCAGAACTTAAAAATTTTGAAGCTAAAATGAAAGACAGCGAGGCCGAAATTTCTAAAATCGAAAGTGAATTATATTTTGAAGTCGTCAGCAAAGTTTTAGAAAATAGCGAGCCTTTGCAATTAACGGGAAAATTATTAGGGATTTTGGACTGCACAGCGTCATGCGCTTCGATAGCACGCGAAAGAAATTATAATTGCCCTGTTGTCGATGAGTCAGATATTATAGAAATTAAAGGAGGCCGGCACCCCGTTATCGAGGCTGAATTAAAAGATTCTATTTTTGTCCCTAACGATGTAAATTTAGATTCAAACGGGCGTGTGATAATTTTAACCGGCCCTAACATGGCAGGAAAATCAACTTGGCTGAGAATGACGGCTTTATTAGCTATAATGGCTCAGGCAGGCTTATGGATACCGGCTAACAAAGCACGCTTCGGGATTGTCGACAGAGTTTTTACAAGAATCGGAGCTCGTGATGATTTAGTTCGAGGCTCAAGTACTTTCATGGTCGAAATGCTTGAAACTGCAAATATATTAAACAACGTTACAGATAAAAGTTTAATAATTTTGGACGAGATCGGGCGCGGCACAGCGACATGGGACGGAATGAGCATAGCTTGGGCAGTGCTTGAATTTTTGCAGTCAAGTTCAAGGGCTCGTGTTTTATTCGCTACACACTGCCACGAATTAGTATGTCTCGAAGAAAAATTAGACGGCGTTAAAAATTACAGCATGGCCGTAAGCGAGGGCAAAGACGGAATTTTATTTTTGCATCAAGTTGTAAAAGGTCCTGCGGATCGTTCGTACGGAATTGAAGTAGCGAGGCTTGCAGGACTTCCTAATTCAGTTTTAAGACGGGCGTTTGAACTGCTTGAAATATTTGAACGCGAGGGCTTTGAAGTTAAAAATTTAGCAAAAATTTCCGCGCCTCTGCCTCAAATTGCATTAAAGCGTCAAATTATGATGTTTTCGCCGAAAGCTGACGGATTAGTTGAGGAAATTGCAGAGCTTGATACTGATAACATGACCCCGATTGAAGCATTAAATATCTTGAATAAATTACGAAAAAGAAGCCGCGAAGCCTTGAAAAATAATTAGGAATGAGGAATTAGGAATTGAAAAAATTTTTCTAACTTCTCATTGCTTTTCTGCAGCTCTGAAAAATATATATCCGCGCGGGGATTTATAAATATTTTTGACTCGTTCGCTCTGCATTCTTGACGACGAATAAAAATAAATCGGGATAACTGGCATATCTTCCATAAAAACTTTTTCGGCTTCATGTAAAAGATTAATTCTTTTAACGCTGTCCATTTCGTAAGCTGCCGCTCTCATTAACTTATCATATTCGGGATTATTATAGCGGCTGTCATTTTGCGGAGAAGTTGAAATAAAAGTTTCGAGCAAATTTGCGGCATCATTGAAATCTAAAACCCAACTTTTACGGGCTATCTCAAAATCTCCTTTTCTGTGTGTCTCTAAAAAAACTTTCCATTCTTCGTTTGAAAGTTCGACTTCAATACCTAAATTTTTTTTCCACATTCCCTGCAGAATTTCAGCGATAATTTTATTTCCCGGATTTGAATTATATTTATAAGAAACTTTCGGGAAATTTTTTCCGTCAGGATAGCCTGCTTCGGCCAAGAGTCTTTTAGCTTCTTTAATATCTGCGTGTTCAGGTAAAAAACTGCCGCCCTCAGTCCTAAAATCTTTTTCGCTTGTTGAACCCGGAACAATATCGCAGATAAAACCCGTTGCAGGTCTTTGGCCGCCCATTAAAATTTTATCCGTGATAATTTTTCTGTCGATAGCAAGACTAAAAGCCTTACGAACCCGGACATCATCAAAAGGTTTTTTAGCAACGTTAAAATCGCAGAACGCAACGCCGAGTGCCGGATAAACTTCAACTTCACCGCGTTTAATTAAAAGCGGCAGCATTTGAAGAGGAATTGTATCAAGAAAATCAATTTTTCCGGCCTTGAAAGCAGCAAGAGCAGTGTTGCTGTCGTTGATAATAACAAAACGCAATTTATCAATTTTAACTTTATCAGCTTCCCAATAATGAGGATTTTTTAAGAAAGTCATTTCGCCGCCGTCGCCGTGTCTCCAGCTCTCGAGCATGAAAGGACCGTTTGAGATATAAGTTTCAGGCTTGGCCGCCCAAGCGTTTTCATATTTTTCGATAATATCTAAGCGGACAGGAGCGAAAGCCGGGAAAGCAAGGTAATCAAGCAGCAAAGGATTTTTATATTCTAAATTTAATATTAAAGTTTTTTCGTCCTGGACAATTATTCCTACATCTTCGGCTTTAGCTTTACCGTTATAAAAAGCCTCAGCATTTTTTATAAAAAATCCGTAATTTGCAAACGGTGCGCCGGTCTCGGGATTTACTAATCTTATGAAAGCGTCTTTGAAGTTTTGAGCCGTCAATTTTTCGCCGTCCGACCATTTCAAATTATCGCGTAAATGAAAAGTCCAAGTCATTCCGTCTTCTGAAACTTCATAACTTTCAGCGCAGGCCGGTTCGGGATTGTCGTCAAAGCCCGATCTGAATAAGCCTTCAAAAGTATTTTCGATGACATTTCCGCCGTCGCTCGTATAATTTAAGACAGGGTCAATAGTTTTAGAGTCTGCTCCTAAGTTATAAACTATTTCTTTTAATTCGGCCATGTCTGCTGCCAGACAGGCACTGGAAATTGAAGCTAATGAGAGAATAAAAAATAACGCTGAAAAAAATTTTTTCATGAAATTTTCTCCTTTCTAAAATTTTTAAGCAAAAGGACACGCGCAGAAATGATTTTTAATTTTTTCCTGCAATTTTACATCAAGATTTTTACATTCCGGCTTTGCTCTCGGGCATCGTGTATGAAAGCTGCAGCCCGATGGAGGATTTAGAGCGCTTGGAATTTCGCCTGCGAGTGCAACGGGATTTCTTAAATCCGATTTATCAGGGTCAGGAATTGGAATTGAAGACAACAGCGAGACTGTATAAGGGTGAAGAGGCCGTGAATATAATTCTTCACTTGATGCAATTTCAACGATTTTGCCGAGATACATAACTGCAACGCGTGTGCTTATGTGTCTTACCATAGATAAATCATGAGCGATAAATAAATAAGTCAAGCCTAAATCTTTCTGTAAATCTTCGAGCATGTTTACTATTTGAGCCTGTATCGAGACATCAAGAGCTGAAATAGGTTCATCGCAGATAATTAACTCCGGCTCGACCGCTAAGGCGCGCGCAATTCCTATTCTTTGACGCTGACCGCCGCTGAATTCGTGAGGATAACGCCCGGCCTGTTCTGAATTAAGTCCGACAAGTTTTAATAATTTATTTACTCTGTCATCACGTTCGTCTTTAGGAAATTTATGAATTATTAAAGGCTCTTTGACTATATCGCCGACAGTCATTCGGGGATTTAACGAGGCGTAAGGGTCTTGAAAAATCATTTGGATTTTTTTTCGCAGCGGGAGCATTTCACGAGGAGTTAAATTTGTTAAATCATTACCGTCAAAAATTATTTTTCCTCCGTCAGGCTCATAAAGTTTTATAACCGTCCGTCCTGTCGTAGTTTTTCCGCAGCCCGATTCGCCGACAAGCCCTAAAGTTTCGCCCTTTTGAATTTCAAAGCTGACATCATCAACGGCTTTGAATTTATCAAAATATTTTTTGAGATTTTTAACTTCTAATAAATTTTTCATTTTTTACTCGTCTTTCTTCCAGCAAGAATAAAAATGGCTTTCTGAGAGTTTAGAAACTTCCGGCGCGTGTTCTAAACAAACTTTCATAGCCTGCGGGCAGCGTGCTACATACGGACAGCCTTTCGGAGGATTTAATAAATCAGGCGGCTGGCCTTCAATCGGGATTAATCTTTTTTTAGGCTCATCAGGATTAGGCACAGATTTTAACAGGCCTTTAGTGTACGGGTGGGCGGTCGAATAAAAAATTTCGCGCCTCGTTCCCTGCTCCATGATTTTTCCGCCGTACATTACTAAAATTCTATCAGCGGCACCGGCTATAACTCCTAAATCATGAGTTATTAAAATCACTGACATATTAGACCCGCGCTGTAAATCTTTCATTAATTTCAAAATTTGAGCCTGCACAGTAACATCAAGAGCCGTTGTAGGTTCATCAGCGATTAATAAATCCGGATTATTAATCATTGCCATAGCTATCATAATTCTTTGACGCTGGCCGCCGCTGAACTCGTGAGAATACTGTTTAATTCTTTTTTCGGCCGGAACTATTCCGACTTTTTCAAGCATTTCGATAGCACGGGCTTTAATATCTCCATGCCATTTATGTTTTCTAAGACTTTCCTGAAGCTGATAGCCTATAGAAAGAACGGGATTAAGGCTCGTCATAGGGTCTTGAAAGATCATTGAAATTTTTTTGCCGCGAATTTTTTTAATATCGAGAGTTTTAATATCTTGGTCTTCAAAAATAATTTCGCCGGATTTAATTTTACCGTTTGAGCCTTGAAGCCCCATAATTGAAAGCATTGTTGCGCTTTTTCCGCTGCCGGACTCGCCGACAATTCCTAAAATTTCGCCTTTTTTAACGTCAAACGAAACGCCTCCGACAGCTTGAACTTCTCCTGCCGAAGTGTAAAAAGACATATGTAAATCTTTTACGCTTAAAATATTTTCTTGAATTTTAATCACCCTTCTTACGATAAAAAATTTTTTATAAAAAATTACCGTCTTTCAAATTATTATATTAAAATAACTCCGTGAAAAATTATAATGGAGGAAAAATTATAAATTAATGTATAACGCAATCCAAGTTAATAAAGATACATGGTGGGTCGGCGTTAATGACCACGAAACCGATTTATTTGAATCACTTTGGCCGCTTCCTCAGGGCGTAGCTTATAATGCTTACGTCATCAGCGGAACGACAGCTACAGCCGCGATTGATACAGTGAAAGGCCCGTATCTCGATGAATATTATAATAAATTAGTTCAGGCACTCGGAGGCCGGACGTTAAATTATCTTGTCGTTAATCATATGGAACCCGATCACGCAGGATTAATCGCCCAGCTTAAAAAGAAATGGCCTGCTCTGAAATTCATCGGCAATGCTAAAACTCTACCGTTATTAAAGGGCTATCACGGAATTGAAGAAGACATTATCACTGTTAAAGACGGCGACACTCTCGATTTAGGCGGGCATGTTCTGACATTTGCTACAGTTCCTATGTTACATTGGCCGGAAAGCATGGTAACGTTTGACACAACGACAGGAGTTTTATTCTCGAATGATTCATTCGGGGGCTTCGGGGCTCATGAAGGCGGATTATTTGACGATGAAAAAATTTCAGCACGTTGGGCAAGTGAGATGCTGAGATATTACGCCTGCATAGTCGCAAAATATTCAAATGTTGTTCAAGCAGCGTTAAAAAAATTAGGCGGTCTTGAAATCACAAATATTTTCCCATCGCACGGGACATTATTCAGAAAAGATATTAAGCAGGTTATTTCGCTTTACGATAAATGGAGCAAACAGGAAGGCGAACCCGGAGCGGTTGTCGTATACGGCTCAATGTACGGCAACACTAAACGAATGGCCGAAGCTGTATGTTCGGGACTTGCTGCGGCAAAAGTCAAGGACACAAGAATTTATGACGCTTCACGCGCCGATATGTCTTCAATGTTGAGAGATATTTGGAGATTTAAGGGGCTTGCTCTTTTAAGCTGCACTTATAACACTGTTTTATATCCGCCTATGGAGGCTTTATGCTCGAAATTATTAAATAGAATGCCTAAAAATAAAGTCTTAGGAATTGCCGGAAGTTACAGCTGGAGCAAAGGGGCTTTGACGGCTCTGCAGGATTTTGCAGAAAAAATAAAACTTGAAAAAGTTGAACCCGAAGTCGAAGTTTATACTTCGCCGACAGAGCAGGATTTAGAAAAGTGTTTTGAACTCGGCAAAAATTTAGGCGGGGCTATAGCATGAGCGAATATGTAACGCGCCCGAAACGTTATAACGAGTTATGGCTCAGCGAATACAGCACTGATAATCTGAAACTTTCAATGAGAGTGAAAAATATTCTTCACACAGAAAAGACAGAATATCAGGATTTATTAATCGCTGACACTTACGAGTACGGCCGTGTTTTAATGCTTGACGGAGCTTATCAATTAACGGAACGCGACGAATTTACTTACTCCGAGATGATGGCTCACGTGCCTTTATGCGCCCATGAAAATCCCGAAAAAGTTTTGATAATCGGCGGCGGCGACGGGGCTATAATGCGTGAAGTTTTGAAGCATGACTGCGTTAAAAAATGTACGCTTATCGACATTGATAAACGAGTTGCGGAATGTTCGCAGGAGTTTTTGCCTTTCGCCGGAGATTCGTATAAAAATCCGCGTGCTGATTTCAAGTGTATGGACGCTATGAAATTTATAAAAGAGACTGAAGAGCGTTTCGATGTTGTTATAGTTGACAGTACAGACCCTGTAGATTTTGCGGCAGGATTATTCCAGTCAAATTTTTATTCTGACGTTAAAAAAGTCATGAATGACGGAGCAATGCTTTCAGAATTGACCGAGTCGCCTTTTACAGACACGGATTTAATGACTCAGGCAATAAACGAAATGAAAAAAGTTTTTCCGATCGTTAAATTATATTGGGGAGTAGTGCCGACTTATCCTTCAGGAATGTGGACATACGGTGCAGCTTCATTAAAAGACGATCCGGCTGTGCCCGTTAGAGACGTAAAAAATACGCGGTGGTACACGAATGAAATTCACAAAAATTCTTTTGTTCTTCCGCCGTTTTTGAAAGAATTAATTTAATTTCTCACTCCTAACTCTTAACTCCTCATTGCTTTTTTTCTCTTTTCGTGATAAATTTCTCGTTATGTCGAAGTCTAATGATAACAATAAAACAGTAGCTCAAAACCGTAAGGCGAGGCATGATTATTTTATACTTGACGCATTCGAGTGCGGAATAGTTTTGACAGGCACAGAAATAAAAAGCGTCAGGGCAGGAAATTTGAACTTAAAAGATTCTTATGCTTCGATTGAAAACGGAGAGTTATGGCTGTTTGGCGTACATATATCGCCGTATGATAAAGGAACGTATTATAACCACGAGCCTGAACGCGACAGAAAATTATTAATGCATAAGCACGAGCTTATAAGATTAAGAAATAAAATCCGCGAGAAAGGTTTAACTCTTGTTCCTTTAAGTGTTTATATTAAGAACGGCAGACGCGCGAAAGTTGAATTAGGGCTTGCAAAAGGCCGTACAGTTCACGATAAGCGCGACATGATAGCAGACCGCGACGCAAAGAGAAATATCGCCAGAGCCGTTAGAGATAACGGACGCGGTTATGATTAAAAATTTTTAATTTTAATTGGGGGCGACAGGTTTCGACGGCGCGAGGAGGGTCTGAAGGAGCAGGTCGGGGAAAGTCTGCAACAACCCGTAAAACTATCGGACAAAAAAATAAAAGTCGAAGATAATTTCGCATTAGCGGCATAGTTTAAGCCCGCTACGCCGAAGGACGGACAACGCTGCTGGTTCGCCGGAGGTGTCATGAAAAGCAGCTCCCCACCCGGTGATGATTTTAGCCCGGTGATAGATAAATAAAATCTTGGAACGGATAAGGGTGTCTTGCACCTGACCCGGACGACAATTCTGCAAGACTAAGCCTGTAGTGCCATCACGATTGGCCCGCGTCGGACGGGAGTTCAAATCTCCCCGCCTCCACCATGTCTTGTATTCATCAAGGTTTACGCCGTTTTTTATCCCGATTTTTCCATTAAACCGTAACTAAAACCGTAGATAATTCTTTCGGTTAAATCTTATCTACGGTCGCAGTAGTTAAATCCTTTCACCGTGCGCGTTTATGCAGATTGTTATAGATAATAAACTTATGATAAAATAAATTTCAAGAAGTGCTTGAGACTAAGAAAAATATTTTTTGCCACAACATTTGCCACAACAAAAACTTTCAAATTTTTTAATAATTATCAGCTTTTCAAAACATAAATTTCAAAATAAAAATCACGAATAAAATTTAAGCGCATGAAAAATTTTTACGTATCACTTTTTAAGTTCATTAGCTATAATAACTGCTTTTTGAAATTTTTGCGTTATAATGACCGGCACGCAATAAGCGCGATTATCATATGTTCCTTCCCAATCTGCCCATGTTCCAGTATCAGATAATTTCTCTAAAATGCCTTTGTGTAGAAGCGTTAGCACGACCGTATCATCTTCTGGAACTAATACGCCGCAGTTCCCTTTTTCAGCAACGAGTTTTAAGATTGAAATTTCAGCTTCGGATAATGAAGATAGCAACTCCGTTATTTCTGTTTCTAATGCTTTGATTTTTTCTTGCACCTCTTGTTCAGCTTTTTGCTTTGCTATCTTACTTTTCCGCTCTTCCCATAAACGCCAGCAATAACTATTTACAATACTTCCCCAACATGGAGTATTCGCTTGACGGAATGTTAGAGGAAGTTAAATCGCGGTCGGGCGATAAGTGGTTCAACGATGAAGATAAGCACTATTCGGAAGAATTAACGCGGGAATTAGGGGACGCGCTCGCAACGGTCAGAATGCGCTATATACAAGTTCTGAATAGTCAAATCAGCGAGTGGATGACACAGCAGGCCGGACAGCAAGAGGAGGATTAAATCATGGAATTTAGGAAAGCAGAAAAGCGCAAGGCAAAATTACGTTTAGGTATTACCGGCGCGGCCGGAAGCGGCAAGACATACGGAGCTCTTTTAATCGCTAAAGGGCTCGGAGGTAAAACAGTATTGCTCGATACGGAAAACGGCTCAGGAGACCTCTACGCTACCCTTTTTGACTATGACGTGGGAGCAATTCAAGCTCCCTACACCATAGACAAATACATAGAGGGGATTAAGCAGGCTGAAAGTCTCGGTTACGACATCATCATCATAGACAGTCTCTCGCACGCTTGGGCGGGTGAGGGCGGCCTCTTAGAACAGGTCGACAACATAGCCGCAGGAAGCCGGAGCGGCAACAGCTACACAGCGTGGCGGCAGGTTACCCCTCAGCATAACAAGCTGATTGAAACCATGCTTAACTCCCCGTGCCACATTATAGCCACCATGAGGAGCAAAACAGAATACGTCATCGTCGAGAACGACAAAGGACGCAAAGAACCACGCAAGGTAGGTCTTGCCCCAGTACAGCGTGAGGGGATGGATTACGAGTTCGGCGTAGTGTTCGACTTAGGGCAAAACCACATGGCCGCCGTAAGCAAAGATAGGACTTCCCTCTTTGACGGTAAGACGTTCCAGCTGTCGGAACAGATAGGCGAGACGCTCAAACAGTGGCTTGAAAGCGGTAAGACAGCGCAAAGAACTTTTAGCATAGCTATGGTCGCGTCTTTTAGCGGTTTGCGACGGCAAACAGCAACAGGCAAAAGAAATCATGCTCTCAATCACTCACGGCAAGACTTTGGCGATTGACTTCTCGGAAGAGGAAATGCAGGCACTAAAGGCTGAAATCGAACGCCGCGAGAATGAAGCAATAACAGGCACACAGGAGGAGGCCGCCAATGCCGAAGGCTAAGACGATTGACCGCATTGAACTTACAAAGCAGAAAATGGCCGCCCGCGAGGCTCAAAAACACGGGCACGGATTAGTCTGCGAGGTTACATCCGAAAACTTAGAACAAGTTCAAAAAGAAGTTTTAGGATACACAAAAGAAAATTCGCGCTTCCTGAAAATGGTCGCGGAGATGAAACAGGAACAAGGCGAACTTGCCGCTCTTGATGATGAGCACACCTGCCCCGTCTGCGGCGGCGAAGTAATATCCTACGAGGGGTGCTACAGGTGCAAGAAATGCGGCTGGGCAAGATGTTGACACTGGTATAAATCGCGGTTTAGGCCGTGTTTTATATAAATTTTTTAGAAGGGAGTATATTTTCTCTTTCCGATTAGGAGAGTGTAAAAGACTTCTTTTGACCTTTTAGAACCTGCGAGGTTCGTGTTTAAGCTAAACTATTAAATTTTGCCGGTAGGTTTCGGCTTACCGGCTTTTTATTCAAGAAAGGAGTAACAAATGAGTGAGTTCACAAAAGGCAAGTGGAAATGTGAGATAGCTGAATATATCCCAGTAAATGGGTATTGGTATCGAATTACTGATGAAGAAGGTTTAATAGCTATTTGTATGCGGAATAAACCTTCCGCCCGCTTAATCGCCGCCGCGCCCGAGATGTATGAGATGATTAAAAACCTCGTGGACGGCGTAACAATAGCTGAATTGTTAAATGGGAGGCAAATAATAAAAGTTAATCCAGTGCTTGTTGAAAGCGCAAAACAGCTTTTGACGCGGGTTGACGGTGAGGAGTGTGTACGATGAGTGAGTTTACACCCAAAAGTGAAAGATTAGGCCGTTTAATTACCAATGCCCCCGAAATGTATAAACTTCTTAAAGATTTAGCAGAAGAATTAAGAGGCTGTTTTCACAATCGTAATAATAATGTGTGAATATGTGATAATTTCACCATTGAAGCTGATGAAGATTCATTTATTTCATAGTCTTTGGGGTTTGTCGGGTTTGTCAATAGTTTTGTGTAATTAATTTTCATATCCCAAAAACTCTGTCA
>CAMVMK010000033.1 GCA_947168585.1 uncultured Fretibacterium sp.
CTTGAGAAAGTTCAAAATCTCCAAGCCTTTGACGAGTACGGCAATGAAATTCAAGTTAGCAGCGACGGACAGGGAAATTTAACTTTCAGCAAAGCTCCGGCTACGATTAAATACAATTATTCAACGGGCTTTAATGATAACGTAATGGACGTAACAGTCGAGACTGCTGAAAATGAAACCGACAAAGACGGAGACAGCGTTAATGTCGCTAACGGAAGCGGCGGAGGCTGTAATTTAATTAGTAATTGTTTAATTTTGGTTTTAATGTCTGCTTTTATTTTCAAAAAACGCAGATTTAATTAAAAAAATTTTTTCCTAACTCCTAACTCCTAACTCCTGACTCCTCACCTCTCAGCCCTCTTGCAAGATTAAATTTTTCGTGTAAAATTTTCAGAACTTAATTCACACTTATACAGTATGTTTTGAGAAAGGGAATGAAATTTTTATGAGCAAGTATAAATTTGAAACTTTACAGCTTCATGTAGGCCAAGAGCAGGCCGATCCTGCGACAGACTCGCGTGCAGTTCCGATTTACGCAACGACTTCATATGTCTTCAAAGATTCTGCAACAGCCGCGGGGCGTTTTGCTTTGACTGAGCCCGGCAACATTTACACGCGCTTAATGAATCCTACGAATGACGTTTTTGAAAAAAGAGTTGCTGCTCTTGAAAACGGCGCGGCGGCTTTGGCTTTTGCTTCGGGATCGGCGGCTATCGACTGCGCTGTAAGAAATATCGCTAAGGCCGGAGATCATGTCGTTTCTTCTGTAAATCTTTACGGCGGAACTTTCAATCTTTTCGCAAATACTTTAGTTGAAGCCGGAATTACTACAGATTTCGTTGACCCTTCAAACCCTGAAAATTTCGAGAAAGCCATCAAGCCCAACACGAAATTATTATATGCTGAAACTTTAGGCAACCCTAATTCTGACGTTATCGACATTGACGAAATCGCAAAAATCGCTCATAAGCACGGTATTCCGCTCATCGTTGATAATACTTTTGCGACTCCGTTTTTATTCAGGCCGATTGAACACGGCGCGGATATTGTCGTTCATTCAGCTACGAAATTTATAGGCGGACACGGCTCAGTTATGGGCGGAGTTGTTGTTGACGGCGGAAATTTTGACTGGGCTCAAAATGATAAATTTCCGGGACTTTCAAAACCTAATCCGTCTTATCACGGCGTAGTTTTCACTCAGGCCGCCGGAAATCTTGCTTATATAATCAAACTCCGGACAACTTTAATGAGGGATCAGGGAGCCTGCCAGTCGCCTTTTAATTCGTTCTTATTAATTCAGGGGCTCGAAACTCTTTCACTCAGAGTTGAAAGACACGTTGAAAACGCTCTTAAAGTCGTTGAATTTTTGAAAAATCATCCGAAAGTCGCAAAAGTCAATCACCCGTCTCTCGAAAAAGGCAGAGCCAAAGAACTTTACGATAAATATTTCCCGAACGGAGCGGCCTCGATTTTTACTTTCGACATCAAAGGCGACTCTAACACCGCTAAAAAATTCACGGAAAGTCTCGAATTATTCTCGCTGCTTGCTAACGTTGCCGATGTTAAATCCCTCGTAATTCACCCTGCATCAACAACTCATTCACAGCTTTCAGAAGAAGAATTATTATCGTGCGGAATAAGACCTACGACTATAAGACTTTCAATCGGAACTGAACATATTGATGATATTATCGCCGACTTAAAACACGGCTTCGAGGCATGTTAATATCTACACGCGGAAGATACGCTATAAGATTTTTAATAGATTTAGCTGAAAATCAAAACAGCACCTATATAACGACCCGTGAACTCGCAGAGCGTCAGGAAGTTTCTAAAAAATACGCCGAGCGTTTAATGGCTTTGCTGTCGAAAGAAAATTTAGTCGAAACTCAGCACGGCAAAGGCGGCGGCTATAAACTCTCAAAAGAGCCTGAAAATTATAAAATTTTAGAGATTTTAACGGCTATGGACGAGGATTTAGCTCCCGTTGAGTGTCTGACTTGCGAGCCTAATAAATGTCCGCGCGCTGAAAATTGCAAAACTCTTCCGATGTGGAAAAAATTAGACGGAATGATAAATAATTTTTTTGAGAAAATTACTCTTAAAGATTTAATGAAATAATTTTTGAAGCCGCGCTCTCACTCCCACCCACCCGCCCGTTCGAGCGCGGCTTTTGTTACTCTGTTATTAACGGCAAAACTTTATGACATTCGTTGATTTTTGCAGGCCCGATATAACGTGAATCAAATCCGCGTTCAGAGTCGCTTATGAGCCAAACTTCATCAGAATTTAAGACTATCGGCAAGGGATAAGTTTTTAATTCGTTTCCTGCTCCGTCATGCGAAAGAGGCAGGGTATTCAAAAAAATTTTTCCGTCAATTTTCAAAAATCCCTCCGGCAAAACTTCAACTTTATCGCCCGGCAGTCCTGCAACACGTTTTAGGAAAGGAATTTTTCCCCACGAATTTTTTTTATGATAAGCATCAGGCACCCAGTCAGTAAATTTGAAAGCCTCAAAAGGAACTTGAACAACATCGCCGCGTTTAATTTCCCCGTCATCTATAAGCCATAAGCCTTGAGGCACGGACAGCGTAATATTTAGAAAAATTTTCCCCGTAAAAAATGGAGCGGATATAACCGCCCCTAAAATTAAAATTATCAGCGCAAATTTTTTTTGAAATTTCATTTTTTAACGCTGCCAGCTTCCCGGAAAAACAATATCGTGCTGCACCATTACCATAAATCTATAGCCTGGCTTGACTTTTATGGTCGGCTGCCGCTGAAGTTCACGCCGAACTATCTGTGTCAAAGCCTCTCCTATACTCGTAGCAACACGTTCAGATAAAATATCTCCGACGCTTTTATTATTATTGTTGTTGTTATTATTATTATTTCTGTTTGGCTGGGCAAGTTCAACTCCCGCGCCGATTAACGACACGAGTAACGCAGAAGTTATCAAAGAGCCCCAATGTTTATTAACCTGCCCCTTGAAACCTGCAAAACCTGCCTGATCTGCTCCCTTGAGGTTATCAAGAGTTAAAGAAGTTCCGTCCGGGAAAATTAATCTGCTCCAAACTACAAGAGCGCGGTTTTGGCCGTAAGTAACTTGGTTATCATAAGTTCCTACAAGTCTTGAACCTCGCGGAATTAATAAATAATTTCCTGTCGCTGTGTCCCAGACGTTTTCAGAGACCTGCCCTATAGCATTGCCGGGCAAATCTGAATTTAATCCCGAAATTAAGACGCACGGAATAATTGTTCCGGCTTTAACTTCAAAACTGCTTCTCTGGAACATTACGCCGTGCCTTGAATATTCTTTTCCTGCAATTTGATTGTTATTAGCGAAAGCGTCTTTTCTGCTCCAGCCGTTAGGGTCAGACATAGCCGTAACATCAGAAAAATTTGAATTTGAACTTTCCGACATATTCATGCCGGGAGCTGAATTAGAAGCATTGCCGCTGCCGGACAATGAAGCATCGAGAGCGTCAACGCCGTCCATCGCTGATTGAGAATTTTGTGATGATCCTCTGCCCGATCCGCCGCTAACTGATGTATTGGCACTCGCCGCCTGCATTCTCTGATTATGAGCCTCGCGTCTTACATTTGAAATAAACGGAAGAGGCCGCCTTCTGTTACGTCCGTAAGCCGGAACAGCTGAACGTTGAGAAGCCTGCTGCATTTGCTGAAGCTGTAGCTGACGCAGTCTCTGCAATTCTTGAAGCTGCTGCAATGTCAGAGTCGGCGTAGTTGTCGGAGCTGACGGCAAATTTTTATCCGCTTCTTCAAGGGCTTGGCTTCTTGTTAAATCTTCTTCAGGTTCAGGCTCAGGGTCAGGCTGACGGAACTCTATGGAAGGAATTATCTGAGATGCGCTGCTTGAGGGTTTTACAATCTTATCCGGAGCTTTACTGCCTCTTACAATTTGCTCAGAGCCCATTATTGCAAACGTTACGAGAGCAAAAATTGCTACCGCAGCCATGAATATAAACAGAGCTACCCGCTTCGATGAAGAAGCACTAACTTTTTTTGTAGATTCCGGCGGTGTAAAATCGAGCCCGGCGGGGTTTTCCATTTCCAAGTCGTTTCCCGGCATTTACTAACGCGCACCTCGTCTTTCTGATAATCTGATAATTTCTTCTTCCCGGCTCGCTTTGATATTAGAATCAATTAATTTATCTCTGCGTGTAATCGTTACAGTTTTTGCGCCGATCCTTAAATAAGCCTTGTCAAAAAGCCTGTCGACAATATAATAGCGCCCTTTGACCCTGTAATTAGCAAGCGTTGATTTTCTATCTAAAACGATATAGAAAGCCGGAGTTTCGCTCATTCTTAAGGGCATACGCAAATAAGTTTTGCTGCCGTCGTCGAATACAGCGTCAGGTCTCCAGTCAACTTTGCTTTTATTATCAATTTTGTACTGAGTATAAAGATCATCAAGTTCAACGCCGTTCATGCCGGACTGAATTTCGTCTTCAAGAGCTTTATCAGAGCGCGAGCCAGAACGGCTGTTTTTGTTTCCTGCATTATTAGAATTAGCAGCAGGAGTGTTGCCTACAAATAAACTTGATAAATCGCCGTTCGATTGATAAGAGAAAGCTACGCCGCGAAGATAATTAGCTCCGTCAGTCGAAGTAAAATCTAAATTGTAAGTTCTTCTATCAGTATGAATTAACAAGTTCGTTGAAATTCCAGGCTGAAGAGGCTTTACAACTATGTGGGCGACTGCAAGGCCGTTTTTCATCGACTGCGAGGGCGAGAACTGCCAGCGTGTTGTATCACCGGCGTGAATCCCCATTATAGATTCGCCGGGTTCAAGAGCAATATCAGTCATTCTTAAAGGTCTGCAGGTTATAACCGGCACAACTTCGCCGTAAGGATAAATAACATAGCCCTGCTCACCAATGAAAGGATTAGTAGCGGCCTTTGCTCCCTCAAAATCTTTTCTCATATCGAAAACAAGTTCGTCATAACGGCGCAATTTGATTTCTTTGTCCATTTTCTCCCACTGAAGAATACGGGCGCGTTCTTCTTCAGCTTCTTCGAGCGAATTTTGATATTGCTGATACTGAGCGTCTGTAGTCTGCGGGTCCGGCGTTAACTGCTCCTGAGGCTGAAGCTGATAGAGATAATTATACTCATCACCCAATGAAGTTTCAGACGGTAAAATAATCTGCCCTGTCTGAGCATCATAGCCGGGCGTGGGAAGCGCAACAGGTTCAGCAGCAAAAACTGCAGCCGGTAAGCCTAAAAGCAACGCAAAAACAAAAACATTTCTGACTAATTTCATAATTAACAACCTTTCTTAACGCGATAAATTTATTCAGTTACAACATCTTGAGCCATGTTTAGCTCTGTTACATAAATTCCCAAAGGATTTTTCATAATTTCCGTCATATCCTGAAGCGGAGAAATTGCTATCGTGAGTATTGCACGCCATTCGCTTGTGCTTCTTACAGTTCCGTTGCGTACGTCTTTTTCAGTCCAGATAACCTGCCATGAATGTCCGTCCGCTCCTATACCCAAAACCGAAATAACTTCAACAGCTATGGTATTCTTAGCTTCTAAAGGATTATGTTCACGATAGTAGTGAGTAACTATATTTTCTGCAGCACTGCCGCGTGCAATATAATTATATGCTTCGTTGACCATTCTGCGCTGTGCATATTTATCAGCATATACGGTCTTAAAGTTAGTGATAAAGCGACTTAATGCAGCAATAATTACTCTCGTATCTGTTTGAGATGCCTGGCTTGCAGGTTTGATTGCTACTGTGTAACCCTGCTTATCAACTTGAACGACATACGGAGTTACCTTGTTTTGACTCGATAACCATATCATCATTCCGCCGAATGCTAAACACAACATTAACAGTAAAAAACAAATTTGTCTCCAGCGTGCGGCCTCATTTACAGCAGCACCGTAACGGTCGCCGTATTCGCGTCTCGCGGAAAGATAAGGATTTTCCTGCGGCTGTTGTTCTTCAGTATTTTTTTTGCTCTTAAAAAACATTTAGCTTAATTCACTCCTTATTTTTTATTAGAATTATTATTATTATTTCTTAATCTTGCATTAACGCCTTCCGGATTGCTTCTCTTATTATTTGCATTTAATCTATTTCCGCCGGTGTTAAAAATTGTATTAGGCTGGCTCATTTGCGGTGCTTGCGACATTTGAGGCGTTGTCTGTTGCGGCTGTTGTGTTGATGATGTCTGCGGCATTTGAGAAAACATTTGCGATTGAGGCGCGACATAATGCTCAAAAGTTTCCGGCCTTGCTGAAGCTGCTTCGTTCGACTGCCTCGTGCTTGTGCTTCCTGCAATCTGAGTCGGGTTAAATCCCGTTCCGCCCGTCATGACTTCGTCAGCTCTTGCAGTGTATGCCGGTGCTTGAGTATTATTTGCTCCTCCTGTTGCTGCTCCTGATGTCCCGTAACTTCCTGAACCTCTGAAAGCATTAGCGGCACTGTTCATAAAACTTGCGCCCATACTTGCCCATGAAGCGGGCATTACCCGCGCTTCTACGTTTGCAGAATGTCCGATAACAGGCGCGTTATGACCGAAACTCATACTTGCATTATTAACGATTGACTGAGCAATATTAGGAATTACCCGAACTATGATTAAAATGCAGATTGTTCCGCCTAAAATCTGTCCGGCACCAGTAATTAACGCCGACATATCGCTTGAATTTTTGAAAGAATCTTCCCATTGAGGTATCAAAGTTGCCGCGAGTGAATACACGATAGTAATCATTAATAATTTTATGCCTACTGAAATTGCATATCTTAAATAACTTAAAGCTATATCGCGGGTATATTCAAAGCCTCCGAAGCCCAACAACACCGCGCCGCCGCAAATTACTAAGTGCATTTCTACAACAGCAACGGCTATAAATCCGGCAATCATGGCTATAACAACTAAAATTATTATTCCTATGAACGTTATACCAATGAAATCCCCCCAGCCTGCG
The DNA here is from genome assembly GCA_947168585.1 of uncultured Fretibacterium sp. Classification (GTDB taxonomy): domain Bacteria; phylum Synergistota; class Synergistia; order Synergistales; family Aminobacteriaceae; genus JAFUXM01. The sequence continues at coordinate 6,970 of CAMVMK010000033.1, forward strand.
TTCCAGCCTTTTTCAATTATAATTCCGTAAATTCTTATTCCTGCCGCCAAAAGATCATCGGGAGCTATTTCGACGTTCAAATTCATTTTTCCGGCAAGAGCAATGAACGAGTTTATTATCATCTTCGGAATAAACGAAGCAGCTGAAAGACTCGACATTATCCAAGTGAAAATTCCTACGTACAAAATCCATTTACCAATGTGGGCAATAACCGCGCCTAATGTACTTTCACCCGTCAAAATCATTCGGATAATTCCAAGTGCAAGCGACAATGAAGCAAGCAATAAAAAAAGATTTCGCGCAATCGTTAATATCGCAGACGCTGTCGTATCGGAAAAACTTGTAATATTCGACGCAAATTCAATAGTAGAATCAATAGTCGGGTCAGCTGCAAAAGCCTGCGAACCTGAAATTATTAACACTAAAAATATAATCAGGCAAAAAATTTTTTTCGACATTTTCTAAATCCTACCTCATAAATCCTATTTTACGTTTTTTTGCTTTATTTTTATGATTTTTCATATAAGTTCCGGCCTCTTTTACAGCTAAATCTAATTCGTTACGCTCGTCTTGAGTATCTCGTCTGCGTTCCATTAAGACCGTCATGAGACTTTGAAGAACAAGATCATTGCGTGCTAACATCATGTCAACGTGGTCGAAATATCCGCCGATTGCCTGCAATGCCTGCACTTGACCGCTGGGCTTCTTGATTATTTTCATAAGGGCATCGCGCATAGCTATCTCGTCAGGCAAATGCGAAGTGTTATAGTTCATTGACTTCAAATAAACTTTTACACTGTCTCTCCATTTAGTATTACGTTCGTTTATTCGTTTTGTCATTTCTTCAATCGTCATTTTTGCTTTCCATTCCGGGTAACGTGCTTTCATCATAGCGTCAATGTCTTGCGCAAGGTGATTAAAAGCAGGCGATTGGGCTAAAACATCTCTGGCGTTCTCGATATTTTTCAAAATTTTATTGCGTGCGCTTTCAAGTTCACCGCTGCTCCACTTTTTTAGCATTTTCTCATGATCTTCTTCGATTGTTTCAAGCGTTCTCATTTCAGCGTAAGTTAAAATGGCTATTGCTAACTGCGACGGTTCTTGAGCCCATACGACTTTATCGTTTTTTTTATCATCCGATTTTTTATCATCGGACTTATTGTCCTTGTCTCCAGATTCCTCCGGATTTACGTCAACGCTTATGTCTGTCGAGTCGACTTTATCAAGCCAATCTCCGATATCCATAGAGGCATCTTTGAGCTGTTTTTCGATTTCTTCCGCCAAGTCATCAGCATCATCGGCGTATCCAGCGTTGACACACAGCGCAAGAAAAATAAAAACAAATAAAGCAGCGATAATTTTTTTACTCATGATTAAAATCCCAGCTTAGCTTTCTTTGCTGTAGGATTAAAGTTTTTCAAGGACGAGCAGACCTCAAGAGTAGCTTTACCGAAATCCTGACGCTCGTCCATTTCGTCGCGTTCGTATTCAGAGTAAATAGTAATGAACGCTTGAATAGCCTGCTCATTCATTATCATCATAGTGTGGATATGATCCAAAAAACCGCCCAGAGCTTGAATAGCCTGCGTCTGACCGTTAGGCTTCTTAAGAACTTCCCAAAGTGCGTCCCGTGCTTTCCAGTCGGCTTCGTGCAATGACTGAGCTTTATTGAACGCATTAAGATATGCTTTTACGGTTTTTCTAAATTTAGTGTCGCGATCCGTCTTCCTATTCTTCAGTTGTTCAAAAGTCATGTTTGAAAACCAATCAGGGTGGCGGTTTTTCAAAGCAGTCTCAATATTTTCTACTAAGTGATTAAATCCCTCAGCTCTTGCTAATTCTTCCCTTAAATTTTTAATGCCGTCCAAAACAGCTTGACGCGTATTCTTTATGTTTCTATATTCACTGCTTGACTTGTCCCAGCGCTTGAGCATATTATCTTGATGATCAAGAATTTTTTTCAGCGTATCTATTTCCTGCTTAATCATTACAGCTATTGCAATTTGAGCCGGTTCTTGAGCCATAAGACATTCACCGGCACGGGCAAAAATTAAAACTAAAAACAAAGCCGCTATAAATCTTCTAATCTTAATTTTATTCATTTTAATTAAACCCCAGCTTTAATTTTCTGCTTGTGATTGTTTTTGAAGCCGCGTGATGTCCCATTATATCAACATTAGTGTGAACTGCGTGTTTCATAGATTTTTTAGTCTGCATCGCCAGCCCGGCAACTTCATTAAGCGTGTAAGCTGTAAAAGCATTGCTCTCGACTTCTTCAGCAAGGGGGTGTGCGGGAACACCTACGCGCTGTAATGCTACGGTTTGAGCCAGCGGCATCTGCTTTGTATCGTTAGTTACTTCTATCTTGTCGATCTCCTTAAACCATTTCATAGGATCCCACCACTTATTGTCTTTTTCCTTGACTGTTAGTTTATCGAAATCTATGTCGCGGTTGACAGCAGTAAAAATATTTTCAAGAGCCTCCGCCCGATCTGCTGACAAAGTGTTGTTAGATGTAGCTTTTTGAATTCTGCTTACATAGAGCATATAACCAAGATGAGTTCTCCGCCATTTATCTGCGAGCCTCTGCTGTTCGTTTACAACGGGAGTAAAACCGCTGTAAACGGGATAAGTTCTATCATAATTTCCAGTTCCGCGAAGTGTAAATACGTCATAATTACGAACATTATAAAAAGTATTTACTTGGGAAGCGACAAAGCCTTGAGCCGAAGATCTTCTGTAATACGATTTTGGTCTCATATCGATTGATAAAAACATCGGCTGCATTTTTCCTTCCATTGGCGGGAAGAGTTTTGTCATGCGGTCGTCTTTAATATAGTCTTTAATATAGTGCTGGGAAAACATCCAGTTTAACGGCAGCCAGGCCGAGTCCTGAGTGTTGTCATCGTCTTTGCAGTTACAGCGCGGAAATATCGGGAAGTCAACTTTATCGCGGAAGACTTCGATGTTGTCCCATAATTTTGCCAAAGCACTGCCTACAACAGGGATAGCGTTCAAAATTCCCTCGCCGACTTTATCAATCGCCCAGTTTGCCAGCCATCTTATTAATTTTTGAAGATATTTAGGCCAGCACATTTCGACCATTCGGAAATAATGTTCTCTGTTGATTTTTTCCAAAGGAAGATCGCCAGGCACACCCTCATCATCAGCAAAAGCAATTTCAGCAGCATTAAAAGCAGCATAAAAAATCGGCGTAACGAGGACGAAAATTAAACTTAGCGAAATAATTTTTAATAAAGATTTGCTCATAATTTTCATCTCTCCTTCTTAATTAAAGCCTAACTTGATTTTTTTATTACTGCCCTTAGCTGTCTGGGCTTTGTTGCCGACGATTACCATGTTGCTGCGGACTGCGGTCTTGCGTGCTGCTTTCGTGTGCTCTGCGGTTATCTGCATTTCCATAAATCCGGCAAGTTCTCTGTTAGTTCTGTTCGCTATCAGCGCCATATGGGCGGACTGACTTCCTGCAACTTGAAGTACCTGTGTCTGACCGTAGTTATAGGCTTTTAGAGGGTCTAAACTTGCTAATTCCTGCAAAATGTCTCCGACGGCACCGAGTTTGCCCAGAACAGTTGAGATAAGATCTTTCCATTTATTTTTTAGAAATTCTTCGATGTTAAGATTCTTGAGGTTGTCAAACATACTAATCATCGGCCCAATAATCTTACTCGGACTCAAAGCCCCTGTGAACTGATCCTTGATTTTTTCTATGTCAATCCTGTCATTTATGTAGTCAGCTAACTTTTCTCCGAATAGAGGCAATTTGCCGATAGTGCTTGAGATCATACTTTTGATGCTGTCAAGTTTATCTTGAAGCTGCTGCACAGCATCTGTCATTGTTGTTACAATCGTCTGAATTCTCTGAATTGCAGGGCCAAGAAAATCTGATATTGAGCCGAATAATTGTTCAATGTTTTTGTTAAAATCTCTTAAGTAGCCCATTAAAGTTGTAAGCTGTCCGAAAATAAAATCAACAACACCGCCGAGTTTGAAGCCTATAATCTGCTTGATAACATCTTCAGCCTTGCCAATAGCTTTTTCATTTTTCCATAGCAACTCGTGCAGTTTCTGAAGTTCTTTCTGTTCAGCATCAGAACTTTTACCGTATTTGTTCAGGCTCACAACCCACGCGCTTTCTAAATTAATCCACTGCGACAAAAGTTTTGCTTCTTCGACTGACGCTGCTACAAAATTGACATAATCAGGAAAATAAATATTGAATGCGCTGTCAAAATCATCAGCAACACACAAAGCATTAGCAGCCCTTAAAAGCGCATCGCTCTGCTTCATGACATTATCTGCATCAGAACTATAGTTTGCTTCGCTTTCTTCGGTTTTTATCATGGCATCATAGTTCATTTCGATACGCGACCACCATTTCCAGTAACGCTCGAATTGGGCATTACGCCATTTCTTTTGAGTAACATACTTCATAGGCTCAAAGGCCCAGCCCAAAGGCATCCAGCAGCCGCAGTATTTTGCGTGCCATTTAGTACCGTCATCAACGGGGCATTTAGTTCTATCTCCAAATACTTCCCAGTAAGGCCACCAACTCGGCGTTTTTTTTGCATAAGCAATAACAGGCTCAAAAAGCGAGCCCATTAAACAAGTTAAAATAATAACCGCAACTAATTTTCTAAACTGCAGGCGCAACATAATTAGCACCCGCTTCCTCTTGCGTTTCAGAGTGCATTTTCTCGTCAAGTTTCAGCCACTCTTCAGCCCAATCCGGAAGCCCGCGGATTTTCAGCCATTCAGCAGGCCATTTTCGGCCGTAAAGCGATTTTAACTCTTCGACTTTTGCAAGTTCATCGCCGCTGCTTGCACCTACGAATGACAATGCAACGGGTCCGAGACCTAAATTAAAGACGCGCCGTCCTTGAGGCGAGAGCATGTAGTATTCGCGTTTTCTTACCATGTGAGCTAACAAATTAATCTGACGTTCATTAAGCTGTAAGAAATTGCGGTAAAAAGCTCCTAACTGTTCGCCTCTTGCGTCAGGATTTGCAAGCAGAATTTTAGTCGGGCAGCTCTCAAAAACTGCATCTCTAATCGTACTGTTTACTACGTCCGCTATTGACTGAGTAGCCAAAATTACGGCGCAGTTTAATTTTCTGAAAGTTTTCAGCCAGCCTCGAATTTTTTCGGAGAATAACGGGTCTTTCATGGCCGTCCAAGCCTCGTCAACGACTAAAAGCGAAGGTGCGCCCTTTAATCTGCGCTGAATTTGGAAGAATAAATAAGTAAGGACTGCAGGGGCTATTTTGTCGCGCTCTAAAAGACCTGAAATTTCAAAGGCGTTAAAAGCAGCGTAATTAATATCGTTTCTATCTCCGTCAAGGACATAGCCGCCGCTCTGGCTTAAGCTGTAGTAGCCCAAAGCAGCTTTAATTTCTTTATCTTGAATAGATGTAATATACTCCGTTAAAGTTCGTTCTTCTGGCTTAGTTGTGCTTGCCGCTAAATTTTGCAGTGCTTCATTTAACAAAATTCTTTTTTCAGGCGTAACTAAACCTGGCGAAACTAGTTCTATTAACATTTCGAGCCATTCGGAAGCCCAGAGCATTACATCGGGATCGTCAATTTCAGCCAAAGGACACAAACTAATTTCAGCTTCGGCGCGTCCTAAATCATAAAATGCGGAATTATCTAACGCTTGACACAACGGGAAAATTGAACGCCCGTTATCAAAGAAAAATATTTGGCCGCGTTTATAACGTTGGAATTGAGCCGTAATTGTCGCTAAAAGCGTTGATTTTCCTGAACCTGTAGGCCCAAGAATTAAAGTGTGTCCTAAGTCTCCGCTATGAAGATTAAATGAAAACGGTGTGCCGCCGCTCGCTGCCGCCATCAATAAAGCCGGTGAATTAGGCGGATAGAAAGGGCACGGGCATTTTTTAGAGCCGAGCCATTCACTTGAAAGCGGTATGATGTCAGCAAAATTAACACTTGTGATCAAAGGTTTGCGGACATTTTCATGGCCGTGTCCAGGCAGAGAGCCTATAAACGCTTCGAGGTTGTTCATGTCCTCAATTTGAGCAGAACAGCCTGCGCGTTCAAAGACTTTCACGACTTCACGAGCCATTTCCGACAAAACGTCCGGATCTTCATGACGTAAAATTACTGTCGATGTATGGTTGCCGAAAGCCATATCTCCGCTGCGTGCGTCTTTCAAAGCCATGTCTAAGTCCTCGACCATTGAGGCCGCATCGTGGTCTACACGGTAATTTTCAGAGCCTGTGATCTGAGCCGATAAACTCTTGACTTTCTGCTCCCATTGTCTGCGCTTAGCTTCCATCTGAGAAATAGATTCCTGAATATCTGTCAGCAAAAATCTATTTGACCAGCGGAACTCGGCGGGCAAATTCTGAAGAGCATACAATATCGTCGGGAATGTTCCTGCCGGATAATTCATTAACGAAATACACTGTACATACTGCCTGTTGTATTTTAATTTTTCGCCGTTAATGCAGTCCCGCGCTAAGAAACAATCGAGATAATAAGGGAATGACGGCAGTCTCGTAGGGTGCCAATATCCGTTTAAGCAGGCATTGACAGACTCTAAAAGTTCTGATGTTCCGCGAAATTCATTATCTTCATCAGGATAAAAAGTCATACGGCGTACTTTCATGCTCAAAGATATTGAGTCCTGAAGATGCTTTACAACCGCTTCAAAACGGGCAAGCTGCCTGTCTACGAGCGAGTCTTCTTCTTCATTAATTACGCCGAATAAAAATCTTCTTACACGCTGAACAAATTTATTTTTTTCATACGCAGGCGGCGTGTAAGTTACAAACATTGCCTGCACTGATTCAAAATGCCCGGATTCCTGATGAAATTGAGCATCGCGTTCTAAATCAATTAACTTTGTTGTAGTCTCTGTGAAATCTCCTTCGGGATATTCCCGAACTTCACGGCGGAAAAATTCAAAATGCACGCACCAATGAAAATCAAGCTGCGAGATTGTATGAGACATCATCGAGCCTAAGTGTTCAAGTTCGCGTGCTGTTGAACTCTCGAGGTCGGGACCGGCGAGCCAAAAACCAGCAAGGAGACCGCCGTCTTTCAATGCCATGACCTCGGGAGCTACCATGTGCGAATAACGAAGCAATTCGGCAAAACCGTTCCCCTCTGGCTTCTTTGCCATTTGTGCCCTCCTGATTTACAAAAAAAATTAATACTTTTTATCCGGCTGCGATACCCTTGAAGAAGCTAAATAAGCGTCTTGATACTGCATAGCACGGCGGAAAACCTGCATAGCATCGGGGTCGTATTTTGCAAGCGAACCTAAAATTTTTACGCCTACTACAAATAGTATAACCGCCAAAATTGCATTAACATAATTTCCTGACGCAATTCCGCCCGGAAGTCCAAGTGCCATGCAAATTAACAGCAGCAAGAAAAAAGGCACGCGGTCGCAGCCGAAAATTAACTGAGGCCGCGTAAGACTTCTTCGTACAGGTGCAACCCTGATTTCTTCTTCCATTGATTAAAATTAAAGCAGCATACAGCCTTCGTTTACAAATTTAGCAATAAGGCTTGAAATACCTGTGAGCATTGAACCGACAAGAACAACCATCATGACCATTCTTGTGAAACTTCCGAGTTCACCGCCGAAAATCAAGATACCGCCTGCAAAGAAAAGGCCGATCATTGAAATATAAAGTGCTGTAGGTCCGCTGATGACATCAACGAGTGCTTTTAAGCCCTTATCCCATGGTATATCCTCGCTTGCAGCTACTTCCTCAGCAACTGCTGAGAACGGAACACAAAGAAGAGCAAGAGCAAAAACAGCCGCGAAAATGGCTACTCTGTGATTGTAAAGTTTGCTGAAAATACTTGTTGTCATAATAATACAAACACCTTTCTTAAATAAATTAAAATAAAATAAAAAAACTAAATTTCCTAAAAAACTAACCGTTGTTGCGCAGATCTTTGAAAACGTAGTCCCCGTTTTTCACCCCCTCAACTGAGATAAGCTCTGATAATTTAGGGCCGATCTTAGGATCTCTTACAAGAAATACAACAACATCAATAGCTTCGCCTACAAGTTCCCTCATGGGTGCCTGCGAAACTTCTGATATAAGCTGTTCAATTCTCAAAAGGCCGGCTCTTGCGTCATTCGCGTGGACTGTGCAGACTCCGCCAGGGTGGCCTGTGTTCCATGCTTTTACCATATCTAATGCTTCTTTGCCGCGAACTTCCCCGACTATTATTCTGTCAGGACGCTGGCGCATTACAATTTTCAATAAATCCTGCATTGAAATATCGTCATTAGTACGCATGGCAACAAAATTATCAGCACTGCATTGAAGTTCTTGGGTATCTTCTAATATCAATATTCTGTGCTGAGGTGTCAATAATTGAATTTCGTGAATAATTGCGTTTACGAATGTAGTTTTTCCCGTGCCTGTACCGCCTACAACTAAAATATTTTTGCGTTTTCTTACAGCTTCACGGAGAATTTCAATATCATCAGGCAAGGCACGTCCGCTTTCTACATACTGCTCAAGAGTAAAAATCGCGGAGGCTTTTTTTCTTAAATTAAATGAAGGTCTTGGAACGACTGGAGGAATTACGCCTTCAACACGGCTTCCGTCGCCGGGAAGTTCGCCTTCAACTTTTGGATTTGAAGAGTTAATAACAGTCCCGAGCATATGGGCAATAGTTCCTAACATCTGCAGAGATTGAACGTCAGGCATATCGCAAAGATATTGCATTCCTACGCCTAATTTATCTGTCCATACTGTACCGTCCGGATTTAGCATAACTTCAACAACGGCAGGGTCATTCATAGCCGCAAAGACTGTCGGACCCATTTCACGGTGAAGTTTTGCAAGATTTCTTCTGTTGACCTCTTCCGTTGCTTTACTCATAAAAATTTTCTCCAATCTTTTGAAAATCATGAAAAATTATAAATAGAGTGAGGCATAAAGTCAAAAAATTTTTAATCTCTGCTATAATCTAAAAAATAAAATTTTTAATTCGATCTTTAGGAGGAAAATTTTTTATGATAAAAAAAATAACGGCGGCGGTGCTTACAATTCTTTTCGCTTTTCCTGCTTACGGCGATTCAATTCCGTTGCCTGATAAGAGCAAGGATACAGTTCTGCAGGCTATGATAGAGGAAACTCTCCCGAAATTTCAACAGATGACTTACAAAGAAAAAAAATTTGAACTTCCTTGCAATATTTATCTTCCTGATGATTATCCCGGAGATAAGGCATATCCTTTATTAGTATTTATTGCTGACGGAAGCGTGATAGGCAAGGGCGCAGATGCTCCGCTACGGCAGGGCTACGGCGGAATAATTTGGGCTACGGAAGCATCGCAGGCTAAAAATAAATGTATAATCGCAGTGCCTCAATATCCTGAATCAATGTTAGACAAGAGCGACATTACAGATTATGTCTATCACACAAACAATCTTATACGGGCATTAATAGCGGGCTTCAAAGTTGATCCGGACCGAGTATATGCTACTGGGCAGTCTATGGGGTGCATGACATTTTTATTGTTAGCGGCTCAAAATCCCGATTTGTTTGCGGCTGAAATTTTTGTGTCGGGACAATGGGACGTGCGTGCACTCTTGAACTTGAAATATCAAAAATTTTTCTATATAACAGCTGAAGGCGATCAAAACGCCTCGACAGGGCAGAAGGCGTTAATGAAATTATTTAGAGATAATCACGTACCTTTCAGCAGCGCAACTGCATGGAACGCTAAAATGTCCAAAGAAGATTACACGAAAGCAATGAATACGATTTTAATGGGAGATCCTTCGGCGAGTTTCGTTCAGTTTAGATTAGGAACAGTTCTTGATGAAGGTGTACCTGTAGGAACACCTGAGCATATGTTTTCATTCGATTACGCTTACAAAATAGACGCTCTTAGAGATTGGATTTTCAGACAAAACCGCAAAGATAAGCGGGCAAGATAAAATAAAAAAATAAAAAAACGGGGAGTTAGGAGAAAAATTTCATTAACTCCCTTATTTTTTTCTTACGTGTACAAATTTAGTTAAATAATAATACGGCTCAGACAAAATAACTCCTGAAGGCACATCGGGCTGATGCTCATAATTTTCAGTAACTCTGTACCATAAAATAACATCGGCGCGTCCTGAAGCAAGCGCGGCAGATCTCGCTCCGGCCTCAATATCTGCAACATCAAGATTTAATTTTGCACGTTTGCCGATTTCTGAAATTAAAGCCACGTTAAAACCTGCGGGCGTTCCGTCAGGGGCTACGAAATCAATAGGCGGTAAATCTCCCGTCAATGCGACTTTTATTTTTTCCGCTCCGTCAAATTTTGGAATTTGAATTAAATTTAATCCTGCAGTTCTGAAATTTTCAATATATCTGAGGCGCAATTTTTCAATAGTGCCGTCCTCTTTTAACTCTTTCAAAACTTTGTTGAATGTATCACGCAGTTCCGCGTTTTTTTCCAAAAAACCAAAAGCTAAATAAGTCGGTCTGGACATCGATACGGCGGATATAGAGTAGGCAGGACTTGCATTAACTAAATATTCTCCGACCATTTCGGGCAGTTTAACTTCTTGAACTTCACCGGCGTTCAGAGCCATTTGCATAGTCAAGAGAGAATCATAGTAACGGATTTTGTTTTCAGGGTGTATAAAGAAAGAAAATCCTACATTCTCGCGGCTTGTTTTTACATAATTAATATATTCTTCTTCGGACATATTAAGCTGAGCCAAAACGCCTACGGTGAAATCATCATCGGCGGCAAAAGCAGAAGCAGAAAAAACTAATACAAATATCAAACATAAAAATTTTTTCATTCGTATAAAAATCTCCTTTCATTTTATACTTGTTAAAATAATTTTAGAATATTTTTCGTAAAAGTCGAGAGTTATTTAACGTATAAACATAGCGTCGCCGAACGAGAAAAAACGCCAGTTATTTTTTGCGCAGTCCTCGTAAATATCCAATAGCCGCGCTAAAATTTCTTCTTCATGCCCGAAATTTTTTGCTTTATTTGCGGCGAAAGAAGCAACGAGCATTAATAAAGAACTTTCAGGAAGATGAAAATTTGTTATTAAAGCGTCAACGATTTTGAATTTATAGCCCGGATAAATATATAAATTTGTATCAAGAATACCCGTTTTAATTTCTCCGTCTTTTGCAAAAGATTCCAGTGTCCGTGCCGCTGTAGTTCCCGAAGCTATGACACGCCCGCCGCGCAATTTACATTCTTTTATTAAGTCTGCAGTTTCCTGAGATAATTCGCAGTGTTCAGTGTGAATTTCATGTTCTCGAATGTCGGCTGATTTCACGGGTCTAAAAGTTCCAAGACCTACATGAAGAGTTACATAAGAAATTTTTACACCGATGCTTTTAATTTTTTCTAAAAGTTCATTAGTAAAATGCAGGCTTGCAGTCGGAGCAGCGACAGAACCGTCATGACGGGCGAAAACAGTTTGATAGGCCGCGCGCATATCATTATTATTTTTTATATAAGGCGGCAAAGGTACACGGCCTGATTTATCCAAAAAATTCATAAAATCTTCGCGTGAATTAAAATCAAATTTAATTTCGCGTATACCTTCAGGCTTCTCGTCAAGGACATTTATAAAAACATCATCAATTTTTATTTTTGCGTTTTTATGAATTTTCCGCGCAGGTTTTACTAATGCTTCCCACGTTAGAAAATCACCCGTTAAATTTTTCAGCAAAAAAATTTCGCATTGGCCGCCGGACTCGCGCTGTCCTATTAATCTTGCCGGAATAACTTTAGTATCATTTAATACTAATAAATCATTGGGACGTAAAAAATTTGTAATATCACGGAAAAAATTTTCGCGCAAAATTGTATTTTTTTCAACGTCCCAGACTAAAAGCCGCGACATATCACGGGGCGAGGCCGGATATTGAGCAATACGCTCCGGCGGAAGTTCGTAAAAATAAGAACTTAATTTGTATAAATCTTCGTGGCTGATCTGTCTCACTTGAATCTCTTTATCACTGTTCCCGGATAATAGTGCGTCAAAATTCTTTCCGCCGTCCAGCCCTGCTCAGCCATTGCCATAGCACCCCATTGACACATTCCGACACCGTGCCCCCAGCCGCGACCGTAAAATAAAAATTCATTGCCGGATTTTTCGATAGAATACCCGTATTTGTTAATTTTTAGTGTTTTAGTCTGCTGTGTTGAATTTGAGTTTGTATTTTGATTTTTATTTCGTGCACTGCGTTCAAGACCGATTTTATAATAATTATCTTTTTTGTCGGGATTTGTAAGCATATCAATTAATTCTGTTGTTGTAAAAACTCCGTCAGCAGTCATTTGAGCTATTCCCTGAGCTTCATCAAAAGTTAAATTTGATTTTGTATTTGAAGTTTTATGAACTCCGACAAGGCCGCCGCCGGTAGAATCTTTATTTTTAGCGTTGAAAGCCCCTCCTGACGGTGTGAACATTGTGCTTTTCAGGGTTCTTGGGTCAAGATTTAATCTAAATTGGCTTGCTCTCATCGTCTTAGATCCGTTCGTGCCTATAAAAGTCATGTTAATAGCGCGTCCGCCCTCGTCAACGTCAGAAACTTGAATTTCTTTTATGTCGCCTACGTCCGAGCCTGTAACTTTGCGGACAACTTCGCGGATTCTTGCAGACGAAAATTTTGCGTTCCAAACAGAAACAGGAGATTTATAATTTACAACTTCCGGAACTCCTGTTAAATATGGTACATCGCGGCCCCAAACATCTTTTATATTTGCGGTATGTCCGCCGCTGTCTGAATGGAAGTAAGTTTGAGCAAGTTCGTTTCCGTAAGTTAATACTAATCCGGCTGTGCTTGATACAGCTTTGTTAGTTTTTGCCGCTTCCGCTCCCGCGCCCTTGTATACTTGATCCGCGTCAGTATCTACAACGTCATAACCTTTTTCAGCGCGGTTAAAACTTTGGCGCAAAACATAAGTCCTTGCCGTTATAGCTTGGGCCCTCAAAGCCTGTTCATGCCAAGACGCTCCCACTTCAGCCGGTAAAACTCCGCGCAAATAATTTTCAAGTTCTACAACGTTCAACAATCCTCCGCGCTGTGTGATTAAAAAAGAGCCGCGATAAGTTCTGCCGTTAAATTTCAACAGTCCGGGACTTGTGAGCCTTACAGGCATTGCAAAAGAATGTCCCATTATTTTTACACTTCCGCCGGAAACTGAAATATTTGTGCTTTCTCCTAAATTTGCGAGACGGCCTTCAGCGTCAGTCATGGCAAGATTTCCTGCTGTTGTTCCTATGCTGTAACTTGAGCCGCCGGAAAGCCTCACGTAAACATCACGCGCTTCAATTTTTCCGGCATTTGCAATTATTAACACAGAAATTAATAATGCTTTTACACTTAGTAAATTTTTCATTACTTTCCCTCAAAACTTTTTATTCTTGTTTTTACATTTTCCTGTAAATTTCTGAAAAAGAACATATAATCATAGACGTGATAAGCTCCCTGCGGCAAGAAAGGCACGACAGGAGGATAATCGGAACTTACTACGTCAGGAATTTTTACAACGCCGCGTTTTGTATCAAGATAAGCACCGCAGAAATTTGGTATTTCGCTTTTAATTTCGCCGCTGTAATCAGTGAAACATGCGCCTAAATTCAAACTTTTGTCTGCTGATGTTCCGTCAGTTTTCCAATTTAACGGATTTATAGCATATGCTTCAACATCAGAGAAAAGTGCAGTTTCCGCAACGTCAGGGGCTTCGCAGTCAAAAGCAATTACTACACCAAAATCTTTTTCTGATTGAGCAGGCTTAATGTGAGGATTTTTCTTTACAAAATCAGCCTTTAGCTGGCAGCCTATTGCATAAACTGCAACAAGCTGGGACTGCAATTCCTCATCTCTAAAAAATTCCGCAAGCAGTTTGTAACACATTTCAGCACCCTGCGAAAATCCTGCAAGTATAACCGGACGGCCTTTATTTTCGTGATTTAAGTAATAAGAAAATGCCTCTGAAACATCTTTATATGCAATATCCAAATATTTATCGCGTGATGCTTCTGATAATTCATAAAGTTTTAGTGATGCCTGACGGTAATAAGGCGCGTACATTCGAGTAAAATCCTCATAAATACCGCGCTCCATGTTCAAAGCCCCTAAAAAATTTCCCATTGTATAATCATCTGAAAGCGACATATTATATTCATCATTAGTATCAACTGCAGGGGCTATTAAAAATAAATCTACTTTGCCGTCTCCTTCAGCAAAATAAGCCCAATTAGACGGTTTAGAGTAAATATTTTCGCCAAATGATACAGAACTTACTAACAATAAAAATACCGGCAGTAAAAAAAATTTCTTTTTACTAAAAATCACTGATAATAGACCTCCCTAAATATGAATAAGCGTTCACCGTGGCTTTTCGTCCGCGCGGGGTGCGTTCTAAAAATCCTTTTTGTATTAAATAAGGTTCGTAAATATCTTCAATAGTCTGAGCATCTTCATTTAAGGCCGCCGCTAATGTACTTAAACCTACAGGGCCGCCGTTAAACAAATCTATAATTGCACGCAAAATTTTTCTGTCGCCCTCGTCAAGGCCCGTTGCGTCTACTTCAAGCATATCCATAGCATGAACGGCTGTATCTGCATCAACTTCGCTGTCCGTGCCGTTTTGAACTGCGGCAACATCGCGGACTCTGCGCAATAATCTTAACGCAATTCGGGGAGTACCGCGTGAACGTTTTGCAATTTCGACAGCGGCATTTTTGTTTATATTCACGCTAAGCACGCCCGCCGCCCGCATTAATATATTAGAAAGTTCCTCATTAGTATACAACGCAAGCTGTTCAACAATACCAAAACGAGCCCTTAAAGGTGAAGTTAAAAGCCCTAATCTTGTTGTCGCTCCGCAAAGCGTAAATTTAGGCAAATTCAAAGCTATAGTGCGCGCTAAAGGTCCTTTTCCTACTACAATATGAAGCGTGAAATCTTCCATTGCCGGATACAAAATTTCTTCAACTTGAGGAGGCATTCTGTGAATTTCATCGATGAATAAAACATCGTTGCGCTCTATATTTGAAACTATTGCGGCTAAATCTCCGGCGCGTTCTAATGCCGGCCCCGTAGTTGTACGAAGCTGGCCGCCCATTTCCTGCGCGATAATTCCTGCGAGTGTAGTCTTTCCAAGACCCGGAGGCCCGTAAAATAAAATATGATCCAAAGGCTCTGAACGTCCTTTTGCGGCGGCGATATAAATTTTTAATTTGTCTTTTAGTTTTTCCTGACCTGTAAACTCATCGAGATATTTAGGTCTGACGCTTATATCATCGGGGTTTCTCGGAACATCAAAAATTCTTGACGGTGTGATTAAATTCTCGCTCATTTGTGAAGTTCCCTCAATGACATACGCAATAAATCTTCCTCGCTGAGTTTGTTAAAATCTTCGCCGTGAGCAGCTCTCAAAAGATTTATAACTCCTCCTGCGTCCGCGCGTGTAAATCCGAGTGCTAATAAAGCGTCAATTACATTTTCAACATAATTTTGATTGTCGGCAGGTTTTGCAAAATCCTGCGTAATTGTCTTTAAGCCTGAAATATTTTTGAGTTCAAAACACAGTCTTTCAGCCGTTTTTTTGCCGATACCCGGAACGCGCATAAAGGCTTTTACATCAGCCGAAGAAATTGCATTTACAACATTATCCAATGAAAGTTCAGATAAAATTGCTATAGCTGTACGGCCTCCGACACCTTTAACACTCGTTAGACGCAAGAAAAATTCACGCTCGCGCTCAGAAGAAAATCCGTAAATTACTGCTCCCGCTTCTGAAAACTGCAGGGAAGTTGTAATTTTAATTTCTTTATTAATCTCGCATGAACTCAGAATTGAACGCGAACATAAAATCTCAAATCCAATGCCGTGAACGTCAAGAATTACAAGGTTTTCTAAAATATCTAAAATTTTGCCGCTTAATGAACGTATCATGACGTAAATTTTAACGCTAAACCCGTTACGGCAGCTGCTAAAGCGTCGGCAGTGTCATCGGGCTTAGGGATTTCTTCCAATGCTAAAAATCTTTGTACCATGCCTTGAACCTGCGATTTTACAGCGTCGCCAGTACCGCATAAAGCCATTTTAATTTGGTTAGGCTTGGGCTCTACAACGGGCAGTTTATATTGAGCAACAAGCAGCATAACAACGCCGCGAGCCTGATAAACATACTCGGCGGTCGTAGTGTTTTTACCAAAAAATAAACGCTCGATTGATACTAAATCAGGCTTGCAAATTTGTATCTGCTCCTGTAAATCGTTATAAATTTTTAGCAATCTTTCAGTAAAACTCATATCCGGCGACGTTTCTATACAACCGTAATTCAAAGCTCTGAGCTTAAATCCCGACTGCGATACTGCTCCGTAACCGACACGCGCAAGGCCGGGATCTATACCCAAACAAATTATATCCGACAAAATTGTATATTAATCTTCTTCGATTTTTGCCGCGACTTCGTCAGGAATTTCAAAATTCGAGTAAACATTCTGAACGTCATCGTGTTCTTCAAGAGCGTCAACAAGCCTCAAAACTTTACGCGCAGCTTCAGGGTCTGAAACTTCAACGGGAGTTTTTGCGATCATCGAAACTTCAGCGTTATCTACAACATATTTGTTATCTTCAAGGGCTTTCTGCAAAGTATCCAAATCGCTTGGCTCGCAGTAAAGCGTGAAACCTTCTTCGCTCGGCTCCATGTCGGACATGCCTGAATCAAGTCCGAGTGTCATCAAAGCGTCCTCATCAAGCCCCTCGCCTTTGACCTCGATAACGCCTTTTCTGTCAAACATCCATGCAACACTGCCGGACTCACCCATTTGTCCGCCGTTACGTGCTAATAATGCTCTAATTTCAGGCGTTGTACGATTTCTGTTATCGGTCATGACGTTTACTAAAACTGCAATTCCTGAAGGTCCGTAGGCTTCGTAAGTGAGTTCATCGTAAGAAATATCACCGAGTTCGCCCGTTCCGCGTTTGATTGCGCGTGTTATATTGTCGTTAGGAACGCTGACGGCCTTAGCGCGCTCGATTGCAGTTTTGAGGCGCATATTCATAGCGGGATCTCCGCCGCCGTCTTTGGCCGCGATGATAATTGCACGCACTAATTTCTGGAAAAGATTTCCTCTTTTTGCGTCTTGAGCCGCCTTACGGTGTTTAATGTTTGCCCATTTTGAATGTCCTGACATTTGTATATCACTCCTGTAAAAATTAATAGATTAAAACTTAAAAATTGGAATTGGCTTGCGTTTATGTTCGCTTCGTCTGCGCATCACGTCAATACGGGCGCGTGCTTTTTCGTCATCGATTGTTCCTGTTGCTAAATATTCGTCAAGAATATCATATGAAAATCCCATATCGCCCTCATCTGTCTGTCCCTCATAAAGTCCGGCGCTTGGTGCTTTCGTGATAATTTTTTCAGGAACACCCAAAATTTTTGCAAGTTCCCTAATATCACGCTTGAGAAAATTAGCAAGAGGCATTAAATCGACTCCGCTGTCGCCGAATTTTGTGAAATAACCCGTCTCGTATTCTGATTTATTGCTTGTTCCGCAGACGAGAAAATTTTTAGACTGAGCAACGGCGTAAAGAGTTACCATGCGGAGGCGCGCTTTCATGTTGCTTTGAACGAGAGAATTTAATTCCCCGCCGATATTTTTAAGCATTGAATCAAAAACTTCCGTCAAATCAACGCGAATGAAATCAACATCAACGGCCTCAGCTAAGAGCCTCGCGTCAGCTTCGTCTTCAGGAATGCTGCGGCAGGGCATTATAACGCCTAAAACTTTATCGCGTCCGAGTGCCTCGCGTCCGAGCGCAGCAAGCACAGAAGAATCAATTCCGCCGGAAAGTCCTAAAATAATTCCGTCGGCGTGAGCGTCTTCGAGCCTGTCGCAAAGCCACTTTCCGCACTGATTTTTTAATTCGTTAATGTTTCGCAAGTTTCAAAAATTCCCCTTATAAAAAATAAAAATATTCTGTATTATACACTCTTAACGGCAATTAGGAATT
>CAMVMK010000034.1 GCA_947168585.1 uncultured Fretibacterium sp.
GTTGCAGGAATTTTATTTAACGGCGTTGATACACGCTCGCCGTTCGACAATCGAAGCGAGAATTTTTATAACGTCAAAGCCGACGTGGAAGCCTTGATAATGTCGCGGGGATTTACTCCGGTATTTAAGACAGGCCAAGAGCCTTTCATGCACTCAGGACAAACGGCAGAAATTTTTATTAATGAAAATAAAGTCGGATTTTTGGGAAGATTAAAGCCCGTTATCGAACAGGAACTTGACGTTAATGGCGTTTATGTTTTCGAGATTGATTTAACGGTTTTAACTCAGAGACGAAAGCCCGAATTTACTCCGACTTCACAGTTCCCTGCGTCATTCAGAGATATTTCGCTGCTTGTTCCGATTGACAAGAGCAACGACAGCGTAATGAAAGATATTAGAGCTTCAGTCAGCGAGACTTCAAAAGAATTGACGCTTGAAAAATTAAGACTTTTTGATATTTACGAGGGTAAAGGAATACCCGAAGGCTTCAGGAGTTTAGCTTATTCTTTAAGCTACCGTTCAGACGAAAAAACTTTGACTGTTGAAGAAGTCGAGAACGTTCATAATAAAGTCCGCGAGGCCTTAAAGCAAAAAGGCTACACGATACGCTAAAAAAATTAGGAATTAGGAAAGATTTTTTACTTCCTAACTCCTAATTAATTTCTATTTCTAAATTATCTTATTTTTATCTCTTCAAATTAACGACTTCTTCAAGAATTTGATCGCTTACCGTAACAGTTCGGGCGTTAGCTTGGAAACCTCTTTGAGCGATAATTAATTTTGTAAATTCTTCAGTTAAATCTACGTTAGACATTTCGACATATTGAGACATTATCGAGCCTTTTCCGTTCGTTGTTGCGCCGTCAATGTTAGCGTTGCCGGAGTTTACAGAAGCCTGGAACATAGTGTTGCCGACTTTTTCAAGACCCTGTTCGTTAGCGAAAGTAGCAATGGCCACGCGGTAAAGCGGAATATTTACGCCGTTATCGTAAGAGCCCGTGATTATGCCGTCTTGAGCTACTGAATAATTTTTCAAAATTCCCATAGTGTAGCCGTCTTGATAAACGGGTTTCGTTGTAGTTTCTGAAGCAAATTGAGTAACTCCGTCAAGAGCACTGCCACCGCTTCCTACTCCGCCGCCGAAATTCAAAGTTACAACGCTGTTAGGCTGACCGTTAAGGCTGAACGGGATAGAAATTTCTACTTCAGCGTTCGGGTATCTGTCATTGCCTGCTCCGCGTCTTTGTTCTTCACTCGTAACTGCATTGCTAATCCGGCCTGAACCGTCAAATTCGATTTCGCCGGAACTCGGCTGAGGAATTATATTCGACATTACGTCTTGCCCTGACTCGTCCTGTTCAACTAAAAAAGCCTCCCAGCGCCAGCGGTTTTCAGTGATTTTCTTGAAAGTAACTTCGAGAGTGTGATCTTTGCCGTTATCGTCGTAAATCGTAAGTTTTGTAGCATGATAGCCGCCCTGATAGACTGTGCCTTGAGTGTTCCATTTGCTTGCAGGAGTGTCTAAATTTTGAGCCTGTTGAAACACGAGAGTATCAGTTTTGCTTGTCGTTTGGCTTGATTGTCCGGGCATTATTCTAAAATTAGCCGCGCCGTTATCATCGTCAACAATTCTATAGCCTAAAGGAGCGTTATTATTGTTGAGGTCTGCCCATTCAACGCTGTCAAAAGTTCCGTCAGGATTAAAATAAACTGTAGCGTCAAGTTTGTGCATTGTAGCCACTGCATCAGCATTACCGTTGTCGGCGTTGCTTAATCCGTGATACCAAAGCGTCATTCTTGATGAAGTTTTCGCAAGTTCTGAACTTAAACCGTCTGTAACGTCAACACTTTCATCAAATTCTGCGATAAAACTGTAAGAAACGTTAGTCTGCTCAGTCGCGCCCGGAAAAGTTACTGCTCCTGAAAGCTGGAAACCCGTATAATTCATATTATCTTTGACGTTGTAAGTAAAAAGCGTTGGGTTTGCTGTTATCGTAATGCCATCATCGGTAATGCCGGAATCGTCAGGCTGTATAGTAACATTACGAAGCTTCAATGTTCCTGAATTGTCGTCATACTGCGCTGCAAAATACGTTGGAGGCACTTGGCCGGGAAATGCATACACCGGCATATATTGATTAAGAACGTCCTGCGAAGTTGTTGCAGCTATTCCAGTTACAGCGTCAACGAAAGTCATGTCCGGAGAAATCCAGCCTACGAAATTATTAGTGCCGACAACCTGCGAAGCCGTTACAGTCGTCCCGTCAGTGTTAATTTTCGGGAGAGCTAATTTTGGAAGTCCTGTAGCCGAGTCTACGTTCACCATATCGAAAGTAATATCTGTAGTATTGTCGCCGTTCGCAACGGTGATATTTAAGTAATTAACGCCGCTTGTATCGTTATTGGCAGTAGCATTAAAATCAGTCAAAAAACTCATCTCGTAGTCATTGCCGCCGAGATTTATTACTGCTGTACCTGTGGCGTTTCCGTTCCAGCCTGCTACAGCATTAAAAGGCAAGTCCGCAAAACCGTAAGAAAGATAAGCATTAGTTCTGCTGTCCAAGTTGCATTGATAATCAACTCTTGTCGTTGCTTTAGCGTCAATTTTCTGTCCTAAAGGAACATTAACAGTAGAAAGTTCAGCGGCCTGCTGATAACCTTCGAGCGGAGTCTCTTCCATTTTATAGCCCTGAAGTTTGTAGCCCTGTCCTGACATAACCATGTCGCTGTTACCGTCAAGAACAAGTGCGCCTGAACGGCTGAATAACTGAGTATTTCCGTCTTGGTAAACGAAAAAGCCTTTACCTTGAATCATCATGTCAGAGGCGTTGCCCGTGAAAGAGCCTGAGCCCTGAGTGTGAATAGTTTCGATAGCTGAAACGCTGACACCCAAACCGACCTGAGCCGGGTTGATACCGCCGCGTACATCGCCTGCACCTGAAGCTGATTTATTCGCCTGATACATTAAGTCGGCGAAGATTGTCGAGTCTTTTTTGAATCCTGTTGTGTTAGCGTTTGCTATATTATTGCCCGTAACGTCGAGCATGGTCTGATGAGCACGAACACCCGTTACTGCTGTCATCAAAGATCTAAGCATTTTTAATTTTCCTTTCTAAAATTCTTTTCTAAAATTTTTATTATAAGTATAAGCGGGCGTTCTTCCTGCTCTCTGCCCTAATGTCTCGTCCGTGAGAACAATTTTTTTAACTTAGCTTAATTCTGAAATTCCTTCAACTTGTTCAAGAGGCACATCGCCTTCACTCGTATCAAGAATAGTTTTCCCGTTCTCGAACCATACAGCTTTAACGAGAGCCGGAACTTGCTTGCCTTCGTCATTCGTGAAAGCTACAGCCTTGCCGATATAATTTACTGCTGAGAATTTATTTGTGTCGGCTATGCTTTCCATAGTTTTATTCATGTTCTGCATCTGCTCAAGCGTTGAGAACGTAGCCATCTGTGAAATAAATTCCCTGTCTTCTACGGGGTTAGTCGGGTCTTGATTAGAAAGTTCAGCGATTAATAATTTCAAGAAAGCGTCTTTTCCGAGTTCGTTATTAGTTGCAGTCGTAACAGCAGCAGCCGTTGCAGTTGACGTTGTCGAACTCGAATTAGTTACGCTTAAATTCGTGAGGTCTGTATAACTATTTGTATTCGTTACCGGCATTTTCTTTTCCCTTTCTCTAATTCACTTAACGGGCAGCTTTTTTAATTCCTAACTCCTCATTTCTAACTGTTTTTTACGCTACCCAGTATAATAATCCTTCTTCTAAATCAATTCTAAATTCTTCAGTTTCATCATCAACATCAGCTTCTGGAATGAAATTTTCGCGGCCGCCCTGCTGATTTTGATTTTGAGAGCCTCCGCCCTGCTGGTTATCCTGCTGGACATCGACTGTAAATTCAGCGACCTGCACGCCCTGTTCAGATAAATTCATTCTAAGCTGGGTTAATTGGTCTTGCACTAATTGTCGGATTTGCTCGCTTGCAACTTTAATAGAAGCCTCGACTCCTGACGAACTTGAAGTAAGTTCGACCGAAATTCTACCGAGTGCCGGAGGGTCAATAACAACGCTTGCTTTCTGAACGCCGTCAGAGCGGATAAATCTAACGACATTAACGAGGCCGTCTCTAAGAGTTTCGCTTTGATTGAGATTAAAATCTCCGCGAAGATTTAACGGCTGTGATGAAGCTGTCGAAGAAGTTCTGCGTGAATTTAATACGCCCTCGAAGAAATTTTGAAAATCATTCCGCGAATTTACCTGACGGGTATTAAAATTTTCTTCATTGTCGTTAAGATTTTCGTTAGAAACACGCCTGTTTTCGTTCCGTGAGCGCGATTGATTATGATTTTCGGAAAAATTACCGCGAGCCTGATTAAAATCAGGATTTTGATTTTGAGATTGATTTTCGCTGCTGTTTTCTTCTAAATTATTAAGCTGCTCAGAAAATTTCGCTTCAGTTTTAGGAGCTTCATTATTTTGTGCTTGATTATCTGAATTAATTTCGTTTGAAACGTTTTGATTTTTAACGGTAACTTTTGGATTTTGGCGCGTACTAAAATCTTTCACGTCAAAATTTTTTTCAGGCTTTTCACCGGCGTTATTGTCAACGGTTTTATTTCCGTCATTAGCAGCAGCGGCAACAGTTCCGGCGGCTTCATTTGAAATTAATTCAGGTGCTTGGCCGTTGTCATTTTTAATTTTCTTGTTGTTATCGTCATCGTCGTTTAATTCTTCGTCAGAAATTTTTTTAATTTCGGGCTTTGAATTATTTTCGTTTTTATTAATTATGCCCGATAAATTCTCGACTAAAGATTTAATCTCGTTCATGTTGCCGCCGTTTTTGAGAGCGTTATTAATTTCATCGATTAAACTTTTAATTTCGAGCCTTAAATCTTCGGGAAGAGCCTCTAATTTAGCTTTTAATTCTTCGTCAGAGAGATTTAACAGCTGGGAAATTTCTTCATTGAAAATAATTTCGTCATCGTTATAAAAAACTTCCGGCTGTGAATTTTTGACTTCGCCGAGAGAAATTTTTAATTCTTCAACAAGATTATTAATTTCGCTGTCAACGTTTAATAATTCTTGCGGCATAATTTCTAAATTTTCAGGAGCGTCCGCAAGAATTTCGATGACGGAACTTGAAAATAATTTGCTGCCTTTGAACGCCGTTAAATTTTCGTGATTTAATTCCGGCTGTGAATTTTCCGGCGCAGGATTTTCTTTTTTCAAATTTTTCGTGTCTCTATATTCGTTCATTAAAGAGTCAAAAATTTTAGGCTCTCTATCTGAATTATTATTTGAGCCTGAAGCTTTCTGCTTCTGAACTTGAGTTTGAGTTTTAGCTTGAACATCAACAAAAGCCAATAAATCTGCCATGAATAACGCCTCCTATAAAAAATTTAATTATCTTCGTTGAGGGTGAGACATTAATTCCGTAATTCTTGCGGCCTTAGCAGGTTTTAATTTTCCTAAAATCGAAGCCCGGACATCGTTCGGAAGTTTCATCATTAATTCTACAGCGAGAGAGTCTCTAAGCTGCTCAACAACTGCGGCGGCATTTCGTGCTGACATATCGCGGTAAGTTCTCGCAACTTGGTTCATTAATTCCTGCTCTTCATCTGAAGCACCTTCGGCCTCACCTTGAGAAGCAATTTCGGCCTGTTGAGTTCTTAAACGTCTCTGAGCCCTCGCAACGTCTCTCGACATTTCTACTAAAGCAAGTTCGCGGTTTTCATAAATCGTCATCTGTTCAACATCTCGGTTTTCAAGTTCGCGTTCTTGAGCGTCAAGTCTTCTCTGCCATTGTTCGAGTTCGACAGCACGACGTTCACCGACACTTAAAGCATAAAACTCCGGGACTTGGAAAAATTCCGCTAATTGTTTTCCAACGTAAGGAATATTAGGAATTATCGTCCAAAATAAAGGACGGCCGTCCCAAATTCCGCTGAGGTGCATACCTGTAGCAGTTCCGAGACCGAGCAAAATCAGCCAAAATAAAAAAGTTAATTTCCCGAGCTTTTTTTTCTTTTTCTTTTTACGCACTACCGGTTCGCTTGCCGGAGCCTGATCTCCAGCAGGAGCAGCGGGTGCGGGTCTTTCTTCAGCCATATTAACTCAACTCCCTTAATTTGCGGTAAATAGCCATTATATTTTTTACGTAACGTTTAGAAACGTCCGGGATATTTCCCGAGTCGACCCGTGCCGGGCCGACGTTGTAAGCCGCAAGAGCCTTTTCAATGTCTCCGCGATATTTATCGGCTAAATCTGAGATATATCTTACGCCGCCTTCAATATTTTGTTCAGGGTCAAACGGATCATCAACTCCGAGCATTGCGGCGGTACGCGGCATTAACTGCATTAGACCTTGCGCGCCTTTATTAGAGACAGCGTCAGTGTTCCAGCCGGATTCAACTTGGATCATTGCGCGGATTAATTCATTATCAACGTTATATTTTTCAGCACATTCATCGATTACGCTTTTAAGTTCATTGTAACTTGTTTTGCCTGAAATATTTTTAGATTTACTTTTAATTTTTTCTACATCATTAAGAACGTCAACGAAACGGCTTTTAACTTGAGCCGCGTCAGGCTGCTGATATAAATTAAACTGGCGGTTAATTTCGTCAATTCGGGATAAAATTCTATTTATGTTCGTAAAATTCGGGCCTATCAATTTTTAATAAACTCCTTTCCTTGAATATTGCATAGTAGCGACATCATCAAGTTCATTCTGTTCAATTTCTAATTGCTGCTGAAAATTTAATTCTTTTAAGTGATCTATATAAGTTTCCATAACCCTTACATCTTTATGTTTTTCGACAAGCCTTGCTTCAGTGTTAGAAATTCTAACGCGGACTTCATCTAAAGAATTTTTATCTTTAATAATATCTGTGTCAATAGCGTCAATAAATTGTCTTTGAAACCATAAATCCGCAGCTGAAATCATTTTCTCGCCGGTCGTGCTGAAATCCTGAATAGCTTGAGCCTTTTCGCTTTCGAGTTTACTAATATGATTGATAACGGCACGTTCTTCGCTGCGTTCAGCGGCCAAAACAGCCTGCTCATTACGGCGGCTGTCCTCGCGGATTTTTAATATTCGGTTAAATCTTGCTATTCTCTGCTGCATGATAAAAAAATTTTACGGCAATGCGTCAATATTGCGGCGGCCATAAAGAACACGGGAAATATTTATTTCATCGATGGAGTAAAGAATATTATAGTTATCAACAGGATAGATTCTTAACTCATCGCCGAAACGATCTTTGCCGCGAACACGATGCATCTTGGGAAAAACTCTAAGTGATTCAGCAGCTAAAGTAATTCTATTCACCTGTTCCGAAGCTGCAAAAGGATTTTGAAGATTATAAGTAATGTGTGTATATATCTCTCGCAAATCTTCTTCAAAATTTTCAGAGTAGTGGAGATTAAAATTCAACGCCATACCCTTTTATCCTTTCCATCATTTCTTCTGATGTGTAATAACGTCCGGCTCTAATTGACTCCATACCTTCTTCAAAAAGTCCGATAAGTTCTTCGTCAGTCAAATCGTCAATGCAGGGAACAGGCAGTTCTTCAGGTGTTGAAAAATCCATAATAGCTTTTTCCGTCATATTCTTAACAAATTCAGGATAAGAAATTCCTGCTCTGCTTAAAACTTTTTCGGCTTGTTTGATTAAATTCGGATTAACTTCGACAAATGTCCCAGCTTCTAAAGTTACTGTGCTCATGATTTTTACTCTCCTTAAAAAAATATAAAAAAATTTAATTTTCAGACTGTGCCGGATACGGAGCTAAATTTAATAATCTTTTGTCAGTTTCTTCAAAACTCGTAGGGTCTTCAACACGCTGTGATAAAAATTTTCTTACGCTTTCTATATTTTCTAATGCCCAATCAACACGCATATTTGAGCCGGATTTATAAGCACCTATATTAATTAAATCTTCGGCTTCGGCATAAGTTGCGAGTAAATCTCTGACTCTTCCTGCTGCGTCTAAATGTTCACGCGAAACAAGCGAGGGCATAACTCTGCTCACGCTGTCAAGAACGCTGACGGCAGGGTAAAAATTTCTTGCTGCTATTTTTCTCGACAAAACTATATGGCCGTCCAAAATACCCCTGACGTTATCTGCAACAGGCTCGTTCATGTCGTCTCCGTCAACTAAAACTGTGTAAATTCCTGTAATACTTCCGACTTCACCAGCTCCGGCACGCTCTAATAATCTCGGCAGCATTTCAAAAACTGACGGTGTATAGCCTCGTGTTGCTGGAGGTTCGCCTATAGCAAGCCCGATTTCACGCTGTGCACGGGCTACACGGGTTACAGTATCCATCATTAATAAAACGTCTTTACCCTGATCTCTAAAATATTCGGCTATTGCTGTAGCTGTCATAGCGGATTTTAATCTTATTAAAGCAGGCTGATCCGAAGTTGCTATGACTAAAACTGAACGCTTCAAACCCTCAGGGCCTAAATCACGTTCGATAAATTCACGGACTTCGCGGCCTCGTTCGCCGACTAATGAAATTACATTAACGTCCGCCGTAGTGTAACGCGCCATCATTCCGAGCAAAGTGCTTTTTCCTACGCCTGAACCTGCAAAAATTCCTATTCTTTGACCTTTGCCGAGCGTCAACATTCCGTCAACAACGCGAACTCCTACAGAAAGCGGAGTATCTACCATTTTTCGCCTTAAAGGGTGCGGAGGTGTTGCATATAACGGATAAAAATCAGTCGCTGCTATAGGGCCTTTATCGTCAATAGGATTGCCCAACCCGTCAAGAACACGCCCTAATAAAGCCTCGCCGACAGGAACTTCAAGAGGTCTGTTAGTCGAAACAACATCACAGCCGGGTCCGACTTCCTGCAAAGCTCCGAGAGGCATTAATAAAACTCTGTCATCTCTAAAGCCTACGACTTCAGCATCAAGTTCGTGAGATCCGTCGCGGAAACAAATATGGCATAAATCTCCGACCCTGACGTCAGGGCCTTGAGATTCTGCTACAAGTCCGACAACTTGAACTATACGGCCGTTAATTTTCACTAAAGGTTTTTGAAGTAAATCTACGGAAAATAATTGAAATAAATCTACGTCATCTAAATCGTTCATGATTTTTTATTATCCTTTTGAAGACTGCTGAAAAATCTCATCAACTACAGACTCAATTTGATTAAGCTGTGTTTTCCAGCGTGCGTCATAAATTCCCAGCGATGTTTCAACTATACAGCTTCCATTTTGAACGTTAGGGTCAGTTTTAACTTCAACTTTTTTTGCTCCGCGCAGGGCTTCTTGAAATTTAGTATCGAGTTCGCCCTCAAGTTTCTTAGCGTCATCAGGCGAGGCGTAAATTAAAATCTGATTTTTATCACTCAACCGCGACAATAATTCCGACAAAACATTATCAATAGTATCGGGATTTAACTCGACTTGACGGAATAACATTCGTTTTAACATTTCCGTCCACATTCTAATCATTTTAGGCTGATGAAGTTTCACGAGTTCTGCAAAATTTTCTTCTAATTTTTTCCCGACACCCTCAATAACTCCGGCAAGACCTGAGAATTTTTCTAAATATTCTTTCTCGACTTCTTCGCGGGCTTTCTTAAGTCCCTCTTCATAGCCTTTAGCTTGGCCTTCTGATATAGCTTTTTCGCGTGCTTGGTCAGCGATTTTTTTAGCGTTGGCTTGGGCTTCAGATTCAAGAGTTTTTCTGCGTTTTTCGTAGTCTGATTTAATGCCGCTTATCTCGCTTTCAAGTTTCTTTTTAGCTTCTGAAAGTTCTACGTTTTCGACTTGGGCATTGCTTAAACTGTTCGTCAAGGCTTTTATTTGCGCGGTTAATTCTGCAATTTCCTTTGAGTTTTGCTCCGGCATTTTCACATGAACTTGAGCAGTTGGACGAGGCGCGGTTTTCCTTTCGGGCTTTAGCACCTGTGCTTCCTGCTTAGGTTCTTGAGGTTTTGTGCCTGACTGTTTAATTTCGCTTTCAAGTATTCCGATTTTAACGGCTTGCGGCAAAAGTCTGACTGTACGCAGAACCCGCTGATGAGCAAGATTAGACAATCATATCGTCTCCTCCGCCGGAAGCTATGACTATTTCTCCCTGCTCTTCGAGACCGCGAATTATATTGACGACTTTCTGCTGGGCTTCTTCCACGTCTTTTACGCGCACCGGCCCCATGAAGTCCATATCTTCCTGTAACATTTCGGCGGCACGTTTCGACATATTCTTAAGATATTTCGCTTTGAGGTCTTCTGTCGCGCCTTTAAGAGCAAGGCTGAGTTCTTTCATATCAACTTCACGCAATACACGCTGAAGAGATCTGTCATCAAGCCGCATAGAGTCCTCGAACACGAATAATCTTTTCTTAATTTCTTCCGCAAGTTCCGGGTCGTTTTCCTCTAAATATTCCATAATGTTGCGTTCTGTGGCTCGGTCTGTGCTGTTGACAATAGCAACAACGGCATCGATACCGCCCGCAACGGTGAAGTCCTGCCCCATTATGCTGCTGAGTTTTCTTTCAAGCACTCGTTCAACCTCCCTTAAAACTTCCGGTGTAATTCTGTCCATGTTTGCTATACGCTTAGTAACATCGGCCTGCAAAATCGGATTTAGCCCGCTCAAAATCATTGCGGCCTGCTGAGGCTCTAAGTATGAAAGAATTAAAGCTATAGTCTGAGGGTGTTCGTTCTGAATGAAACCTAAAATCTGTCCTGCGTCCGTGTGCCTCATGAAATCGAAAGGCTTGACCTGTAAACTTGCCGTAATTCTTGCAAGCAGCGAGGCAGCTCTCTCCGGGCCAAGAGCTTTTTCAAGAACATCTCTTGCATATTCAACGCCTCCACGCGCCATAAACTCACGCGCCATTAAAATTTCCTGCGCTTCTTTTAACACGCTGAGTTTTACATCGGGCGATACTTTTCTTAAATTCGCTATTTCAAGCGTAATTAACTCGATCGTAGAATCATCGAGCCTTTTATAAACTTCGGGAGCTACATCACTCCCAAGCGCAACCATTAAGACTGCAACTTTCTCACGGCCTGTTAAGCCTTTTGCATCAGATTTTTCTGCGGGCATGTCATGCACTCCTTCTTAAATTCTTATTTTTATAATTTTTAACTTTCAGATGATAACCACTCATTAACAAGCGTTGCAATTTCGTCCGGGTGGCTCTTCGCGTAGGCTTTGAGCTGCTCTTCAAGAACTGCCATTTCACCTTGAAACGCAAGCAAGTCAGGCGATGTGAGCATTTCTTGAATAGTCGGGACTTTCTTTCCTTCAGCTTCGATTTCTTGAATGGCGAGCTTAGCTTTCTGCATTCTTCTCCAAACAAGATAAGCTATCAAAAGAACTAATAAAACTGAAACAGCCGCGATAGAACCGTAAATTAATTTCCACATTCTATCCTGACGCATTTGTTCAGCCATTGAGTCAGCAAAAGCCGTCGAAAATCTCATAGCCCTGACAACGAGACTGTCTCCGCGTTCCCTGTTGAAGCCGATAGCCGAAGAAATTACTTCCTGTAAAGCCTCAAGTCTTTCTTCTGTAATATCGTTATTTTTATCATCAATTAAGACTGAAGCCGATAACCGTCTCACTCCGCCGGGCGTTACAACCTGATCGCCTTTTCGTGTCGAAATTTCATAATTTGTCGTAGCGTTTGAACGGTTATATTCACTCTCTACAGTGTTAGCGTTAATAGCGTAGCCGGGAATATTTGTCGTTGTTCCGGGATTTCCGTTGACGGGGTTTCCCTGACCCGTGTAACTTTCTTCTTGACGTTCGTTGCTTCGCGGAACTCCTGTACCTGTTTCGGGGTTAGGGGTGTATTCAACGTAAGAACTTGTCTTTTTATCGAAATCTAAATCAACTTTAACTCTGACGACCGCAGAACCGGGTCCGAAAACCTGTTCGAGCATAATTCTGACTTTATTTTCAAGTTCGTGTTCATGCTGTCTTTCAAGTTCTCTTTGAACTGACGTAACTGAATTAGTACCGTCAGGGTTATACATGAACATGGAGTCAGAAATCATATCGGATAAAATTCTTCCGTTAGTGTCAACAACCGTAACTGAGTCCGGCGTTAATCCGTCAACACTATGAGCAACCAAGTGCATTATTGATTTAACTTGAGTAGGCCCGATATTCGCGCCCTGTCTTAAGCGCAATAAAACCGAAGCCGTTGAAGGTTTCTGCTGCTCTAAAAATAATCTCTGTTCTGGAATAACGACACTTACGCGGGCATTTTCAACTGCCGCCATCTGCGCTATAGTTCTCGCTAACTCGCCTTCGATAGCACGCATATAAGCTATTCTCTGTTGAAATTCGCTCATGCCCATTTTAGAGTCATCGAAAATTTCAAAGCCTGTAGTTCCGCCTTTAGGCAAGCCCATTTGAGCAAGCGTCAATCGGGTTTCATAAACTGCGTTGCCCGGCATTAAAATTGCACTTGCTTTCTGGTCAAGTCTATAAGGCAGATTATTTTCCTTTAAGTAATCAACAATAGCGGCCTGATCTGCAACTTCAAGGCCGGCATATAGAGGCTCGTAATTCGTCGTGCCTGTCATGAAGATTAAAGCACCCAGCCCGCCGAAGACGAATAATATAGCTAAGATTATTGACGCTTTCTGCCAAAGCTTTAACGAGGCCCAGAAATTTAAGAACGAGGCTAACCAGCGTCTCAAACTGTCCATGATTTTTTAGCGCGGAGTTTAGCCTGTTATCCTCGACAAGGCCTGATAAGCGTCAAGGAATTTATTGCGCATTTCCATGACGAGCCTTAAAGCCGTGTCCGCTCTCGATGAGGCCAAGACGACTTCAGAAATATCTTCTACATCGCCGAGTGCCATATCCCGGACTTTCTTTTCAGCTTCTAATTGAAGATTGTTGACGTTTTTTATTGAGTTTGAAAGCATATCCTCGAACGAAATACGCGGAGTTTCCTGCGTTTTGTCGGGGTCTTTATATGATGATACTTGTGTATTATAAACGCTCCTCGATGCTCTTTGAGGTTCGTTTTGTCCGTATACTTGTGAAAAATCTATCAAAAGACGCTCCATTGAGTCGTAAGCCTCCCGATTAAAAAATAATTTATTTTCATCGCTCCATCGATATGCTTCATGATATTCAAATTTTATTGATGCAATTCTGGTAAGCCGACACATTTAGTCTTCTTCCTAAAGACCCAGCCGGTCATAAAATTCTCTTTCGCCCCTTCTAAATTTTTTGTCGCGTAAATTTTACACCCTCTGAAAAATAAAAATTCAAACTCGGGCATAAAAATTTTTTTCGATTATACATTATAATTTCAAAAATAAGGAACTAATTAATAATAATTTATTATTTTCGGAAGGAGATTTATTTTTATGAAGATTTTGATTTTCTCACTGGCAATATTGTCAGCGGTTTTTTGCGGTGCAGATTTTTCGCAGGCTCTTGAAGCGCCGGAAAATTATACGGATAAAATTACTGAAATTCATTTTTATCCCAGCGGCGCGAGATTTTCTTTCAGCGTTGAGCCTTACGACAAAGACGGAAATTTCAAAGCAGTTTTGCCCGGTGCTTTTAATGCCGATTCGATTAAGTTATTAAATTCAGATTTCGTTGAAGGAGATATTAACGTAAAAGTTCTTAACCGCGAACGCTGGATTCCTTCATATTTGACCGAAATTAAAGCGCAGGCCGATGAAATTGAAGCAAAAATCGCAGAACTTACAGCAAAACGCACGGCCTTTGAGCAGACTTTAGAAATGCTTGACGAACTCAAGCCGGAAAAATCTAAGCCCGAAGAGTTATTAAGTTACATTAAAAATTCTCAGACTTTGAGGCTCGACACAGAAAATGAATTAGTCAGCCTCAGAAAAGAAATTGACGATCTTCAGGCAAAATTAAAAACTCTTAAGAACGAATTAAATTCACGCAGACCTCAAAATGATTCTTCTTACATTTTAATAACGGGAAAATCTACAGACGAAGTAGAATTCACGGCGTTCACTAATGCCGCTTCATGGCAGCCCCGTTATGTTCTTGACCTCGACACAAGTACAGGAAAAATTAACACGGAACTTTATATTAAAGCCTCGCAGAAAACCGGCCTCGATTATAAGCACGGCGATATTATTCTTCACACTAAAACGCCCGACGAGAGAATTACAACGCCCGTCATTAATCCTTTGAAAGTCGGAATTAAACCTAAAGAAGAAAGAATTGCGACTGTCGGCTCGGCAAGTTTCGCCCGCAACAACATGATGTATAAATCTGCAAGGGCTGAAAGAATGATGATGGCTGATGAAGATATTATGCCTATGGAATTAGAAGAAGAAGCCCCGAGAGCTGCTGCTCCGGCTGTCCAGGAATCTTTAGCGGATAGAACTATCGACGCTGAGGGTGCTTTACCCGGCGACGGCTCTGAACGTGAACTTGAACTTTATATTAGCACTATTAATTTAGAGGGCGATCTGCTTATCATGATGATCCCTGAGCAGAGAAATAACGCTTGGCTCATTGCGAAAATGAACGAGAGCAGCGATAAATTAATTCCGGCTGTCGCTGAACTTAGAGTTGACGGTGCTATGACGGGAAAAATTAAAATCGGCGAGTATGAAACTCAAAAAGAAATTCCTTTCGGTTACGCCGATGCTATCACGGTCAAGAAAACTGCCTTAGTCGAAAAAACAGGAACTTCATGGTTCAGCGGTGTCTTTAACAGCGGCTATAAACTCGAAATTACTAACGGAACTCAAGAAGAGCGCGTTATAACAGTCAAAGACAGACTTCCGATACCGACTGACGAAAAAATTAAACTCGAAGTCAATAAAATCGAGCCCAAAGAAAAAGAAAGAACTAAAGAAAATATTTTGACTTGGGAAATTTCAGTCCCTGCCGGAGCAACTGTACCAATCATCGTCGACTATAAATTAAGCTATCCGAGCGGCGAAGAATTACTCTACAGATAAATAAAAAATGGGACAGAATAATTTTTTGAAATGGGCCGCGTTTCCTCCTGTCATTGCGATTTTCACGATTATGCTTGCCCGTGCTATGGGCGAGGGGAGCATAGTCGGCGAAGTCGATTTATCGATTTGGGGAATGTCGTGGCTTATTTTCATAATTTTAAGCGTTTTATATGGAATGTTCATAGCTAATGGCTTCGGGGTCGGATTAATTCCCCTCGAGGCCTTAGCTCAGGGAATTTTGCTCTGCCCTATGTCGATTGCTTACGGAGCAAGAATGTTCCAGTGGCTCGGCGTAATAATCGCGGTCTGCGGAGCGGCGGCTCTTGTCGTTGAATATAATCAATCTGAAAGTGAACGTAATAAAGTAGTTCAAGTTGAAATCGAAGACGATATTAAAAGACTTCCTATTAAATTTATAATCACTGACGAGACAGGCCAAGTCTTAAATCTCAGTGAAGAAATGCTGAAAGTCTTGAACATCGACCGCTTAGACACTCTCGGAAAAAATATCAGCGAATGGTTTAACCCCGTCTCAAAGACTGCTGAAATTAACGAAAAAATCTGGGACATTAAGCGCGTTCAATTAGAAGACGGCCATAAATTTTATTTCGAGTTAAATCCTAAAGGTCTTCCTGCAGGCGGAGAAGACAGCGAAAATCCCGAAGGACATTCTTCAGAGGGTCAGAGTTTTACGTTTATCGACCAGGACACGAAATTACATTCATATACTTACGGGCTTACAAGAATTTCAGACGAACTTTACAGAGCCGGACGCTACAGCAACCACCCTATAAGCGCGTTAATGATCCGTTTAGTTTTCCCTCAGCTTCTGCCTGATGATGACATGGATAAATATTCAAGTCCTTTCAGGGCTTACAGCGCGAGGCTCATGAAAGATATTAGACAGACAGATACGGCTATTCAAACGGGCGAATTTCAAATCCTTGTAGTTTTTGCCGAGTGTCCTTATCAAATGATTGATAATATTGCGGAACGTCTTACGGCGATAGTTAATGCTCTTTGCCCGACGTTTGAAGTATTTTTCAATGTTACGGTCTTGACGGTTCATGAATGTTACGAGGGGCCTAATAACCTTCCGACAGCGCAGGAACTCGTTGATAATCTGACTCACGCAATGACTAAAAAATATTCAGCTAATGCTTTGTCGAATTAAATTAGTAGAATGAGAAGAAGTTTATTAAATAAATTAGTTTTGGGTGCATGTGCCGCGCCGTTTTTATTCGGGATTTTAATTTTCGTTTTAATTTTCGTAGCCGGAGATTTATTGTTCCAAGCCGCGAAATTAATAATTGAACAGGGCGTAGCTTTGGGAGTTGTAACGCGGTTATTTTTTTACAGACTGCCCGAAGTCGTAGTTATGACAATTCCAATGTCTTCGCTCTTGGCCGGACTGCTTGGAATGTCAACGTTGAACTCCGGAAGCGAATTAATAGCTTTGAAATCGCTCGGAATACCTTTCACGAGAATTTTAAGGCCGGTGCTTTTAACTTCAATAATAATTTCTGTATTAGCGTTGATATTTAATGAAACTGTCGTGCCGTTCGGTTCGATAGCTTCTGACAGGTTAATGCGCTACGAAATTATGAAAAATCAGGCTTCGGCTATTCAAGAGAAAGTTTTTCTCCGGGATAACGAAAACGGAAAATTAAAACGAGTTTTATATATTGATGAATTAGACCCCTCAAAAGGTTTAATGAGCGGAATAATGATGCACGAGTTTGACGACTACGGGAGGCTCGCATTAACGCTTAACGCAAGGCGCGGAATGTGGCTCGATAATCAATGGTGGATTGAAGACGGAAGAATGTATAACGTTACTAACGAGGGCGAAATAGTTTTACTGCTTCGTTTTGAGCGTCAAAAATTAGCTTTGAGAATGTCGCCGGAACAGTTACAGCGAAATACCCGTAAACCTGCAGATATGAGTGCGCACGAACTTTGGAGTTATATAAAACAAGCTGATGAAGTCGGCGCGGATTTGTCGCAATTATGGGTTATGTTTCATTTGAAACTTGCTGTGCCTTGGGCTTGCGTAATTATGGCCGTCTTAGGGGCAGGCTTCGGGGCTTCAAGACGCGGACGCAGCGGAGGCGGTGTAGGTTTTGGAATAAGCGTTGTAATAGTCTTTGCTTATTATGTCGTTATGTCGTTATGCAGGGCTTTAGGCGAGGCCGGAAATATTCCTCCTGTTATTGCAGGCTGGGGGCCTAACTTTGTTTTCTTCCTCGTAGCGCTTTTCTTTGCGTGGCGTGTAGACAGGATTTAAGGAGTTATAAAAATTGATTGAATTATCTTATTTTGAAAAAATTGAAATAAGAGCCGGGACTGTTCTTGAAGTCAAAGAAAATAAGAAATCCCGAAACCCGGCTTATGTCTTAAAAATTGATTTCGGTAAAGATATAGGCGTGAAAAACTCTTCGGCGCAAATTACAAAACTCTATAAGCCTGAAGATTTAATCGGAACCCAAGTTATTTGCTGTGTAAATTTGACACCTCTTCACATCGGTTCAGTTACAAGCGAAGTTAGAATTTTAGGCACGGACTCAGAGCAAGGCGTTGTTCTTCTTCGGCCTTCTGAAAAAATTAAAGACGGCGACAAAGTTTTTTAGTTATGAATAATATTGCATTAATCGCAGGCGAGGGAGTTTTGCCCGTCGAGATTGCTAAAAAATTAAATAAAATTCAAGATAAAACTTTAATAATTGCCCTGCGTGATGATCCTGAAATTTTGAGACCTTACGCAGGGAAATTAGTTCGCTTGAAAACTCCGAATTTTACGCGCGGAATTAAAGAAATTAAATCTTTCGGCTCGAATGAGTTAATTATGGCCGGAAGAATTTCTAAAAAAATTATTTATAGATTTCCTTTTGCGTTCGATAAAATTGCGTTAAAAATACTAAAGAATTCTCTCCGCGATGATCATTCATTATTGGGCTCGGTCGTGAAAGTTTTTGAGGACGAAAATATAAAAGTTATTCCGTACTGGCAAATTCTGCCGGAATTTATAGCACCGGACGGAATATTATCCAAACGAAAACCCGATGAACGCGAATTAAAAGATATTGAATACGCTGAAAAAATTTTGCGCGTAACTTTGCCGCTCTCATTCGGACAGTCTGTCTGTGTTGCTGATGAGGCCGTTGTAGCTGTTGAAGCTATGGAGGGTACGGACATGATGATTAAACGCTCAGGAAATTTAGTAAGGCGCGGAGTTTTAGTCAAGATGATGCGCAAAGATCAGGATATGCGTTACGACCTGCCGACCGTTGGAGTCAAAACTCTTGAGAACATGCACGAAGCTGGAATGACTTGTCTTGCTGTCGAAGCTGAAAAAACTTTGATAATGGAGCCGGAAAAATTTTTCCAGCTCGCTGATAAATACAAAATTGCAGTTATAGGAGTGTTTTAATTATGCAAAAAAAATTTGCCGTGCTTGACGTCAGGCAGGAATTTCAAGATAAAAATTCTCTGCCTCAAATCTTAGAGTTTATATCGTCAAGCCTCAAAGAATTAAAACTCAATTCTAAAGAGGCAGTGCGCACTGAATTAATGTGCGAAGAAGCTCTCGTGAACTTAATCGAACACGGAGATTTTTCAAAAAATAAATTTGTCTTGGTGAACGTCAAAAAATTTCTTGGTGATGTCAGCGTCGAGTTAAAAGTTCCGGGAAATGAATTTGATTTTTATATTTACGGCGGAATTTCTTTTTCCGGGAATGAAGATGATAACGATATTCTTGAAGGGATTAGAAATCTTCTTCTTCGTTCATTCAGCCACAAAATAAAATACAAACATCAACGTAATTTTAATACTGTAAAAATTACAGCTTTTAACTCGCCGTATTCAGATTTATATAAAATTTTAACGGCGGTAATTCTTGCTGTAGGCACGGGTTTTGTCTTGAAAAATTTTGCATCCGAAGAATTTTCAGCAATGATTAACAGAAATTTTCTTGAGCCTTTATACTCTTTATTATTAAACGGCTTGAAAATGTGCGCGATGCCGATAATGTTTTTCTCTGTTGTATCTTGTTTTTCACAAACGGGGGGGGGGTATCGATTTGTCAAGAATGAAGCGTGCGGGCGTAAAAATGTTTTTCTATACAATATTTGCTGACATCATAGCAATATTTATTGGAATTTCCATCGTGCTTTTATTCAATATCGGCAAAGGCATGAATTTAACCG
This sequence comes from uncultured Fretibacterium sp., assembly GCA_947168585.1. GTDB lineage: Bacteria > Synergistota > Synergistia > Synergistales > Aminobacteriaceae > JAFUXM01. The sequence goes on from CAMVMK010000034.1 coordinate 19,166, forward strand.
CCCTTTCAAGTTCTTCATCATCAGCGGCGGCACAAAGTGTTTCATTTTCAACCGGCGATATTATAAAAGGTTTCATACCGGATAATTTTATAAAACCTTTCTTTGAAGGTAATATGATTCAGTTAATGGTGCTGGCTATTTTAATCGGGATAGCAGCAGGAGCGTCAAATTCTAAAATAATAGCGTCCGCTTTCGATGAGATTAATAAAATCTTTATGAAAATTATTGAAATTTTTTTGCGTTTCATGCCACTTCTTGTATTTTGCTCAATAACATCAATGTTTATTTCAACAGGAACAAAAACTTTGCTTTTAGTTCTTGGGATATTATTGGTATTTGTTGTTTCTAACGCTCTGATATTTGTTACATATTATTTAATGGTTGCCTTTATTGCACGTCTGAATCCTGCCGTGATGTTCAGAAAGTCTGTATCGTTAATGATAACTGCTTTCACTACATGTTCAAGTACCGCTGCTATATCGGACGGAATGAAAACGTCTGAACAGCTGGGAATTTCTAAAAAAATATATTCATTTTTAATTCCTTTAGGGACGCTTATATGCAAAAATGCTTTTTGTTTATTTCTATCTGTATTAACACTCTCGACAGCCAATATGTACGGAATTGAAGTAAGTTTGACAAAAATATTTTTAATAATTTTTTACTCAATTCTTTTGCCGTTAGCTATGCCCGGTATGCCCGGCGCAGGACTTATAGCCCTTTCATCACTGTTTGCCCTAACAGGCTGTCCTATTGACGCTTTATCTTTTGCTGTGATGTTTGATATTATTATAGATATGTTGCACACTACAATAATGGTCATTGGCGTTTTGACATCAACATTAATAGTTGCGAAGAGTGAAAATCAGTTTGACATCGAAAAATATAAATCATGAAAAAAATTTTTGTCTCTTGCGGTGAAGTCTCCGGCGATATTTACGCCGGGGATTTTATAAAAGAAATTTTGAAAATTAATCCCGAAATAAAAATTTCCGGAATGTTAGGCCCGAACGGCGAAAAATCCGGCGGCCAAGTTCTATGGAGTTACGAAGAATTAAAGCTCATGGGAATTTTGGAAATTATTCCGGCAATCCCGAAAATTTTTAGATTAAAAAGCGCCATAACCAGCGAAATTATTAAATCAAATCCTGATGCCGTTGTTTTAATCGACAGCCCGGACTTTCATTTAATGCTCGCTAAATCTTTGCGTAAAAAAAATTATTCCGGGAAAATTATCAGCCTTATACCTCCGACCGTTTGGGCGTGGCGTGCAGGAAGAGTTAAAAATCTCAAGCGCGATTTTGATTTATGTCTGCCTTTATTTTATTTTGAGCATAAATTTTTAATCAATCACGGAGTAAATTCAAAATGGAAAGCTCATCCTTTAGTGCATGACTTGAAAGACGTAAAAATTTCCGAAGAATTTTCAAAAAGATTCGGCGGCTCGAAAATTATTGCTTTAATGCCCGGCTCGCGTCATTATGATATTAAATTTCATCTTGAAATTTTAATCGGAGCGGCTAAATTACTGCGTGAAAAAAATTATCTGCCCGTGTTCTCGATTGCTCCTGGACTAAGCAAAAATTTAGCTGAAGAATTAAAAGAGCGCGTTAAAAATGCCGGCTTTGAATTTTGGGACGGAGAGGGCCGTGAATTAATGTCAGCATCGCTTGCTGTCGCAGGAGTTTCAGGGACTGTCGCGGTTGAAGCAATGTTATTAAATCGTTTTATGGTAGTGATTTATAATATGAAAAAAATTAATTACGCGATATTAAAACATCTCGTTCACGTCAAAAATATTTCAGTACCGAATTTATTAACTGAAAAACAAGTTTATCCGGAACTTTTATGCGAAAAAGCAACGCCGGAAAATATAGTTTCAGAACTTGAAAATTATTTGAATAGTCCTGAACAAAAAAATTTAATTGACTCGTCATTGCGTGAAGGTGTTAAATTAATGGGCGGTTGCAACGCGGCTGAATTTTGGGCACAAAGTGTTATTAATTTAATATGATATAATCGCCCAAACATAAAGGAGGTAAAATTTTTGATAACTCTCAATATTCAAGAAGTTTTGCGTAAATTTCCCAAGCAAAGGCCAACTTTGCCTAAAGAATATCAAGAAATTTATGATCAGCACTTTAACGAAAATCGTAATGGTCTTACAAAAATTTCAAAATTATCTTCAAAAGTTGAAAGCTGGCTTCATAAAAAAGTCGCAACAACAGCAGGTGAAGGCTTATCAACTCTCGAGATAGGCGGCGGCTCTCTTAACCAATTTCAATTTGAAAAGAAAATGGGTATTTATGATGTCGTTGAACCTTATCACATAATTTATGAAAGCTCCCCGTATAGAGGATTTGTTGATCATTTCTATGATGATATTTCCGAAGTTCCGCAAACGGGGGGGTATCACAGAATCATTTCAGTTGCAACTTTTGAGCATATATTAAATCTTCCTAAAGTTATTGAAAGCGCAATCAGCTTGATGAAGCCTAAAGGAGTTCTTGCTGTTTCAATTCCCAATGAGGGAAGATTCCTTTGGAAATTTGCATATCGAAACACAACTGGTCGTGAATTTAAGCATCGCTACGGACTCGACTATGAAATAATTATGCGCCATGAACATGTCAACACTGCTGACGAAATCGAAACTTTATTGCGGTATTTTTTTGCTGATGTTCAAGAATCTTTATTAGGGTTAAACAAAGACTTAGCTTTTTATCGATTCTTTTTATGCAAAAATCCTTCAAATTTGTTTTATAGCTAATGAACTTAAAAAGTGATACGTAAAAATTTTTCATGCGCTTAAATTTTATTCGTGATTTTTATTTTGAAATTTATGTTTTGAAAAGCTGATAATTATTAAAAAATTTGAAAGTTTTTGTTGTGGCAAATGTTGTGGCAAAAAATATTTTTCTTAGTCTCAAGAACTTCTTAAAATTTATTTTATCATAAGTTTATTATCTATAATTAAAAAAAATAAAAAACAGTTCTCAAAGCTCAACGGGAACTGTTTTTTCTGCTCAAAAAAGCGCAGGGTTATAGTTTGGAAACTTCTAAAACAATCCTGAACGAAAAAAATTAGTTGACATACCACTGAATGAGGGTGTTAAATTAATTAATAAGAAACTATAATGCTGCAAAATTTTTAGGCGGAATGTGTTTTAGGAGTGATGAATTAATGAGCAGTAAAAAAGGAAGGTTCGGCGTTCACGGCGGTCAATATATCCCGGAAACTTTAATGAATGCCGTTATTGAATTAGAAGAAGCCTACGAAAAATACAAAAATGACGAAGATTTTACTAATGAACTTGAACGATTGTTTAATGAGTATGCAGGAAGACCTTCGAGGCTGTATTTTGCTGAAAAAATGACGAAAGATTTAGGAGGCGCAAAAGTTTACTTAAAACGCGAAGACTTAAATCACACCGGCGCACACAAAATTAATAACGTCTTAGGCCAAGCCCTGCTCGCTAAAAAAATGGGAAAAACAAGACTAATAGCTGAAACAGGAGCAGGACAACACGGAGTTGCTACAGCTACAGCGGCGGCTTTAATGGGTATGGAATGTGTTATATTTATGGGGGAAGAAGATATTAAACGTCAGGCTCTAAACGTTTATAAAATGAGGCTTTTAGGCTCGCAGGTTATCCCTGTACAAAGCGGCACAGGAACTCTTAAAGATGCAGTTTCTGAAGCCATGCGCGAATGGACAAGAAGAATCAGCGACACTCATTATTGTTTAGGTTCAGTCATGGGTCCGCATCCGTTTCCTACGATTGTAAGAGATTTTCAGGCTGTAATATCCAAAGAAATAAAAATGCAAATTCTTGAAAAAGAACATAAACTCCCTGATACAGTGATTGCATGTGTCGGAGGAGGCTCTAATGCTATCGGAAGTTTTTATCATTTTATTAACGACAAAAGTGTTAAATTAGTAGGCTGCGAGGCAGCAGGCAGAGGCGTAGAAACTTTTGAAACTGCCGCAACTATAGCTACAGGAAGGCTCGGAATTTTTCACGGGATGAAATCATATTTTTGTCAAGATAAATTCGGCCAAATTGCTCCGGTTTATTCTATTTCCGCAGGTCTTGACTATCCAGGCATAGGCCCGGAACACGCTTGGCTTCATGATACCGGACGGGCTGAATATGTACCAATTACTGACGAAGAGGCCGTTAAAGCATTTGAGTATTTAGCAAAAACTGAGGGAATTATACCGGCTATAGAAAGTGCTCACGCCGTTGCTTATGCTATGAAAATTGCGCCGGAAATGCCTGGAAAAATTATTGTAATTACTATTTCGGGGCGCGGCGATAAAGACTGCGCGGCTATTGCAAGATACAGAGGTGAAAATATTAATGAGTAACATTAAAAAAGCATTTGAAAACGGCAAGGCTTTTATCCCGTTCATAACTTGCGGCGACCCTGACATCGAAACGACAAAAAAATGTGTTCTCGAGGCTGTCGACAGCGGCGCGGATTTAATTGAACTCGGTATACCTTTTTCTGACCCTACTGCTGAGGGGCCTGTAATTCAAGAAGCTAACGAAAGGGCTTTGAAAGGCGGCGTAACAACAGATAAAATCTTTGAACTCGTACGAGATTTAAGGGGAAAAATTGATATTCCTTTAGTCTTTATGACTTATGCCAACGTGATTTTTTCTTACGGCGCAGAAAAATTTTTCTCTATCTGTCGAGAAATTAAAATTGACGGCGTTATTTTGCCTGACCTTCCTTACGAAGAAAAAAACGAATTTTTGCCTATTTGCAAAAAATACGGCGTTGATTTAATCTCGATGATTGCGCCGACTTCAGAAAAAAGAATTTCGATGATTGCACGCGAAGCTGAAGGATTTTTATATATCGTCTCAAGTTTAGGCGTTACAGGTACAAGAAGCGAAATAACTACTGACTTGAAATCTATAATTGAAAATGTCAGAAAATCTACTAAAATCCCGTGCGCTATAGGTTTTGGAATTTCAACACCGGAGCAGGCGAAAAAAATGGCGGATTTATCTGACGGAGCGATTGTAGGCTCGGCTATAATAAAATTAATTAAAGAATATAAAGCTCAAGCACCGGTAAAAGTCGGCGAATTTGTAAAAGAAATGAAAAAAGCATTGAGGGATTAATATATGAAAAAAGCATTAATCACCGGAGTTACAGGGCAGGACGGCTCTTATTTATCTGAATTTTTAATTGAAAAAGGCTACGATGTTCACGGGATTATAAGACGTTCAAGCGTAGATTTCCGCGAAAGAATTGCTCATCTTGAAGGCCATAAAAATTTTCATTTGCATTACGGCGATTTAAGCGACAGCATGAGTTTATTAAAAATTGTAGCGATGGTACGGCCTGACGAAATTTATAATTTAGCTGCCCAAAGTCATGTTCAAGTTTCGTTTGACGTTCCTGAATTTACAGCTGATGTTGACGCTGTCGGAGTTTTAAGAATTTTAGAAGCCGTGAGAATTTGCGGACTTTCTGAAACTTGCAGAATTTATCAGGCAAGCACGAGCGAACTTTTCGGAAAAGTCGAACAAGTTCCTCAGAACGAGACAACTCCTTTTCATCCTTACAGTCCTTACCGAAAATTCGGCGCAAAGCCCCTAGCTTTAGCTATGGGGATGTAGCGCCG
>CAMVMK010000035.1 GCA_947168585.1 uncultured Fretibacterium sp.
CGACACATAAAATTATTCCGTCTTTTTTCTCGATGTGGGTAGGTCTGCCCAAAGGTCCGACTAAAACAGGAATACTGTCGCCGACATTGAATTTTACAGAAAGTTTTCTTGTTGTTGCTCCGACCGTCTGAAAGACTATAGCTATCCAGCCTTCGTCAGGGTTAGCATCTGCGATAGTCAAAGGAATTCTCTCGCCGTAATCTTCGTCAATCTGGAAAATAATAAACTGTCCGGCCTTACGGTTGCGGGCTATCTCGGGAGCTTCGACTTTGAAATAAAAAACGCTCTGGTCTCGTTCTTTGTCATATGAGAGCTGGCGTTTCTCTAAGATTTTATGCAAAAAATTTTCCCCCTAATTAATATTTTTAATTAAAAAAATTTTATAACGTGTGAAATAATAAGCCCGAATTAATTTTAAGGCAAGATTTTTTTATCATACCCCGAAAAAAAATGAATAAAAGCCGGTGTTACGAAAACTGGTAATTATCTATATTCTTCTCGCAGGGGGTATTTTTTTGTGTTAGAATAAATGCGGTTAAAAACTGAATTTTTAAGAAAGGAAAATTGCACGAATGAATAAAGAAATCCAGTTGCGGGAAGAGTCTTTCCACGATGAATGGGCAAAAGATACCCCCCCCCTCGATGTCAATGTCGATGCACTTGAAAAAGCGTGCACTATGCCGGAAACGCGGTATATTATAGAAAAAATGGGCAAAAATAACTTCAAAAACAAAAAAATACTCGATGTGGGCTGCGGATGCGGCGAAGCGAGCGTATATTTTGCCAAACAAGGTGCCTGCGTTACTGCCTCCGACATATCGGGCGGAATGGTTGACCTAACTCTCCGCGTTGCTGAGTGCCATAATGTAAAAATCGACAGCGCGGTCTGTTCTGTTGAGGAATTACCGTTTGAAGATAATTCGTTCGATATTGTTTACGCCGCTAACGTCCTTCATCACGTAGATATTAAAAAAGCCCTCGCCGAAATTAAAAGAGTCCTTAAAAAAGACGGAATTTTTATCGCTTGGGATCCGTTAAAATATAATCCCGCTATAAATTTATACAGACGGCTTGCTGACGGCGTCAGGACTGTCGATGAGCATCCTTTAGATATTGAATACCTGAGACAGGTTAAAAATAATTTTACTGATGTAACGAACAAGGGCTTTTGGTTTCTCACAAATTTAATTTTTGTTAAATATTTCTTCATTAACCGCCTTAATCCAAGCAAAGTAAGATACTGGAAAAAAGTTGTTGACGATGCCGACAACGTCAAAAATCTTTATATGCCGCTGGAAAAAATAGATAAATTTTTATTGAAAATTTTCCCGTTTTTGAAGTGGCTCTGCTGGAATATGGTTGTGATGGGGAGGAAAGGTTAATTATGCTCAAATGAAAGATATTCCGGTACTTTGGATAATTGTTCCGTGTTTTAATGAGCAGGAAGTTCTGCCGATAACTGCGCCTGTTTTTTTAGAAAAAATTAACGAGCTTTCAGAAAAAAATAAAATCAGCAGTGAAAGCAGAGTTCTTTTTATTAATGACGGCTCAAGCGACAAAACTTGGGAAATTATTTGCGGCCTTGCCCAAAAAGATAGACATTTTATCGGCATAAGCCAGAGCAGAAACCGCGGCCATCAAAGTTCATTAATTGCGGGGCTTATGGAAGCAAAAGACAAATGCGACATAACTATTTCTATCGACTGCGACGGCCAGGACGATATTAACGTCATGGAGACAATGATCGATAAATTTTCTCAGGAAGACTGCGAAATTGTTTACGGGATACGTTCAAACCGCGATAGTGATTCATATTTCAAAAAGACTACAGCTCAGGGATTTTATAAATTCATGAACTTAATGGGAGCTGAAGTCGTTTATAATCATGCCGATTACAGGCTCGTGAGTTCGAGAGTTCTTAACTCTCTTGCGGACTTCAAAGAAGTAAATATATTTTTGCGCGGAATGTTTCCGTTAGTGGGTTTCAAAAGTACCTGCGTTTCTTACGTCAGGCATGAACGGCTTGCGGGCGAAACTCATTATCCTTTAACTAAAATGCTCGGGCTTGCTATAGACGGCGTAACGAGTTTATCAACAAGACCGATAGCAATAATTGCATTCATAGGGGTAATTATGAGCCTTATAGGTTTTGCCGGAATTTTATGGGCAATAGTATTAGCATTTATGAGTCAGTCAATACCAGGCTGGGCTTCTACTATCTGCATAGTATGTTTTTTAGGCGGAATACAATTATTAAGTCTGGGAGTTATAGGCGAATATGTAGGCAAATCTTACATGGAAGCTAAACATCGCCCCGTCTATATAATTTCTGAAAAAACTTATTAAATTTAATTTGCACATGGAGGTTTAATTTTGGAACTCAAGAAAAAATTTTATTTTCCGGTTTTAATATTTTCGATTTGTTTTATAGCGTTGTTTTGCGTTCTTTCTTTTTATAATTGGCCTCAGCCCGGCGATGATTTTGGTATGGCCGTCAGTGTAAGAGAGTCTAATTTTTGGGATATACAAATAAACACTTACAACAACTGGCAGGGGCGTATCGTAAATACATTTATGTGGAGTATATGCTCTATACTGCCGATGGAAATTTCATATAAATTTCTGCCGTCGCTAATAATTCTTTCTTACATAATCGGAGCGTGGTATTTAATCGGCAGTTTTTTCAAGTCAAGTTCAGCTAAAAATAAAATTCTTACAACTTCACTAATAACGGCCTGCACACTTGCTTTTACATTTTATCTTCACGAAACTTTATACAGTATCAACGCCGCGCCTTATTTTTGGTGCACGTCATTAATTTTGCTCGCTTCAGCTTTGGCAGTCAGGGCATTAAACGGCTCTCGTCCGGCGTTTTGGGGTTGTATTATAGTTATAATTCTTAACGGAACAGTTTATGAACAGCCCTGCATTTTTCAAGGTGTCGTAGCTTTTTTTGCTATGATTTATTTTGCTGCCGTGAAAGATAAAAAACGAGCTTTAATTTGCTGTATGTTTTGGCTGGCAGCTATTTTGTCATTCTGCATAATGTATTTTGCGCCAGGCACTGCAATAAGAATGGCACTTTATGATAAAGGAGCGTTTTTCCCGCGTTTACTTAGAGCTTTTGTTGTCTCAGGTGCTCACGGACTTTTCACAGCGATGCAGTTTTTTGTAAAGCCTTTAGTTTATGTCTTTTTACTGTTCATGCCTTTAATCGCAAAAAAAATTCCTGCTGCAAAAATAAAATTAAAAATTTGGCATATTGTAATACTCACGGCTTTAATTGCTCCTTTAATGCAAATTTTGCACGGCTGGACGATGGGGACGGGACTTCCTGAAAGAGGTATAAGTTTAACTTTATGGTGTATGCTTTTTACGTGGTGCATATTATTTGCTTTTTTCTATCGCGGAAAACTTACTAATTCAGAGAGATTTATTAATTTTTCTCGCAAATACCGTTATTTGTTTTTAATTTTAGCTTTGTTAATCAGCGCGAATTTTATTGACGCAGTTGAAGCATTAAGACTCGGACCGGCTTATTTCGCTGAAAGTGCCGCCCGCGTTCAAAGCATTAATGAACAAAAAAACGCCGGAATTGAAGACGTTGTAATAACCCGTCTTGAAAATAAACCGCCTTTAATTTACGAAGATGTTCATTTATATCCTGAAACAGGTGCGTTTGCAGAATATTACGGAGTTAAAAGCGTCCTTGCAATTCCTAAAGAATTAACCGGAAATTCGCAGGCAATTAAAGAAATTCAAAACGGGAATCTAAAATCTTTAACGCAGGCAAATATTTCAGATTCGTGGGTTTTATATTGGCTCGGATATTTAAGCGACCCGATTTATAAAAATCCTCATGGTCTTGAAATGACGAACAAAGCCGCTCAATATTGGCACGGTCTTGCCGCAGAAAAAGGACATCCAAGAAGCATGAGAGCTTTGTCGCGTTTGATTTACACAAGTGATAAATCTTTTCACGGAATTTTGCGTGCTTTATACTGGTACGCAAGATCTCAAATAGCTTCTATAAGACTTTAAGGAGAAAAATTTAATTTGAATATTTATTTCGGTCTCGGCTCAAATTTAGGCGACAGATTGAAAAACATTAATGACGCTGTTGAGAAATTAAAAACTCTCGGCAGCGTTGTTTCTGTCAGCAAAATTTATGAAACTAAACCTTGGGGCGGAGTAGAACAGCCTGATTTTTTGAACGCCTGCGTTAAACTCGAACGAAAAAATTTTATCGAGCCTCTCGAATTATTAAAAATTATAAAAAATTTTGAAATTGAATTAGGCCGCGTTCCGTCAGTCCGATGGGGAGAACGTAAAATCGACATTGATATTTTATTAATTGATGAAATTATTTATAAATCGCCTGAACTTAATATCCCTCACATAAATTTATCTGAAAGATTATTCGTTCTCGAACCTTTGTCAGAAATTCTGCCGTTAAATTGGCGGCACCCGGAAAATCATAAAACTGTTGACGAGATGATAAATTTTTTGCGTGAGTCAGACTTGTGAAGTCTTGTCGTGATTAGAGAAATTTAAGATTTTTTGAGTGGAAAAATGAGTGGAAAAAATAAATTTTCCCCCGAACATTCGGAGGAAATTATTTTTCTAAATTATTATATCATACTGCGGCGCGTTTTGCTTCTTTTTTATTGACGGGAAGGGCGTTATCGTGAATTTGTCTTAAAATTTCAACCGCAACTTCGAGGGCTTTTTTGCCGTCTTTGCCTCCGACTACAGGCGGTCTTTTTTCTTTGACACAGCGGACAAAATCGGCAAGTTCGAGTTTAAGAGGCTCACTCTTAGGGAAGACAGGAGTTTCTCTAATTTCGACTTGGCCTTCAGGATTATTCACACATCTTGAAATTTGAACGGTTTGAAGTTCGTAATTAATTGTAATTTGCCTCTCGCGTTCAACGATTTCAAGCTGGCGGCATTTTTTCTCGGCACAACGGCTCACTAAAATATGGGCTAAAACTCCGTTCTCAAAAGTAATTTGAGCGTCTGCAATGTCTTCATGGTCGCTAAATACGCAGGCACCTGTCGCGGCGATTTTTGAAATTTTTGACGGAACAAGCGACATAACTATGTCTATATCATGGATCATTAAATCTAAAACTACTCCGACATCGTTAATTCTCGGACTGAACGGGGCAGTGCGCCGCGAATCAAGATAAACGGGATTGCATGGAATTTGAGAAATATATCTGATTGCGCTGTTAAAACGTTCAATGTGGCCGACTTGAAGAACTAAATTTTTTTTGTCGGCAATTTCTAAAAGTTCTCCGGCCTCTTCGGGTTTTATAGTTACAGGTTTTTCGACGAGAACATGAATACCGGCTTCGAGAGCTTTTTTAGCGATTTCATAGTGCTGGCTCGTCGGAACTACAACTGAAATAGCGTCAGGAGATTTTTTCGCGATTAATTCTTCAAGCGAACTGTAAGCCGACACGCCTAAATGATCGCCGATAAATTTCGCGCGGTCTAAATCGCTGTCCGCTACTCCTACAAGACGAGCGTCAAGAAGCTCTGTGTAAATTCGGGCGTGATGCTGTCCAAGATGTCCTACGCCGATTACGCCTATTCTTTCTATTCTGTCTAACATTATAAAAAAATCCTTCCCTTTAATTCTGGTGAAAATTTTTTCAAGCTATTATATTTATCACAGAAAATTAAAATTTTGTGGCATAATAATAAAAAATTTTTTTAGGAGAAATTTTTAAGATGACGAAAAATGAAATTATCGAAAAAGTTAAAGAATTAGCCGCTGCTCCGTCCTGCTGTGCTGAAGTTAAAGCCGCAGCTGATATTTATCTTGCTCATCAAAATAAAGACACTGCAGCAGAATTAGTCAAAGCCCTTGAAGCTAACGTCAACAGCATTGACGAAACGATTGCACTCGCTGAGTCAGACACGGGAAAAAATATTTTCGGTGCTGAACAGGCCGCTAAAATGGCCGCGCTCGGTAAAGATTTGAAAGAAAGATTTGAAAGCTAAAGGCGAAAAATACTGCTTCTGCCCGGCGTGTCAGGCAGGATCGAAAATTTACGAAAATAAAGACGTGTTATAATTTAAGTTAATAAAAAACTCGCCCCGACGAGGGAGAGCGAGCAGTAAAACGACTTAGGATTACCTAAGCAGGGCTGTGTGAACCCCCGCTAAGGCAAAATAAAAAAGGCATTGCCCCGACGAGGAAGAGCAAATGCTTTGAAAAAATTTTATGAGATGTTGAAGCGGGATAGGGCCCACCTCAAACACCTCAAGGAGTTTTTAGTGAGACAGCCAGTCGACTAATGCTGTCAATATTAATTCAGCGAACGCTGCATACGTTCCAATAACGGCAACGATATGCAGTATTTTTATTGCCAAATGTAGAAGCTTCATCATCGGCTCTTCACCTCCCACGTACGGTCAGGAGGGAAATCCCTGCACCTCAGGTAATCCCACCTGACTATGGAATTACCCTCGTCTTAAAATAATTTTAACATAATAAAAAAATACCTGCCTAATTACAGGCAGGCATCTTAGACATCTAAGCAGCTTCCTCCGATAAATTCCCTTATAACTGAATTATTCGGTATACCGTCATTATTTAAGGCCGGAACAAATCGCAAAATATTTAATAATCTCAACGCCTCGCTAAAAACTGAACTGTGTTCGTCAACAGTATGCAGTAAAGGCTCAACATAAGGTTTCAAAACTCCGAGTTCATACGGCAGTGCCGAATTAAAAATCGCGTCCGCACGGCTTTGATACGGGAAAATATATTTTTTTGCTCCTCTTATAACTTTCGGATAAACTTCAAGAGTAACCTGCGCGCTTTTTCCGCGTGTTCTATAATCCCTGATAATTCGGCGCAATAATCTGTTATCGCCTGTGCTTGTTCTGTTATGAGGGTCAATGCAAATTCCTGTTAAAGGCGAGACAAAAATTCCGTAACGGCTTGACTCCGGAAGCATTGATAAAATTCTATCGTTAAGTCCGTGTATTCCTTCCATTATGAGAACGTCCGAAGGTTTTAATTTTATAGTTTTTCCCGGCTCTTTTTTGCCCGTAATAAAATTATAGACAGGCGTAACAACCTCTTCACCGGCTAAAATTCTTGTGAGATTATTTTCAAGCAGATCTAAATCAAGAGCATCAAGACGTTCATAATCATATTCGCCGTTCTCGTCTTTGGGAGAGTCTTCGCGTTCTTTGAAATAATTATCAAGAGGCAGAGTTACTGGAGTTTTTCCGCAGACCATCAACTGAACTTTTAATCTTTCTGAGAATGTCGTTTTGCCGCTCCCTGAAGGCCCTGCAATCGTTACGACTTTTACGGGACGGGCCGCAATATCTTCGGAGATACTTCCTAATTTTTGAGAGTGAAAAGCCTCAGCAATTAAAATTAATTCCGTGATTTTATCTTCAGTTACTCTATGATGAAGTTTATTCAAATAATTTAAGTCCAAAACTTGAAGCCAATGAGCGTAATCAAAAAATACTTTGCTCATGGACGGTTCGACTTGTAAGTCCGGAATTTCTTCGGGGGCTTTAGGGTCTGGAAATCTCAATAAAATTCCTTTATCAAAGAGAATTAAATCATAAATTCTAAGCTGTCCCGTAGACGGTGCAAGAGGAGTTCCGCAAAAATATCCGTAACGTTCTCCGCATCTATAAACTTCAACGGGGTCTAAATTAGCGCGGACGAATAACTCTGCTATTTCGTTTTCTCCCTGACGCTGAAAAACCCGCCTCGCTTTATCTATCGTTAAAACTTCGCGTTTTATCGGCGAGTCCCGTCTGATAATTTCGTTCATTTCGATTTTTAATTTATCGATGTCAGTTTGAGTTGCCGGGCCGTTTTCAAATTCCCAATAATTTCCGTCTGCGATTGAATGACGCAAAATTATTTTTTTCTTCAAAACTCTCGCGCACGCCATTATTAAAACAAAGCCTAAAGTTCTTTTATAAATCCGCTGTCCCGTCGTTGACGTTGCCGGAATAAATTCAACTGTAGCGTCTTCATCTATGACCCAGTCAAGAGGGCGGCTGTAATTATTAACAAACCACGCTATTATTCCGCGCCCTGACATGTCATGCTTCGTTATCATTTCGTTCATAACATCGTGCCCCGTTACTGGCGCCTCGCCTGCTATGTAACTTGCTATATAAGTATCTTTTTTAACCGCCGGCGATAATACGCAGACTGTGAAAGCCATAAAAATTTTTAACTCCTTAATAAAAATATCCGTGATTATAACACTATAGCTAAGTAGGAAGTAGGAAGTTAAAAGAATTTTTATCATAACTCGCAAGGAGCAGGTTTGCTCAGGGTATCAAAAAGCCAGTAAAAATTGAAGGCGTAGAGCAATTTTCTAATCAGCTTGAGCATTATTGCAGGACGAAAATATAAAAGGCTGGCATTCGTTCAACATTCAGTGTTAGGCCTTGTAAAAAGCAAGTTAATGAAAAATGAAAGAGTTATAATTTTGTCGAAAAAATAGCGACAACAAATGGGACGCCGGGAATTAACGCCTTTGGAGAGGACGTAAGACAACTCAAACCGCAAGATTTGAATGCAGACCTCGATGAATTAGGAAGCTCCCGCTTCTATAAGCGGAAGTAGTTCGCTCGTGCTATCATTATTATTATGAAAATTTTTATTAAAAAAGGAGATTTTAATTTTTCATGTTTGCAGCGAATGACGATAAAGTTTTTTATATAACTACGCCGATTTATTACGTCAATGACATTCCCCATATCGGCCACGCTTACACGACTATAGCCTGCGACGTTATTTCACGCTATAAAAGAATGAAAGGTTATGACGTTCATTTTTTAACAGGAACTGACGAACACGGCCAAAAAATTCAAACTGCAGCCGAAGCTAAAGGAATTACTCCGCAGCAGCTTGTCGATAAAATTCACCTGAATTTCAAAAATTTATGGCAGGTCTTAAACATCAGCAACGATGATTTTATAAGAACGACTGAAGAGCGTCATATAAAAGTTGTTCAGGCCGTCTTCAAAAAATTAATGGATCAAGGCGACATTTATAAAGGCACTTACTCCGGTTATTACTGCGTGCCCTGCGAGACTTACGTCCCTGAAAACGCTATGGGCGAAAATAAAACCTGCCCCGACTGCGGAAGACCTTTAACTATAATGGAAGAAGAAAGTTATTTTTTCAAAGGTTCTAAATATGTCCCAGACTTAATTAAATTTTATGAAGAGCACGTAAAAGCCGTAATGCCCCGAGTACGCTATAACGAAATAATGAGCTTCTTAAAAGGCGGCGTTAAAGACCAGTCCGTCTCGCGCACAAGCCTTAAATGGGGTATCCCCGTTCCTGGTGATGAAAAACATGTTATTTATGTCTGGTTCGACGCTCTGATTAATTACATTACTGCGGTCGGCTGGCTCGATGACCCTGAAAAATTTTCGCATTATTGGCCTCATGTCCGGCACATGGTCGGCAAAGATATTATAAGATTTCACTGCGTAATTTGGCCTTTAATGTTAATCGCGCTGGGAATTAATTTACCCGTTGAAGTTATTGCTCACGGCTGGTGGACTTACAACGGCGAAAAAATGAGCAAGTCTAAAGGCAACGTTATTGACCCTTTCAAAATGGTAAAAGAATACGGCCTCGACCCGTTCAGATATTTTCTGCTTCGTGAAGTTCCTTTCGGGAATGACGGAGATTTTTCGGAGCTTGCGTTAGTCGGAAGAATTAACAGCGATTTAGCCAACGATTTAGGAAATTTATTAAACCGCACTCTTCAAATGATTAAAAGTTACCGGGACGGTGTTGTGCCTGACTGTGTCGCTGCTGAGAGCGAATTAAGTTCAATGGCCGTGAATGTTCTTGAAAAAGTTGACGAGGCTTTGAATAATTTTGCCTTTGACGAAGCATTAAAATCAATTTGGGAATTTATAGGACGTTCAAATAAATTCATTGACGAAACTGCCCCGTGGAAATTAGCAAAAGACGAAGCCCAATCTGAGAGATTAAATTTCGTTTTGTTAAATCTTTACGAGGCTTTGAGATTTTCAGCACTTTTAATTGCTCCTGTAATGCCCGATACGGCGGGGAAAATTTATTCACAGCTCGGCCTCGATAAGAATGAAAAACTCTCTTATAATAATTTCAAATGGGGCGAAGGCGCAGGAAAAATTATTAATAAAGCTGAAGTTTTATTCCCGCGTATAGATATTAAAGAATGGAAAAAAGCTCAAGAAAAGGAGAAAAAGAAAATGAGTGAGGAATTAGGAGTTAGGAATGAGGAATTAAAAGAGCCTCAAGCGTCAACTGCAATCGAACATGAAGCGGAAATTTCGATTGACGACTTCAAAACCGTAGAAATGAGAGTTGCAAAAATTCTCAATGTCGAGGAAATTCCGCGATCCAAAAAACTTTACAAACTCGAAGTCGATTTAGGCTATGAAAAGCGCACTGTCTGCTCAGGAATTAAAGCGTTTTTCACGCCCGAAGAATTAACGGGTAAGAATATTATTTTAGTTACGAACTTAAAGCCCGTGAAACTTTGCGGAGTTGAAAGCAACGGAATGATTTTGTGCGCAAGTGTCAAAAAAGACGGAGTTTCAGAACAGTTAACTCTCTTAACGCCCGAAAAAGATATTCCTTTAGGGAGCCGCGTAAGTTAATTAGGAGTGATTATAATGCGCAAATTAACTATACAAGATAAAGCGGCAGACGCGGTTTATGCTTTGAACGCGAAAGATGCTGAACTTGTTTTAGGAATAATAGACCGTATTTTGGAAGACTATGATTTACCCGAATTAACACCTGACGAAGAAGCGGAATTAACACGGCTTGAAGCTGAAGACACAGAGCCGGGCGTTCCTCTTGAAGCAGTTTTAGCGGAATACGGAATAAGTGTTGAGTAATGATTTGGGCGGTTAATTTAAGAAAGCAGCCGTTAAAAGAGCTTGCGAAAATATCTGCTGAAGACAGGGAAAGAATATTAAAAGCAATAACGAAATTAAGTCAAAATCCTTTTGATATTTCAAAACTTGACATAAAAAAGTTAAAGGGCAAAGCTGAAAAATGGCGCTTACGTGTAGGGGAATACCGTGTGATTTATGAGATTTTGAGAACGGAAATTTTAATAGACATTATCAAGATCGGCGCACGCGGCGATGTTTATAAAAGCAATTAGGTGTGAGGAATGAAAAAATTTTCTTCTAAGAAAGAAATAGAATTTTTGAGCGGTGAAATTTCTTCTTGGCTCGAATTAAATTTAATAACACCTGAGCAGTCAGAAAAAATCTTGTCGCTCTACGAAATTAAAAATCGAAATTTAAGAATGATTTTTTTCATAGCCGGAGGGATTTTGTTAGGTCTCGGGGCTGTGAGTTTTATAGCGGCGCATTGGCATGAACTCCCGAAAATTTTCAGGGTCTGCGTAATCACAGCGGCGTGGCTGATGTCTATGACGGCTTATTCGTTTTTCGGAATGTCAAAAACTCGCGCAGGCCGGGCGTTTTATCTGCTTGCGAGTGTGATATTCGGTGCGGGAATTTTTTTAATAACCCGAATGTACAACATAAAATTATCATGGCTGACTATAACGGGCTGGTGGATAATTCAAGTTTTAATTTCGGGATTAACAGCGCGGGACGAATGGCAGATATATTTATTGCAGGTTCTTTCATTTATATATTTGAACGGTATTGACGCAATAGATTTCTTTGCTCTTGAGTTCGGGAATTTGCCTAAAGTTTCGATTTTAGAATTTTTCGCAGCGTGGGAAGCATTTGCATTAACAGCGGCGTTATGGATTTCGTGGCGTGTAGTAAATAAAGACCGTGTAATTTTTAACGCGAATATGTTTTTAACATTGCTATTATTAGCGTCCCGAATGAGTTTATGTTTCGGCGGAACAATGACATTAATAATTTTAGTTTTGGCCGGAGCAGTTTTATCATTAATTTCGAGCCTGCATGACGCTCAAATATTCGGGCTTTTAATGCTTGGATTATTCGGGCTTTTATTAACGTGGCCGGAATATTGGCGCGGAGAAATTTTCGCGGTTGAAGTTTTAGGATTTCCGGGAAAAAGTTTTTGGCCTGTAGCGACTGCAATTTTTACAGCGTTAATGATGTTATTTAATATTTACCGCGGACTTGTTGCACCTGGAATAATTTTCTGCACGCTCTTGGCCGCAAGATATTTTTTCGATCATTTCTTTGGATATATGCCGAAAGCTTGGGGCTTTACGTTAATAGGCGTTGCGATGTTAATTTTAGGAATGTTTTTTGAGCGCGTTAAGAAAATTTTTATAAAAAGCAAATAGAAAGAAAAATGAGAAGCTCGTATTAAGTCGGTTAAGGCTTTTTACGAGCTTTATTAATAAAACCATTTTCACGTTCCCATCTCCTTTCACCTGAATTGTTCAGGCTATCGGGAGTTTCCCCGTGCGAGCCTCATTCTAAGCCTGCCAAAATGTAAACTTAAAAGCCTCTCCAAAAATCATTTTAACATATAATAAATTTAGGAGAATTTAGGAGGCGGTTTGTTTATGCAAAATTTTATTATTAAAAATGCAATAGTATTAAATCAAGATTTTGAATTTCATCGCGGAGATATAAAAATTTCTGACGGATTTTTTTCAAATAATGACCCCGATAACGCTGAAATTATTGACGCTGAAAATTTTTACGCTGTTCCGGGACTTGTTGACATTCATTTTCACGGCTGTGCAGGTCATGATTTTTGTGAAGGAACGCACGAAGCTTTCAAAAAAATTCTTGATTACGAAAATTCTATCGGTGTTACTACAATTTGTCCGGCCACTATGACTTTGCGAGAAGAAAAATTAATTTCAATCATGAAAGCCGCAAAAAATTTTCCTGGACTTTCAGGGATTTATCTCGAAGGACCTTTTATTTCTAAAGATAAATTAGGAGCTCAAAATCCTGCTTACGTTGCCGGGCCCGATATAGAATTTTTTAAGCGTCTTCAAAATTCTTCAGGAAATTTAATTAAAATCGCTGCTATTGCCCCCGAAGTTGAAAACGCTTTTGATTTTATCAACGAAGCTAAAAATTTAACTCGCTTGACTTTAGCTCACACAACCTGCGATTATGATACAGCTGTGAGGGCTTTTAATTCCGGTGTCAGTCAAGTTACTCATATGTTCAACGCTATGCACGGAATTAATCACAGAAATCCCGGCCCTGTTATCGCCGCTCTTGAAGACGAAAATATAAACGTTGAATTAATCTGCGACGGCGTTCACATTCACTCTGCTGTCGTTCGTAACACGCTGAAAATTTTCGGCTCTGACCGTGTTATTTTTGTCAGTGATTCAATGGAAGCTGCAGGAATGAAAGACGGAATTTATGAATTAGGCGGACAGAAAGTAATTAAGCGCGGAAATCTTGCGACCCTCGAGGACGAAAAAACTATCGCCGGAAGTGTTACAAATCTTTTTGACTGCGTCAGAACTGCCGTTAATAAAATGAATATTCCGCTCGAAACTGCAATTAAATGCTCGTCATTAAATCCTGCGCAGGCTATAGGGCTCGAAAAATCTCACGGAAGTATTCAAATTGGAAAAGCCGCGAATTTAGTTTTACTCGACAAAGATTTGAATTTAGTTCGGGTGATTCGTGAAAGCAAAATTTAATTTCAAAAATTTTTTGCGTGATGTTCATGAACTTTGACTATAGCAAATTAAAATTAAGATTTTTGTAATAATAAATGTAATAATAAAAAATAATTCCCGACTCTCATCGGGAAATTTTATTGAAATATTATATCACAAACTTTTTATAAGGAAGTATAATAATAAAAATAATTTTTTAAGGAGGGAAAAATTTCATGGCTAAGAATAAAGCACTAAACGAAGCGGCAAAAGCCAAGCAGGACGAATTTTATACAGAACTTCGCGACATTGAAGACGAACTTAAATATTATAAGAATTATTTTGAAGGCAAAGTTGTTTTCTGCAACTGCGATGACCCTTATGAAAGCAATTTTTTCAAGTTTTTCGCAATGAGATTTAACATCCTTAAACTGAAAAAATTAATCGCCTCGTGTTACGACAGAAGCCCTATAGCTCAAACCCAGCTTTCTTTATTTGAAGAAGAAAAGCCGCCGCAGGAGCGTACTCCTTACTTTGCCAAGATGATTGAACTTGAAGACTTCAACGCCGACGGCGCAACTGATTTATTAGACGTTGAATGGCTCTTGAAAAATAAAAAAGACTCCGTGAAAAAACTCAAAGGCAACGGCGATTTTAGGAGTGAAGAGTGCATAGAATTGTTAAAACAGGCCGATATAGTCGTAACTAACCCACCTTTCTCGCTCTTCCGTGAATACGTTGCGCAGTTAATAGAATATGACAAAAAATTTATAATACTCGGCAATCAAAACGCCATAACTTATAAGGAAATTTTCTCTTTAATTATGCAAAATAAATTATGGCTTGGCCTTACAAACGGTGATAAATCTTTCAAAGTTCCGGATTATTATAAGCCGCGTGCAACACGCTACTGGCAGGACGAAACCGGGCAAAAATACCGCAGTATGGGCAATATGTGCTGGTTCACTAACCTTGAACATAAAAAACGTCATGAAAAAATAATTTTATATCGCAGATATTATGAAGACCCTTCAAAATATCCGAAATATGATAATTATGACGCTATTGAAGTTAAGAATGTTTCAGAAATTCCGGAAGATTACGAGGGCGTTATGGGTGTGCCGATAACTTTTCTTGACAAGTATAATCCTGATCAATTTGAAATTATCGGGCTGGACAGATATACCGTTCCAAAAGAATTTTTGATAGGCGGCAGAGTTGCTGTGAACGGCAAACCTAAGTATGCGAGAATTTTAATAAGGAGAAAATAAAAAATGAAAATTGAATTACACGAAATAACAATAGCAGAAGTTTCTAACGGTTACGAGGATAACGAAGAGAACGGAGTCGTTGCTTACGGCGGAAAATTAAACGTACGCCCCGCCTATCAGCGCGAATTTATTTATAAAGATAAGCAGCGCGATGATGTTATCCGGAGCGTGAGACAGGGTTTTCCTCTTAATGTCATGTATTGGGCAAAATCTGAAAACGGCTACGAAATGATGGACGGACAGCAGAGGACGATTTCAATCTGCCAGTTTTTGAACGATGATTTTTCGGTTGATTTCAAATATCTTCACTCATTGACAAAAGAAGAGCAGCAGCAAATACTTGACTACAAGCTGAACGTCTATGTCTGTGAGGGAACAGACCGCGAAAAATTAGACTGGTTCAGAATAATTAATATTGCGGGTGAAAGACTTACGGCGCAGGAAATGAGAAACGCAATTTATACAGGAACTTGGCTCTCAAATGCTAAAAAATATTTCAGCAAACACGGCTGCCCCGCATATGGGCTTGGCGCAAACTATATAACCGGCTCGCCGATCCGTCAGGACTATCTCGAAACCGTAATATCATGGATAGCCGAACGTGACGGAGTTAAAGACATTGAAGAATATATGGCTCGTCATCAGCATGACTCCGACGCTCAAGAAATGTGGCTGTATTTTCAAGACGTAATTCAATGGGTCAATGAAAATTTCACGAATTACCGCAAAGAAATGAAAGGTTTAGCGTGGGGAATTTTTTATAATCATCATAAAGATAAAAAACTTAATCCCTCAAAGCTCGAAGAAAAAATAAAAAAATTAATGGCCGATGATGATGTAACAAAAAAATCCGGGATTTATGAATATTTGTTAGACGGCCAAGAAAAACATTTATCAATCAGAACTTTCTCCGACACTCAAAAAAGAACTCAATACGAAAAGCAAAAAGGCATCTGTCCGAAATGCGGAAAACATTTCAGCTTCAGCGACATGGAGGGCGACCACATCACCCCTTGGAGCAAAGGCGGAAAAACTCTTCCCGAAAATCTCCAGATGCTTTGCAAAAACTGCAACAGAAAAAAATCCGGAATCTAAAGCCGCAAATTTAATTTTACTTGACAAAGATTTGAATTTAATTCGGGTGATTCGTGAAAGTAAAATTTAATTTCAAAAAATTTTTACGTGATGTTCATGAACTTTGACAATAGCAAATTAAAATTAAGATTTTTGTAATAATAAATGCAATAATAAAAATATTTCCCGACTCTCATCAGGAAATTCTCTTAAAATATTATATCACAAACTTTTTTATTTTTTTGAAAACGGCGCAATTTGTAAAAATTCGTTCCAGCTGTAGTAAGGTTCAGACAAGACTATGCCTTCAGGAACGTCCATTTGAAAATCCCCGTCTGATTTTCTATAGTGAAACCAGAAAACTATATCGACTCTCCCGGAAGCAAGCGATGCGGCACGAGCTCCCGAATCAATGTTTACGGTTTCGATGTTTATGTTAAGGCGTTTGCCAAGCTCTGCAAGAACTGCCGTGTTAAAACCTGCCGGAGTTCCGTCCGGTGCTACAAAATCAATCGGAGGAAGATCACCCGTTACAGCAACTTTAATTTTTTTATTTGAGTTTTCAAAATTTTTGAAATCTATAGGTTCGGGATCTACAGGATCAGGGTTATCTATGTATTTTGCTTGAAGAATAGCTAAAGTTCCATCGAGTTTCATAGCGTTTAGAGCTTCATTAATTCTGTTTCTCAAATCAGGGTCATCGTCTTTTCGGAATCCAAGTGTAAATGAATTCGGTGCTGTTCGAGTGATAGCGATAACAAAATATTTTGGATTAATGTTCATCATGTATTCTGCAACGCTTTCAGGAAGCGATACTGCATCAATCTCGCCGGCTTCGAGAGCCATCTGCATGATTGCAAGCGAGTCATAAAATTTTACATCGCTGATTTCAAATTCCTGCGACCAAAATTGCTGTTCTTGATTCTCTTGAGCCCTGTCGTTAGTTTGATTTTTGAATTCTTCCGGAGTCTTATTCATAGTGGATAACAATCCGACTTTAAGCCCTTTCGATTCTGCAAAGTCCGCAGAGAGTGCAATCAACGAAAATAAAAACGCAAATAAAATTTTTTTCATGTTGAAAAAAACTCCTAACATTAAATTTTTTTATTTTTTAAGTCCCCGCCACAAATAAAAATATGCTATCAAAGTTGCAACGCTCGTTATTGCCCATGAAACGGGATAAACGTCCATTAAAACCGCGAAATTTTTGAAATATGCAAAGACTGTATAAACCCAAATTATTCGCAGTACGCAGCAGCCCAATAAAATTATTACGGTCGGGAGCGTTGAGTGTCCCATTCCCCGCAAAACTCCTCCGGGAATTTCATAAATATTGCACATCCATAAAAATGCTACAGCATGAATCATTCTGACTTCAGCAAAACGCAAAACTTCAGGATTAACAGTGTAAAGGCTCAAAATTTCAGTTTTCCATATAGCACATATAGCACAAGCCGCGCCCGTTGTTATTGTTCCTGCGAGCATTGTTAAATTAAAAACTTTTTTACAGCGTTCATAATTTCCCGCGCTGAAATTTTGTGAAGTGAAAGTTACTGCCGCCTGCGTGAAAGCCGCCACGAAGTAATAAGTCATAAAATCAAAATTTAATGCCGCTGCGCTTCCTGCCGAAGCGTAAGAACCGAGAGAATTAATCGCCGTTTGAATTACTATATTAGAAATCGAAAATAACGAACCTTGAAGACCCGCCGGAAGTCCGATTTTCAAAATTTGAAGAGCGTCATTTTTATCGAGCGAAAGTTTTTTGAAACTCAAATTAAACGGAGGCTGTTCGCGTATTAAAAAGTAAATTATCATTGCCGCGCTGACGATATTTGAAATTACTGTTGCAAGAGCCACTCCGACAACGCTTAACTTAAAGCCTATTACGAAAATTAAATTTAATATAAGATTGACGACACCTCCCAACGCTAAAGACCATAGCGGTCTGCTGCTGTCGCCTTTGCTTCTTAAAATTGCCGAGCCGAAATTATAAAGCATTATGAACGGCGCGCCTAAAAAATAAATTCTGAAATAAACTACGGCCAAGTCTATAATATCTTCGGGAGTGTTCATTAAAGTTAATAAAGGTCGGGCAACACTCAAGCCCCAAATTACTAAAAAAACTCCTGATATTAATGAAAGTGAAATCGAAGTGTAAACGGCATCGTTAATTTTTGAAGTTTCGTTTTTTCCGATATATTTCGCTACGATGACATTTGCGCCGATCGATAATCCTACGAAAAGATTTATCATTAAATTTATTGCCTGCCCGTTGCTTCCTACTGCGGCCATAGCCTGATAACTGTCGAAACGTCCGACTACTGCAACGTCAGCTGAGTTAAATAATTGCTGTAAAACCATGCTGAAAGCCAGCGGCATAGCGAAAATTAAAATCTTGTCTAATAACGAACCGTGAAGCATATCAATTTGATGCGATTTATTCATTATCGGTGAAATTCCTCTCTATATTAAAAAATTTTTGTATTATAATCTCCTTTACTCATAAAAATTTCAAGAAATTAAATTTTATAGAATTTTTGGAGGAATTTTTTTATTATGAAATTAATATTTTTGGACATTGACGGAACTTTAACCGCACCTGGAGAAAATGTACCGCCTGAAAGTGCCGTTGAAGCCATAGAAAGGTCGAGAGCACGAGGTAATAAAATTTTTCTCTGTACGGGAAGAAATCCCGATATGTTGAAGCCGTTATTAAAATATCAATTTGACGGTTTTATTTCATGCGGCGGCGGATATGTTGCTGTCGGTGAAAAATATGACAAAATCCTCTACGATAAACCCATGACGGACGAACAGCGCGAATTAATTTTACAGATTTTACATAATCACGGAGTTTTCTGCACTATCGAGGCCGTTACAGGTTCATGGGGCGATGAAAATTTAGGCGACTTCATTAAATCTCAAGGCGAAGGGAACAGCGAAATCGAACGCTGGAGAAAAGCATTATCTTCAAATTTAGGAATTAGACCCATGAGCGAATATGACGGCTCGCCTGTTTATAAAGTTGTAATTATGTGTCTTGATATGTCGCAGCTTGAAGAAGCTATCGAAAAATTAAGCGGCGAATTTAATTTTATTCTGCAAGAAGTCAAAGCCCCCGCAAAATGTATCAACGGCGAAATCATGAGCAAAGAATTTAACAAAGGCTCAGGAGTTAAATTAATCTGCGAACACTTCAATCACCCTCTGAAAGATACTATAGGCTTCGGCGACAGCATGAATGATTTAGAGATGATGCAGACGGTAGGTTACAGCGTCTGTATGGCGAACGGCTCGGAGAAACTGAAAGAACTTGCTGACATGATAGCACCCCCCGTAAGTGAAGACGGTTTAGCCCGTGCGTTTGCAAGATTAAAATTAACTTAAATTTCACTGGAGGTTTTATTTAATGGCATTGGATTACAGAAAATGCGCGGAAGAAATTGTTGCTAACATTGGAGGCCGCGAAAATATTGTCCAAGCTGCTCACTGCGCTACACGTTTAAGGCTCGTTATCAAAGACAACGGGAAAGTTAACAAGTCTGCACTCGAAAATGTTGACGGAGTCAAAGGAATGTTCGAGAACAACGGACAGCTTCAATTAATTATCGGCACTGGCACAGTCAACAAAGTTTACGCTGAATTTTTAAGCGTTACGGGAATGACTGAAGCCACAAAAGACGATGTTAAGGCCGCTGCTGCTGCCGGACAGCCTATCTGGAAGAGAATTCTGAAAGCTATCGGCGACGTTTTTGTCCCGATTTTGCCTGCTATCGTTGCTTCGGGTTTAATGATGGGCTTTGTCGAGGCTATGGGAAAAGTTTATCCGGAATTTGCTCAAACTTCGTGGTATGACTTTTTAGACATGGTAGCTAACACTGCATTTGCATATTTGCCTGTTATCGTAGCAATTTCAGCTGCTCGTGTATTCGGCGGAAATACTTTCTTAGGAGCTGTAATCGGTCTCGCTATGATTCACTCGAACCTGCTCAATGCTTGGGCAGTCGGAACAGTTGCTCCTAAAGTCTGGGAATTTACACTGTTAAATTTCGTTGTCCGCGTTATGAAAGTCGGTTATCAAGGCCACGTTATACCTGTAATTATTGCAGTCTGGTTAATGTGCACGATTGAGAAATGGCTTCATAAACATACGCCGGAAATGATAGATTTATTTGTCGTTCCGTTTACAACGGTTTTATGCACGACTTTCTTGACGTTCACGATTATCGGGCCGATTTTCTCACAGCTTGAGTCATGGGTCTTGGCCGGAGCTCAAATTTTAGTTAAAAATCCTATCGGTTCGGCAGTTATGGGAGCGATTTATCCTTGGACAGTTGTTATGGGACTTCACCATATGTATAACGTTATTGAGGCCGGTATGCTTTCAGTTGAAGGCGGCCTGAATACATGGATGCCGATAGCTTCAGCCGCAAACTTTGCACAGTTCGGAGCGTGCTTGGCCGTAGGTCTCAAAGCCCGTCAGCAGAGAACGAAAGTTGTAGCCGTTCCTTCATCATTATCAGCGGCACTCGGAATTACAGAGCCTGCGATTTTTGGTATTAACTTAAGATTTTTCAAGCCTATTTTAGCCGGAACAATAGGAGGAGCAGTCGGGGCATTCTACGGAGCATTTTCAGGAATAGGCGCGGCGGCTTACGGAGTTACGGGTATTCCTGGATATTTGACTATTCAGCAGCCTGTTGAGTATTCGATTTTGCTTGCAATTTCGGGCGGACTGGCCTTTATTCTTTCTTGGATAATGTGGAAAGAAGAAACACCCGAAGCCGAAGCAGCCCCTGTTGAAGTCAAAGCCGAAGAAGTAAAGGCTATCGAATTTGCTACAGTAATTTCTTCATCAGCCGGAGAAATAGCCCAATGCACAGCCGGAAAAATTATCCCTTACACTGAAATCCCCGACCCGACTTTTGCCGCAGGAACTTTAGGGCAGGGCGTAGGAATTATTCCCGAAGATGAATTTGTTTACGCTCCTATAGACGGAGAAATTTCGTCAGTAGCTGAGAGCAAACACGCAATCGGTATCACCGGCGCAGAAGATATGGAAGTTTTAATTCATGTCGGCGTTGATACTGTCGAGATGAAAGGCGACGGCTTTGAAGACTTCGTTAAAGAGGGCGACAAAGTCAAAAAGGGTCAGAAACTCATGAAATTTGACCGCGAAAAAATCAAAGCGGCAGGACACCCTGATACAGTAGTTTTATTGCTCACTAACAGCGATGATTATAACGATGTAAAATTCGGCGCAAATCTCTAAATTAAGAGTTTAATTTTATTGTAAAATTTTCCCTTGAAGTTTTTTTATAACCTTCGGGGGATTTTTTATAATTTTTTTGATTCCGTTATTTTTTCGCAAAATAACATAGCAATTCTACCCGTAATTTTACTCAACTTAAAAATTTCAGCGAAAATTTGACAATTTACAATTTAATGGAATATAATACGCGCAAGTTTAAGGGGAATAAGAAATCCCTAAAAAGCTAAAAATTTCATTAGGTAAAGGAGTTGCAAATTTTGAGAAAGTTCTGTAGAATGCGCACAACGCACAACGCACAACGCACAACGCACAACGCAGGATATTTCTGTGTCTTTGCACGGCCTTTACTTCCGAGAATATTTAACTTCTAATTATATCACACAAAACTCTATTTATAAATTAATTGAAGCGGATATAAATCAGTCCGTTAGTTTGTCATGGGAATGTCGCTCCTATGCGTACGTGTGGACTTTTTTATATAAAAAAAATTTCTTAGGAGGTTGTTTTATTTATCATGAGGCGAATTAATATATTCGTTTTATTGTGCGTGTTTATTTTTGCTATGAGCGGATCGGCTTTGGCAGCTGAATCTACAACAACAGCAAAAGCATTTTTTGTAGAATCTAAAGATCTAGGTACTAAGAGTAACGATATCTTGGTAGAGTTAAGTTTTAAGAGTGCAGATCTCCCTGCTTCTAAGGACGTATTGTCAAATGATCTTTCTGCTCCTATTACAAGTGCAGATGATGTTGTGAAACTTATCACGGAGAAGTTAAAAGTTGAGATTTCAAAAGATTCTATAGTTCCTTTAAGAACATTTAAGGTTACAGGCGCTAGTTTGGACGTTATAATCAGCGTTGATCTTGGCGGTGCGTTTTCTACTGCTAAGGCTTCTCAGTTTGTAGTGGTTTTTGTCTCACTCAGCAGCGATTCCTCGAAAAATAAGGCTGTACAAGCAACTTTAGTCAATGCTGAGGGTGTAAAAATCTCTGAGGATTCCGCTACAATCCCTCAAAAATTCTGGGCTGGAGCAAAACTTGACAAAGATACCAGTTTTGACATGATAGCAGCGTTAAAGTCGGAAGGAAGCACACATGCAGACAAACCCGCAGACATAACCGTTGGTGAAAGCACTACAGTTACATTAGACAGCCTTAGCGAAGATGTACAAGCAAAAATGAAAGACGTGTTTACCAATGCTGGTATCGATACTACAAAAATTCTCACAGCGAGTAATGTCACGACAGTCAATAGTGCGGACCTTAAAACTAAATCTCCGGAGGTTTACGATACGATTACATCTTCAGATAAACTGACTGAGACATTAAGTAATGATTCAGTTGTTGTCTTCAAGAGCGAAACTGTCGTAAGATTTGGTTTAATTTCACTTAATAAAGGCGGCTACGTCCTGCAGAAAAATACTGTTCCTGCTGGCAAAACATTTAGCGATGTAAATAAGTTTGTCTTCTACTTCATTAAGTTGAGCTCATTAGTGAGTAAATCGAGTAAATCAGAAAATACAGCAGCTTTAGCCGCGACAGGTGATGCTGTAGAAGCAGTGTTAATGGACAAGGACGGCAACAAATTATCAGGCTCGCTTAAAGATGGCGATACCTTCTATGCAGTTCCGAGCGAAGAACTCGAAGCAGACA
Organism: uncultured Fretibacterium sp.; assembly: GCA_947168585.1. Lineage (GTDB taxonomy): Bacteria > Synergistota > Synergistia > Synergistales > Aminobacteriaceae > JAFUXM01. Next base: position 22,883 of record CAMVMK010000035.1, read on the forward strand.
GCTACGCCATGGTAGCCGGTGAAAAAGCTTCATCACCAAGCAGCGAAGACGATGTAAAACCTGTAACGTACGACACCTTAACAGACGAAGATTCCACTCAAGAATCGGAAGTAGAAGAAGCATTCGATAACAGCGGCTATACAGTTAAGGATATTTTAGGTGTTTTCAAAGCCACTGCGAACGCACCAGCCATTGTAAAGGCAAAAGCCACTGTCGGAAGCGAGTTCGTTTTCTTTGTTAAGGTTTCTGAATCAGGGTCATCTGAAAAAGCTGAAAGCGCGACATTATCAGCAACAAGCGACCTTATCGGATCAACGCTTCTTGATGAGGATAAAGAAACTAAAGCCACAACTACCTCAGTTTACGCGAAATCAACAAGCAATCTTACAGAAGGCACAACCTACGCCGTAGTTTTAGCTGAAGAAGAATCCAAAACTATAGGCAGCAGCAGCAGCGGTTGCGATGCGGGCTTAGGCTTAGGAGCATTAGCAGCCCTTGCACTTTTAGCGATTCGCAAGACTCGTTAAAAGTTAAATAAATTTCGATATAAAAACTACCCTAATGGTTTTTATCATATCCGCCTTGTTACAAGCAAGGTGGATTTTTTATATCTGCCGCATTTGAAATGAAAAATAAGTGAAAAATTTTTTTATTTTACTTTATCGTGTATACTTCATAAAAAAAAACGACGCTGAATTAAATTAACTCATGAGGTATAAATAAAAATGTCAAAAGTTCTTTTATTAAACGGAAGTCCTCACGCGGGCGGCTGTACAGCTACGGCTCTGGGCGAAATGATTAAAACTTTCAACGAAGCAGGCGTTGAAACAGAATTAATCCAAGTCGGCAACAAAGCTGTTCGAGGCTGTGTCTCCTGCATGAGCTGCCAAAAGTCCGGAAAATGTGTTTTTGATGACTTAGTAAACGAAACTGCTCCGAAATTTGAAGCTTCTGACGGTCTTGTTATCGGTACGCCTGTTTATTACGGCTCACCGAACGGCACGATAATTTCTTTCTTAGATAGATTATTTTTCAGCACGAAAGTTTCTAAGCATATGAAAGTCGGAGCTGCTGTAGTTTCATGCAGACGCGGAGGCAACACTGCTTCATTCGATGTTCTAAATAAATATTTCACGATAAGTTCAATGCCTGTAGCTTCTTCAACTTATTGGAACATGGTTCACGGTTTCACGGCTGAAGACGTTAAAAAAGATTTAGAGGGGCTTCAAACTATGAGAAATTTGGCGCGAAATATGTCTTTCATGATAAAGGCTTTCAAAGACGCTAAAGAAAAATATAATCTGCCTGAACAAGAATACGAATTTTTCACGAATTTTCACGACGGAAAATAATTAAATTCAAACAAGATTAAAAAACGAATTTTTCACTCCTCACCCCTAACTCCTAACTGTTTTTTATGTTATTATTTCTCGAATGTTTTAATTATTTTAGGAGGAGAAAAAAATTTTAATGGAAGCAAAAGACTATAAAGATACTTTGAATTTGCCTGTAACTAATTTCCCTATGCGCGCAAACTTAGCTAAACGCGAACCGGGATTTTTAGAATTTTGGCACTCTCACGACATCTATCACAAAGCCCTTAACGCCCGCAAAGACGCTCAGGAACATTTTGAACTTCATGACGGACCTCCTTACGCTAACGGCGATATTCACATCGGAACGGCGTTTAATAAAA
>CAMVMK010000036.1 GCA_947168585.1 uncultured Fretibacterium sp.
CTTATAAAAAATAAAAATATTCTGTATTATACACTCTTAACGGCAATTAGGAATTCTAATTTGAAGTTAGAAATAAAAAACTTTTGTGCTATAATATAAAAAATAAAAGGCAACTTTCGATTTAAGGACGAAAGCTGTCTTTTTATTATTACATTTATTACTACAAAAATCTTAATTTTTCTTTTCAAGCATCATGTTTTACGAAGACACTTAAAAAAATTTTTTAAGCATTTTTATTTTCACTAAGACGCTCTAAAATTTAAGTACTTCTAAAAATTTACCGCCCAAAATTTTTAACTCTTCAACAAGTTTTCTCTGAGATGCCTGAAAAAATGATTTAGGCTTTGTCAAAACTATCGGCAATCCTATTTCAGGCTTTTTCGCGAAGACGCTGCTGTTATTTCTAATCGAAGGGAAAATGTTATAGCGTTCTTTTTCCAATTCTCTCAATATTTCTTCATTAGCGTTGATAAGCACGTCGCCTTTTGAATACGTTACCATCATAGGCACAACACCTAAGTTCAATAAGCATAAATGAGCATAAGTGTCATTTCCGGTAACTTCAATACACTTGTCATAATATTTCAAAAGTCTGTTTATGCTGTCCTGCAGATTATCTATTCCTAGTTTAGATAAATAATCTAATTTCGCCGGAACAATGTAATAATCACTGGCAAGCAGCATCATTTTCGTTATTGAACTAAAATTAGGCGGGCAGTCAATAATCACTAAATCATATTTTTCACTCACTTCATCTAATGCTTCAAGAAAATAAGTGAAAACACGCAACGAATTTGCGGCTGAAAAATCAGGCGTTGGTCCCCAAGTTGCAGCAGTTATTTCCATTTCGGTATCAATCAATTCAAGATGTGAACTGACAATGTCAATATTATATGCTCCGGCATGAACAGGGATTATATACTCAGATAAAGGAGCAACTTTGAAATTTCCTTTTGTAAGAGGCTTAAAGAAATTTCTCAAGGTTTTTCCGCGTGAATATAATTTTTTCCAATCATCAAGGGAAATAAAATTAAAAGTCAGCTGTGTCTGAGGATCAGCGTCTATTAATAAAACTCTTTTTCCTTTTGAAGCCGCATAAGCCCCTAAATTTGCGGTCAAGGTCGTTTTACCTACTCCGCCCTTGTAATTGATTACCGATACTATCTGCACAGTAAAAAAACTCCTTTCTAAAATTTTTTAAGCATTTTTATTTTCATTAAGACGTTCTAAAATTCTCACGCCCTCCATAGCGTCCCGTGCGTAAAAGTCTGCTCCTGCAAACTTTGCAAGTTCAGGAGTTAAAACTGCTCCTCCGGCTATGATTTTAACGTCAGGGAATGAAGATTTTAATTTCGCTATCGTTTCTTTCATGCTTGCAACAGTCGTTGTCATTAATGCGCTCAAACCTACGACAGCGGCATGACTTTGCTTAACTGCCTCAACGATTTTTTCGGGCGGAACATCGCGGCCTAAATCGATGACGTTGAAATTATAATTTTCAAAAATTGTCTTCACGATATTTTTTCCAATGTCGTGAACATCGCCGTAAACTGTCGCCAAAATCACTGAACCTTTTGAATTTCCTGCTGATTTTTCCATTGAACCTGCTAAAATTTCAAAGGCTGATTTAGCGGCTTCTGCTGATTTTATAAGCTGAGGCAAAAATAATTTTCCCGTCTCGTAGTCTTTTCCAACATCATCAAGAGCCGGAACTATGAAATTTTCGATAATTTCAAGCGGTTTTCTTTCATTTAGTAATGCCCGCGTCTGATTAGCTGCTTCGTCTTTAAGACCTTTTTTAATTGCGGATTTCAAACCTGTTTCTGAAGTTTGCTGTGAAATTCCCGTTTTAGGAGCAGAAACTGCAACATTTCCGGGATTTTCTTCACAATACTCGATATATTTACTAATATCATTTTCATCGCCGGATAATAAATTCCAAGCGTATAGAGTTTCTTTCAAATCTGTGTCGCAGGGATTGATGATAGCTGAATCGAGTCCGCTCATAATAGCCGCGATTAACATAGTACGGTTAATTAAAGGCCGTCGGGGAAGTCCGAAAGAAACATTGCTGAGACCTAAAACAGTTTTAACTCCTAAATTTTCTTTTACTAATTTTATAGCTTTCAGAGTTTCAGGAACTAATTTTTGCTGTGCACTTGCTGTTAAAGTCAGGCAGTCAATTAAAATATTCCGGCGCGGTATTCCGATTTTTTCTGCTTCATTTACAATTTTTTCAGCGATTTTGTATCTTTCTTCGGCTGTTTCAGGAATACCGTTTTCATCTAATGTTAAGCCTAAGACGCAGGCTCCGTATTTTTTAGCAATAGGCAAAACTTTTTCGAGGCTTTCTGCTTTTCCGTTCACTGAATTTAGTATCGGCTTACCGTTATAAATTCTTGCGGCGGCCTCAAGAGCTTCAGGGTTAGAGCTGTCAATTTGTATAGGGAGGTCTACAATTCCTTGAATTTCTATCAAAGATTTTTTCAAGATTTCAGGCTCGTTAATGTCTGGCAGTCCTGTATTTAAGTCTAAAATATCGGCGTTCTGGTCTTGCTGCTTAACGGCTTCTTTTAACAAATAATCCATGTCGCCCTCGCGCAAGGCTTTCTGCAATAATTTTTTGCCTGTTGGATTTAATCTTTCACCGATGACGACAAATTTTTTCCCGAATTTTACAACTTTTGATGACGAACATACAACAGTTTCATCTTTAATTTTTCGTTCTGCAATTTCTGAACGACAAGATAAAACGGCATTCTTCATCTTAAAAATATGTTCGGGAGTAGTTCCGCAGCAGCCGCCTAAAATACTAACGCCCATTTCCGCAAATTTTGTAGAAATCTCTGCAAATTCGTCAGGAGTTACGTCATAATGCGAAACACCGTCGCGGATCACAGGCAAGCCCGCGTTAGGCTGTACCATTACAGGAATGTGAGATAAACTGCAAATTTTTTCAACGAGCGGCAATAATTGACGAGGCCCGAGCGAACAATTTACTCCGAGCGCGTCAATGCCTAACCCCTCAAGAGTTGCAGTCATTGCCTCAATCGAAGTCCCGAAGAAAGTCCGCCCCGACTGCTCAAAACTCATAGTTGCAAAAACGGGTAAATTTGAATTTTCTTTTGCCGCCAAAACCGCCGCTTTAAGTTCGTAAAGATCCGTAAAAGTTTCCAACAAAATAACATCGCAAAAATCTTTTCCGGCGTTTACCATTTCGGCTGCAGCTTCGTAAATTTCCTCAAAACAGGCATCTCCGGACGGCTTCATAACGCGGCCGGTTGAGCCTATATCGAGAGCGGCGAATTTATCTCCGGCGGCCTGACGTGCTAATTTTGCTCCGGCTTTTACAACTTCGGCGACACTATGGCCGGACTTAGCTAACTTAAATTTATTTGCTCCAAAAGTGTTGGAACTTATAAAATCAGCACCGGCGTTTTTATATTCGCTGTGAATAGATAAAATTAAATCCGGGTTAGTTAAGTTCAAAAGTTCAGGAATTTCACGGAGTTTTAATCCCCTCGCCTGCAACATTGAACCCATAGCACCGTCAAAAAATTGTATTTTATTTGTCTTAAACAACTATTATTCCTCTAATTCTGAATCAAAATGTTTTACAGCTTCGCGCAAATCCAAAGCTAACTGGTCAATAGTATCTGTATCTTCGGCTACGTGTTCAACGTTTTCAGCGATGACTTCAACAGACGCGGCTACTTCTTCATTCGTTGCTGAAGTATGCTCGGCGATTTCTACAAGACTTCCGATTGAAGTTAATATCGTGCCTTTGATGTCCTCTAATTTGTTAGTTATGTCAGAGACTGCCGAAATTTCTTTAAGAGATGTCGTTATGCCTTTTGCAAGAGTGTCAAAAGTGTTGCGGGTATCTTTTATAAATTCTTTCTCGCTGTCAATGATTTCATGAACGCTCGTAGTTTCGTTGACACATTCTTCAGAAAGAGCTTCGATTTTTCTTACAATATCTTTTATCTGCTCGGCTGACTCTTCGGACTGCTCAGCCAATTTTTTAATTGAGGCGGCAACAACACCGAAGCCCCTGCCTGCTTCACCTGCGCGGGCGGCTTCAATGCTCGCGTTCAATGATAATAAATTCGTCTGCGAAGCTATACCGCTTATCATTGTTACCATGTCGTTAATTTTGGAAATTGAGTTGTGAGTAGTGCGGACTTTTTCAGTGATTGTCTCGATTGCTTTAGTAGATTTCACGGAAGATTCCGCGATATTGTCAAAACATTTCAAAGCCTGAGCGTTAGCATCTTCCATTGTACTTGAATGTTCAGTTAAACTTCCGACGTTGCTTACGGCCTGCTCAACAACGTTGCCCATTTCTGAAACATTGCCGTTAATGTCGCGGATATCCTCACTCATTTTAACTGTTTTCTTTGCTAATTCTTCCATTGCGCTTGTAATTTGAGCTGCTGAGTCAGAACTTTCATGAGCTAATTTTTCTGTCGTTTCAATAGTTTCGATTAAGCTGTCAACAGAAACATGAATTTGCTCCATTGAATCGCGCAATACTTCGCCTAATTTGTCGGTCGAGTGCAGTAAGTGAGAAGTTTCCCAGAGCAGAGATTTTTTAGATTTTATTTCGATTTCCAAATTTCCGTGAGCAAGTTTTTCCATATTAAAAGCTACTTCATGCAAAGGTCCGGAGATTTTAACTGCAATGACAACGGCTGTGAACGTGAAAAACAAAATTAAAAGCACGCTTATTATTCCGATATTTTTCAAGATACTAATGGCGGCTTCCTGGATAATCGTTGCCGGTTTGCCGGAGAAAGCCATTCCAACGACTTTAGTTCCGTATTTCAGCGGCATATAGTAAACGTAATAATTAATTCCGTTGATTTTTACGGAGTCGGCGTAATAATCTTTATCCTCTTTGACGATGTTCCAGATTGCATCGGAAGCCTTAGTGTTTTCGATCCTAACGCCTTTGTCGTCCGTTATGCTCGTAATGTAGCGCACGTTATCTTTGAAGAGCGTCAAATCTACTCCGGCGGCCTTCATTGAGTCAACGTAAGCAGCGTCATAAGGCGGAAAACGTCCGTAAGAAATTTTTATGCGGTTTTCGTAAAATTCTTTCAGACCTCTTGAAGCAACGACTAACTCATCGCGGATACTTGTCTCTAAATTTTCAACGACAATTTTTGAAGATACGAACGTTATCGCAGACACTGCTAAAACCAGCGGCACAAGTCCGACAAGAATTAAGACTAATTTAATGCTTACGCTTCCTTTAGCTTTTTTCATTTTCATGAAAGCATTTAACAATATAAACACCCCGATTAAAGAATGAATTTTATTTTTATATTAACTGGCAATTTTCAGGAAAAATTTTTTTAATTATACAATAAAAAAGGCAAGTAGGAGTTAGGAAGTAGGAAGTAGGAACTGAAAAAACTTTTTATTTTATAACTCCTCACGTCTAACTGATTTTAGTGATGCGTTATAATTAATGAAAATTTTTTAGGAGTGAAAGATTTAAGTGTTTTCATTTAATTTTGCGAAAATCAAAGAATATTTCATGAAATTCATAAAGCCGTCATTATATTTAGGTGGCTTCGATTATTTTTTGAGCCTTTGGAGGGCTGCCGACACTAAAGACAAGGGCATTTTAATTTTGATGTTTACGCCGATGTTTTTCTGCCTTGCCGGACTTATTTTCAGTATAATTTATTTCGTTTTATTCGTACTTCCTTCATATTTATTTACGTTCATAGGCTGGGGATTATTAACGGCTTTGTTCGGAGCGGGCGGAAAATATTTCTATAATAATATAACTCATCGTGAAGTCTCTCAACGCGGAGAGCCCGAAGTCGTTGATGTCGAGATAGTTACAACGAGCACACGAAAAAATGCCGAATGATAATTTAATTCGTTTCAGCGTAACTGTTCCCGAAGATTTACTGAACGAATTTGAGAGCGAATATTTTTCGGAAAACCGCGAGAACAGATCTGAAGCAATCCGAAATTTAATGCGGTGTTATATTTCAAATGAACGCTGGAAGACCGGCAATAAAAAAATTTTTGCTACAGTTACGATAGTTTATGATCATCATATTCCGGAACTTACGGGAAAACTTACGGAGGCACAGCACGACTGCGGGAAAATTATTTTATGTTCAACTCATGTTCATATAAATCACGAGACTTGCCTTGAATGTATAATCACGAAGGGATTTTCACGCGAGATTCAAAAATTTATAGCGGCGTTAAAAAGTATTCGGGGCATTAAAAGTCTTAACGTTAATGTTTCGTCTGAGATATAAAAATAAAATTAAAATTGGAGGCATGAAAATGAAATTAAATTTCAAAAAAAGAAAAGCTGAGACACTTGCCGAGTCTGTAGTAGCTATAGCAGTTTTCGGGATTCTGCTTCTTGGCCTTACGGATTTTATGTCGAGCCAAATAAATTACGTTGCCCGTCTTAAACATAGAGATAAAATAATCAGCAAAGCTCAAATGCTCGTAGCTGACAGTGCTTTTTTTACAAAAATGAAAGTTAACCCTATAAGCGATGATTATGAATGGAAAGAAGATTACGGAGTTTTGACTGTCAAGGACGGCAAAGAAGGTAAAGGATTGGTCATTTCATTAGATTTCGCGCTGCCCTAACGAGGAATGAGGAATTTTATAAACACTCCTCACCCCTCACGCCTAACTCCTAACTGTTTTTTACTGTTTTCTTGCCTTCGCGGTAAATTTTCATAACTGCTTCAACTAATTTATAAACATCGGGCTTCAAAACGTGAACAATTTTCAAACTCTCTGCACGTTCGAGCAAATCCTTAACCATAATTGAAGAGAATAAAATTACAGGCATATCTGAAGTTCTTGAATCCTGTCTTAAAGTTTCGACAAGGCTCAAACCGTCAAGCAGAGGCATTTCAATATCCGACACGAGCAGGTCAAAATTCTCGCCCTGATCAAGCAATAATTTTCGCGCTTCAACACCGTCTTTAACGGGATAAATACTCGTAAAGCCTGACTGTTTTAAGACATCGCAGGTCTGCTGGCGCAACAGCGGCGAGTCGTCAGCGACAAGAATATGAAAATCTTCAACGTGTCCTATTTGTTCCTGATAATTATTTAATTTTTGCTGGTCGAACATATGTTCAGCTACAGCCGGAGCAGTTTCCTGAATAATTGCCTCGTAATCAAGCAGCAAAATATTTCTCTCGTCGCGCTTGATGATATATAAAACCCATTTTAATGAAACTCCGCGCATTTTAGAGCTGTCTAAATCTTCGGCGTTTACCTGCCTTATTCTTTCTACGCCGTCAACTAAAAAGCCGAGTTTAATATCATTAAATTCAACGACCATAACTTTAGTAAGGTGCATAGGCACGTTAGAGTGAATGCCTAAAAATATTCTTAAATCTATCAAAGGCAGCAGAGCGTCGCGCAGGGTAGTTATCCCGACGAACGACGGCGTTTTAGTCGGAATCGGCCTGCACCCCGTCCAGCGTAAAATTTCCCGTGTTTTATTTACGTTTATGGCGAAAGCGTCTTTGCCGAGCGTGAAGACTACGACTTCCCATTTCCGGCTCGCCGCTTCGACATTCCTTTTTTCTTCCATAACAAAAAATTTGCCTCCTTTTAGATTTATATATTATAAAGGAATTAGGAGCAAAAAACTAAACTAAATTTCTAAATAATCAAGCAACAGAGGGCTTAAAACTTTTATATAAGTTCCTTTCATGCCCAGACTGCGGCTCTCTATTAAACCTGCGCTTTCAAGTTTTCTCAAAGCGTTTACTATTACGCTTCTTGTAACGCCGACTCTGTCAGCAACTCTTGAGGCAATAGCTACGCCTTCCATTCCGTCAAGTTCGGCGATAATATGCTTCATGCTTGCAAGTTCCGAATAAGACAAAGCCTTGATAGCCATTTTAACGCTTGAATTGCTGCGTGAATTTTCTTCAAGAATTTTAGCGCGTTCGTTCAAAATTTGAATGGCCGTCATCATCCCTAAATATTCAGCGAGCAAAATATCTTCAACTGAAAAAGGAGCATGAAATCTCACGAGCATTATAGTTCCGAGTCTTTCAGCAGCTACTCCGACTATCGGAACATACATTAAATGTTTTTCGGGACGTTCAGAGCCTTCGTCATCGAATAAAAAAGCGTCTTCATCGTGAATTTCAGAGTCGCGGCATTTATTCATTTTCTTGACGTATTCGTCAGGCATAATTCCGCCTTTGAAAATTTCTAACAGGGCTTTCGATTTATATTCAGGCAGCCACCAATATCCTAATAAATTCCCGGAACTGTCTACCATGTAAACATTAGAATTAGAAAAATCCGAGAGAATTTTTGAAAGTTTCGAGAAATCCCAAGGCTCGCCTTTTCGTTTTGCCTGAAAGGCGCGGTTTACGTAACGTGTTTTTTCAAGCAGAGCGTTGAGTGCTTCATCGACATCTGCAAGTCTTAATTTTTTTGATGAAATTTTAGCCATGATTTATTTTCTCCTTTTTGACGCTATAGCAAATATCTTCTGATGTCGCGGTTTTCGACAAGGCTGCTTAATTTTTCTTTGACCATTTTGCCGTTGATTTCGATTTTTTCTTTGTCCATGTCGCTGACACTGAAGCTGATTTCTTCTAACAACTGCTCCATCATAGTGTGAAGTCTGCGTGCTCCTATGTCTTCCATTTCGGAATTCATTTTATGAGCAAGTTTAGCTATTGCTTCAGTAGCATCTTTAGTGAAAGAAAGTTCTGTGCCTTCAGTCGAAATTAAAGCCTCGTACTGACGGATTAAACTATTTTCCGGCTCGGTCAAAATCTGCTGCAAATGTTCCCAGCTTAAAGGCTCAAGTTCGACTCTAATCGGGAAACGTCCCTGAAGTTCCGGAATTAAATCCGAAGGTTTAACGCCGCTGAAAGCCCCCGCAGCAATAAATAAAATATGATCCGTTTTAACAGGACCGTAACGTGTCTGCACTACAGAGCCCTCGACAATCGGCAGTAAATCGCGCTGAACTCCCTCGCGGCTTACGTCAGGACCGTGAGAACTTCCGCCTTTAACTACGACTTTATCAATTTCGTCAAGGAAAACTATTCCGTCTTCTTGAGCCAAGTCTAACGCTTCTTTGGCCATAGCTTCGGCATCGATTAATTTTTCTGCTTCTTCCTGCTGTAAAATTCTCATGGCCTCTTTGACTTTCATATGACGCTTCTTAGTTTTTTTGGGCATAATTCCGCCGATAACTTCAGTAATATTAATTCCCATTACGTCCATACCAGGAGCAGAAAAAATCGGAGGAGTTGAGCCGCTGTCGTTGACTTCAATCTCAACATCTTTTTCATCGAGTTTTTTATCGCGGAGCATTTTCAAAAATTTCGAGCGCGTTCTTTTATATTTTTCGACTTCTTCCGGCGATTCTTCGGGCTCTTCGGGAATATCTTTGTCATCTTTTTCCGAAAAAACTTTCATGAAGTCCGGCATAGAAAATTTTTTCTCGCGTTTCGGCAAAAGAGCATCAAGCAGTCTTTCTTCGGCGTGTTCGCGTGCAGGGTCTTGAACTTCGGCTATCATTCTCTTACGCACCATTGAGACGGCGAACTCCATTAAGTCGCGGATAATAGTTTCAACATCGCGTCCTACGTAACCGACTTCAGTAAATTTCGTAGCTTCGACTTTAACGAACGGAGCATTAGAGAGAGTTGCAAGTCTCCGGGCGATTTCAGTTTTTCCCACGCCTGTAGGGCCGACCATTAAAATATTTTTCGGCATGATTTCATGAGCAATTTCCGGCGGCAGGGCTCTGCGTCTTATTCTGTTACGCAAAGCAATAGCAACGGCGCGCTTGGCCTTATCCTGTCCGACGATGTAACGGTTAAGATGTTCAATAATTTTTGACGGCGTTAAATCCGATTTAATTAATTTTTCCATGAGTTATTTATCTCCAAGTGTTTCAACAATGACATTATTATTCGTGTAAATGCAAATTTCTGACGCAAGTTCGATCGCGCGTTTAGCGATTGCATCAGCAGATAATTTCGTAGCTTCACATAAAGCACGCCCTGCAGCAAGAGCGTAACCTCCGCCCGAACCTATAGCAGCGACACTGCCTTCAGGTTCTAAGACATCACCGGCACCGCTTAATAAAAGCGTTGTCTCAGTGTCAGCGGCAAGCATCATAGCTTCAAGTTTTCTTAAAACTTTGTCCGTCCGCCATTCTTTAACTAATTTCACTGCGCCTTTCATTAAGTCGCCTTTTTCCTGCTCGAGACAGTCTTCAAATTTTTCGAGCAAAGTCATAGCATCGGCAGTTGAACCGGCGAAACCCGTTAAAATTTTTCCGTCTAATAATTTTCTGACTTTACGGGCCCCCGATTTTACGACCTGCGAGCCTAAAGTTACTTGACCGTCTCCGGCCATTGCAACGCGCGAGCCTTTTCTCACGCATACTATTGTAGTTCCATGAAACAGTTTTAATCATTCCCTTTTTATTTAATGAGGAATGAGGAGTGAGGAATGAGGAATTATTTTTTCCTGCTTCCTGTTTCCTAATTCCTAAAAATTTTGCTAATAATATCTCATTTGCGGTTATTTTTGAAATATTATAGTAAATTAAAAAATTTTCAATAAGAATTTTCTCTTTTAACGTGCTATAATTTCAAATATAAAAGCATGTACAGCAATTTATTCATATGAGTAAATGAATTAGCCTTCGAGGCGCGGCATTAAGTTGCCGAATGGTGCTTTGTCTAAAGGCGCATACAGCAAAACTTTAGGCACAATGATTGTAAATCATTAAAAAAACTGCGCCTTGTCTTTCTAAATTTAAGTCTGCGACGCTTTAAGGAGTTTATAATGTCTATGCTCAAATATATCGACTTTTTTGAAAACGAAGCTAACAAAACTTTAACCGAAAATTCAGCCGTAACTTATAAAACAACCATGTCCGACTGCTTAGATTTATTTGCAGCTGCCGGAGCGTTACGAAACGCAGAAGATGACGAAATTAAAAAAAGATTTACGCGGGCTTTTTATGAAGATAAAGATTTAGCTTTGAAAATAGCTTTTTATGCCCGTGATGTTCGGGGCGGACTGGGCGAGAGAAAATTTTTCAGAATAATTCTTGAATGGCTTGCGAAAAATTCTCCGTCTTCAATTATAAAAAATATAAAATTTATTCCGGAATTCGGACGCTATGATGATATTTTTTCGCTTTTTAATTCGTCATGCGAAGAAGACGCGCTTAATTTTATAAAATCAGAACTTCAAAAAGATATTGAAAATGAAAATCCTTCGCTGCTTGCAAAGTGGCTTCCGTCTATAAATGCTTCAGATAAAATTGCAAGACGGCAGGCGAGAAAAATCTCAAAATTTTTGGGAATGGATTATAAAAAATACCGTCAAACTCTCACGGATTTAAGAAAGAAAATTAAAATTCTTGAAAATAATTTGCGCGAAAAAGATTATACGTTTGATTATTCTCAGCAGCCCTCGAAAGCAATGCTGAAATATAGAAATGCTTTTATCCGCAACGATAATGAACGTTACGAAAAATTTTTAGAGGACGTATCAACCGGCAAGGCCAAGCTGAACACGGGGACTTTAACGCCTTATGAAATAATTTTGCCTTTAGTCGGACAGCGCAAAGATTTCTCACCGGAAGAATTAAAATCGATCGATGTAACTTGGAATGCTCAAGAAGATTTTACGCGCGGAGAAAACGCTATAGCAGTTGTTGACGGATCGGCCTCAATGTATAGAGTTGACGAAATGATCTCGCCGATAGCTGTAGCTTTGTCGCTTGGAATTTATTTTGCTGAAAGAAACAAAGGCGAATTCAAAAATCATTTCATAACTTTTTCCGAAAATCCGCAGTTAATCGAGATTAAGGGCGAAACTATTTTCGAGAAAGTAAATTACTGCAAAACTTTTGACGAGATGGCTAACACGGATATTCAAAAAGTTTTCGAGTTAATTTTGAACACGGCCGTGAAAAATAAACTGCCTCAAAGCGAAATGCCTTCAACGGTTTATATAATTTCAGATATGGAATTTGATTACTGCGCGGAAAATTCGGATTTAACAAATTTTGAATACGCGAAAAAAATTTTTAATGAAAACGGTTACGAACTTCCTAAATTAATTTTTTGGAACGTCGACAGCCGCAACAATCAGCAGCCCGTTACAATGAACGAGCAGGGAGTTGCTCTAGTCAGCGGAACATCGCCGAGAATTTTCTCGATGATTACAGCAGGAAATGTTACGCCTATGGAATTTATGCTGCAGACTTTGAACTCTCCGCGCTATGAAATGATTAAAAGTTGAAAATCATTTTTTATCATAACTCGCAAGAAGACTCCCGCTTCTATAAGAGGGAGTAGTTCACTCTAATTCCTCATTGCATTTCTTCAGCCATTCCTGCAGAGGATTGCCGTCCCGTAATAATTTTCCGTCAGTCGAAGTGAAAGCGTGCTTAGTGTAACCTTCGGCGGCTAATTTATCTGTATCGGCGTGAAAAATTCTGCAGGTAAATTCAACGCTGACTTTTGATAATTTCGTTACGCTTGTTTCAATTTCAATTTCTTCATCATAAAATAATGAAGATTTATAGCGGCAATGAGCCTCAACAACAGGCAGTAAAATTCCCTCAGCTTCCCAGAGCGAAAAACTTTTTCCGTTAGCCCTGCATAAATCCGAACGTCCCATCTCAAACCAGTCCATGTAGCGGCCATAGTATGCAACGCCCATTTTATCTGTTTCTCCATAGCGTACTCGTGTTCTTGTAATTTGTTTCATGAAAATAAAATCTCCTTAAATTATTTCTATGTTAAAATAGAAATAGGGGTAGCGGTGAGGAAGTTAACTGGACCCCTAAGTTTGAAGATTTCGTGAATTACACCCTTAACGGGTAAACCAATCTATAAATAAAAGAATGGTCTTCACGACCCAATAGAGCGCAACGGCGATTTTGTCCACTCGGTCAAGGAACGAACGCCGTTGTTTCTTTTTTGGCTTTTTGCTATTGAAGTTAGCCATGATTTTTCACCTCAAATCCGCAAGCGGCTTCCCGTTTGACGAATGAGCCTTGCTACTCACCCGGGACTCCCTCGTGTCTTTATTATAACAAAATGTTTTCAGCGGGCTTTGCTATAATTCTTAATTGATAATATTTAAGAATGAAAATTAAGGAGCTAAAAAATTTTTTCTTATGGAAAACAATAACAACATCACAAATTTATCTGTTTCTCCATAGCGTACTCGTGTTCTTGTAATTTGTTTCATGAAAATAAAATCTCATTAAATTTTTTCTATGTTAAAATAGAAATAGGGGCAGCGGTGAGGAAGTTAACTAGACCCCTAAACTTGTGAATTACGCCGGTATTTTTTTAGTTGCTAAATCTGTCCCATATTAAAAGGACAATCCTTAGAAACCAATAGACAGCAGCGATTAAAACATCAATCCTGGGGAGGAATGAACGTCGCTGCTTCTTTTTCGGCTTTTTGCCTTTCTGGTTGGCCATGAGTTTTCACCTCAAATCCACAGGGCGACTCCCCGTTTGACCGATGAGCCCTGTGTCTCATCCGGGACTTCCTCGTGTCTTTATTATAACAAAATCTTTTCAGCGGGCTTTGCTATAATTCTTAATTGATAATATTTAAGAATGAAAATTAAGGAGCTAAAAAATTTTTTCTTATGGAAAATAATAACAATATCACAAATTCTGCTTCAAATTACGGAGCTGAAAGCATAAAAGTTTTAGAAGGTCTCGAAGCTGTCAGAAAACGTCCCGGAATGTATATCGGCGACACAAGCACACGCGGACTTCATCACTTAGTCTACGAAGTCGTTGATAACTCCGTTGACGAAGCTATGGCAGGTTTCTGCGATGAAATTAAAATCACTATTCATACAGACGAGAGCATCAGCGTTCAGGATAACGGGCGCGGTATTCCTACAGACCCTCATCCTTATAACGGCCGACCTACAAGCGAGGTCGTTTTGACTGTCTTGCACGCCGGAGGAAAATTCGGAAACGGAGCTTATAAAGTTTCAGGCGGTCTTCACGGCGTCGGAGTTTCGGTCGTTAATGCTTTGTCCGAATGGCTCATCGTTACTATTGCAAGAGACGGCGTAGAAAAAACTCAACGTTTTGAGCGCGGTGTTCCCGTTACAGATTTATCTGAAGGAGTTCCGGCTGACTGGCGAGGCACAAGAATTGAATATCTTCCTGACAAAGAAATTTTTGAGGACGTTCACCACTCTTTGGACACGTTAAAGAGCCGTTTCAAAGAATTAGCTTTCTTAAATCCGGGCCTGAAAATTTCAGTCCTTGACGAACGCACAAACGAGAGCCGCGAATATTTATTCAAAGGCGGAATCGGAGCTTTCGTTAAATATATCGACCGCGACAGAATGCCTTTATTTGAAAATCCCGTAGTTTTGTCAGGTACACGCGATAATATTTCAATCGATGTTGCTTTTCAATATAACGACAGCTATCAGGAACATGTTTACACTTACGCGAATTTAATTCACACTATCGAGGGCGGCACTCACTTAGTCGGACTTAGAACGGCTTTAACGCGCGCTATTAACGAAGCTGCACGAAACGCAAAAGTCTTAAAAGAAAAAGAAGAAAATCTTTCAGGCGATGACTTAAAAGAGGGTTTGACATGCGTTTTATCAGTAAGACTCAGCGAACCTCAATTTGAGGGGCAAACTAAAACTAAACTCGGCAACAGTGAAGTTCGAGGAGCAGTTGACTCTCTTGTTTATGAAGGTTTAATGTCAACGTTTGAAGACAGGCCGGAAATTATTAAGCCTATCGTTGAGAAAGCTCTAAAAGCACGGCGAGCAAGAGAAGCCGCTAAAAAAGCCCGTGAACTTGTCCGCAAAGGAGCAATGTCAGGCTTAAGTCTTCCGGGAAAATTAGCAGACTGCTCCTCAAAACATGCTGAAGACACTGAATTATATATAGTCGAAGGAGACTCGGCAGGCGGCAGTGCCAAGCAGGGACGCGATAGAACTTTCCAAGCGATTTTGCCTTTACGCGGAAAAATTTTGAACGTTGAGAAAGCTCACATGGATAAAATGTTAGCTAACCGCGAAATTCAAACTATAATTACGGCACTCGGCTGCGGTATCGGCAACAAATTTGACGCGGCTAAACTCCGTTACCATAAAATTATTATAATGACGGATGCCGATGTTGACGGAGCCCACATAAGCACGCTTTTATTGACGTTCTTTTATAGGCACATGCCGGAATTATTGGCTCAGGGATATTTGTATTTAGCACAGCCGCCTCTTTATCGCGTTGCGTTCGGAAAAACTGTAAATTACTGCTATACTGACCGCGAATTACGTCAGCATGTTGACAGCGCGCCAGACCCTGCAAAAGTCAGCGTCCAAAGATATAAAGGTCTCGGCGAAATGAATCCCGAACAGCTTTGGGAAACGACTATGAACCCTGAAAATAGAATATTAAAGAAAGTCGAACTTGATGATAATTTCTTGGCCGATGAGTATTTTGATATTTTGATGGGCGATAAAGTTGAACCGCGAAGAGAATTTATAATCTCAAACGCTCACGAGGTCAAAAATTTAGACGTTTAATATAAAAATAAGAATTAGGAATGAGAAATTTTTTTTAATTCCTAACTCCTAATTCCTGATTCTTAAAATAATTTAGATTAGAAAAATTACTCTGCTCCGGCGAGTTTCATTAATTCATCGAAAACAAATTGAACTTTCGTACCGATAACAACCTGCAAATTATCTTTGGCAGGTCTTACAACTCCAAGAACGCCCGGGGTATTTACTTTTGCTTCGTCGACTTTTTCAGGGGCGTTCACGATAATTCTAAGTCTTGTGGCGCAGTAGTTAATATCTTTAAGATTAGCACGGCCGCCTAAGCCTTCTAAAATGTCTTTGGCTATGTCCGTGTAACTGTTTTTAATGCTGCTGACGGTTACGGTTTTCTTTTCTTTTTTAACAGGAACTTCACGGCCCGGAGTTTTGAGGTCAAACTGCTTGATTGCCCAAGCAAAGACAACATAATAAACCGCCGCAAAGGCAAGACCGATCGGCAGAATTAATAAAGGATTTACGGCCATAGGTGCTTTGAAACTTAAAATCCAGTCGACAAGACCCGCGCTGAAATTAAATCCGCATCTTACAGGAAGATAAGCGCAAACGGCCATAGATACGCCAGTCAAAATCGCATGAAGAATATATAAGCCCGGTGCTAAGAACATGAATGAAAATTCGAGAGGCTCAGTTATTCCCGTAAAAAATGAAGCAAGAGCTCCGGCCATTAATAAACTCGCGGCCATTCCTTTACGCTCCGAGTTCGCGGCTCTATACATTGCAAAAGCTCCGGCGACAAGTCCGAACATCATTACCGGGAAAAATCCTGTCATATAAATTCCCGTTGTCCCGAGAGTTCCTGTACCATCCCAGAATGTTCCTAAGTCGTTAATTCCTGCCGTGTCGAACCAGAAAACAGCGTTCAAAGCGTGATGAAGTCCGAGCGGAATTAAAAGCCTGTTCAACATTCCGTAAATTCCAGCTCCGGCCGGGCCGAGTTTAATAATAGAAATTCCGAAATTCACGAGTGCGCCGTAGAATAAAGGCCAAACGTAATAAAGAATTACGGACGTAAAAATCGAAGCAAAGCCCGTAACGATTGCAACGCAGCGTTTTCCGCTGAAAAACGCTAAGGCTTCGGGGAGTTCCGTATGTTTGAATTTATTGAAACACCCTGCTCCGATTAAACCTGCTAAAATTCCTATGAAAGCATTTTGAATTTTTCCGAAAGCCGCAGGAACTTGAGCAACGTCAACGCCCTGATACATAGCTATAGCGGCAGGCGATAATAAATTCGTCATCATCAGCCACGAAACAAGACCGGCAAGAGCACTTGTTCCGTCCTGTTCGTCAGCCATTCCGAGTGCAACACCTATTGAGAATAATAAAGGAATTTGATCAATGATTGCTGCAGCAGCTTTAATGCAAAACGCCGCGATTATGTTGTTCGCACCCCAGCCTACAGGGTCAATCCAGTAGCCTATACCGTATAAAATTCCCGCGATAGGCAAGCAAGCCACCGGAAGCATTAAAGATCTTCCGATTTTCTGAAGATACTTCATCATTTCTATAAATCCTCCTTATTTTTAGTTAAGACATTAGAAAAAATACTTAGAGTAATATTAGCATATTTACGTGATATTTACATGCCGATTTCTTTTTCAACCGGACGCAGAGCTATTATAGTCTCGTTGATAACGTCATCGAGAGGCATATTCATTTTTTCTGCGCCTTGTTTGATAATTTCGCGGTTGACTCCGCGTGCGAAGGCTTTATCTTTCCATTTTTTCTTGACGGATTTTAATTCCAAGTCCGCGAGCGATTTTGACGGCCTTACAAGTCCTGCAGTAATTATTAATCCTGTTAATTCGTCAATCGTGAAAAGAGTTTTTTCTAAATTATTTGAGGGTTCAACGTCTGAGCAGATTCCGAATCCGTGAGACTGAACAGCGTGAATAATATCTTCATCGATTCCGGCTTCGCGCAATAAATCGGGAGCAACGTGGCAATGTTTTTCAGGAGTTTCAGTAGTCATTTCCCAGTCTATATCGTGAAGAAGTCCTGCAATGCCCCATAAATCCGGGTCTTCGTGATAAAGCTGAGCGAAATGTCTCATAGCGTTTTCGACAGCTATAGCGTGATGAATATGAGACTCTTCCTTGTTATATTTTTTGACAAGTTCAAGAGCCTGTTCTCTTGTCGGTATCATTTTTATAAAATCCCCCTATTAAAATTGTGAAAAATTTTTCCGCAATTATAACAAAATCCTTTTGAAATTTTTACGAAATCTTGAAAAATTCGAGCGTATAACTTAAAATTCTTTCGCATAAAATAAATAATTTAAGATAAGAAAGGAAGAACGGGAGCGGTTTACCCGCACTTACAGGTGAATTTGCTGGCTGATTATGGTTTTGTTTATAAACGCCTGGCTTCTTAAAACTCAAAAACGCTGTGCAGTTTTTATTTCAACTAGCCGGGACTCTCTTTGCTTCAATGGGTTTTCTTTACGGATTATACATAATCATGAAGAAACTTTTACAGCCTGAAGTCCCTATGGGTTACAGTTCTATGATGTCTGTGTTATTATTTTCAAGCAGAATGATAATGCTTTTGCTCGGCATAATCGGTATCTGTATAAACAGCGCACCGCAGCATGTTGTAAAAAATACTATTAACATTGAAAGGAACAATTTTAATGATCCCGTTTAATATTCCTCCGCTCGCAGGCAACGAACTTTTATACATTAAAGAAGCTGTTGAAGCTCACAAGATAAGCGGAGACGAAGCTTTTACTAAAAAATGTAATCAATGGATTGAATAACGTTTCAAGGCAAAAAAGTTATCTGAAATCCGGCTTCATCAAAGAAGGAGAAGCTAAAGATATGCTATACATAAACGGCTCGCGGCTTAATGTAACGTTTATGTCGATGCTAAATAATAATTAAAGCACGTCATAAAAAGGCAAAATCCATCTGAAGAAATTCTTCAGATGGACGTTTTTATCTATAAAAAATGGTGCGGAGGGGGAGAATCGAACTCCCACAGCCATTTAGTTAGCCACAAGATCCTTAGTCTTGCGCGTCTACCAATTCCGCCACCCCCGCACTGAAAGGGTGAGGCATGACGAAAAAGAATTATACTCTAAAAAATTTTTACGTCAAGTTTTCACGCTCTAAAATTATTTTATAGCCTCCTGCGCCGTAGTCGAGACATTTTTTGACGCGGCTTATAGTTGCGGTGCTTGCGCCTGTCTCGCTGACGATCTCGGGATATTTTTTCGACCTGCTCAATAATTTTGCAACTTCAAGACGCTGTGCCATAGATTTAATCTCGCCGATAGTCGCTAAATCTTCGAGAAATTTATAAACTTCTTCGATGTCTTTCAAGTCTAAAAACGCACGGCATAAATTATTAGTGTGTTCATCGCGCCATGAATTTTTATCAGGCATTTTCAGATTTTTCCTCCGGATTTTCAGGCTCATCAGGTGCTATTTTCTTTGCCTCGTCATTAATAATATGAATATCGCGCTGAGGATACGGGATACTAATTCCCTCGCGTTCAAAAATTGCCATAATATGGTGGCGCATATCGCTTGAAACTTTCATGCCTGACGAAGTTCTTAATTCTATCCAGTAATAAATTTCAAAATCGAGCGAATTATCCCCGAAATTTTTGAAAATTACGAACGGCGCAGGATTTTTCAAGACCTGCGAATGGCCTTTAACAACGTCAAGCAAAATTTTCTCGACTTTTCGGCTGTCAGCATCGTAAGAAACTCCGACTTTCAAAATTTCGCGCTTCTTTAAGTCCGATTTCGTCCAGTTAGTAACGCTGTTTTCAAGGAAATATCTGTTAGGCAGAATTACATCAAAACCGTCCCAAGTTTTTATAGTTGTAGAACGCGAGCCGATGTCCTCAACAGTTCCTTGAACTCCCATAACGTCGACTATATCATTTACTTTGAAGGGACGCGAGAAAATTACTATGAAACCGCTGATTAAGTTGTTAAAGATGTTCTGCATTCCAAAACCTATGCCGACCGCAAAAGCACCGCCCATAAACGCAAACGCCGTCAAAGGAATTTGAACGATATTTAACGCGATTAATGCAAAGGCTACCCATAAAATATAAAATACAATTCTTTGAACTCCGTTAGCAGCTGTGATATTTGCCTTAAATCTATAAATCATCCGGCGTTTTATCCAGTTGCTTCCCCATGAACTTAAGAAGAAACTCGATAAAAATACAGCGATTGCGATTATTAATTTGCTGACGGTTACAGAATAGCCCTCGCCCTGCCAAAGTTCGGTGTTTAAGAAGCCCATCACAGTGTCTTTGCTGAAAGAGCTGACTTTTTCGGCAAGCCTTAACGCGCTTATGTTGTCGTTAGCTTCGTTGTAAATTCTTTGCTGTAAAAAAACTGCATCGGGGATTAAAGCCTCGTAACGGTTGAAAATATCTGAAATTATTTTTCTGTAATTTTCGGCGGCCTGCAAAATATTCTGCTGAATTACTCCCGAAACTCCTTCGGCTGTAGCTTGAGATTGAGTCGCTTCGACCTGACGCAAAACTGAATTTTCAAGCGTCCTGACTCCGTCAAGCTGTGATTGAAGTTCATTAATTCTGTTTTGAGCAGAGTCCCGGAGTTTCCAAATTTCTTCGCCGGTTGCTTCATCGTGGAATAATTTATATCTGTCGCGCCAAGCCTGCTGAAATTCGCGGTTAATTCCTATCTCGTCATCAACTAAAGAAATCATATACTCCCAATAATTTACGCGGGCACTTCGGGCAGTGTAAGCAGCTGAAGCGTTCGTTAAAATGCTGACATCTGCCGAACCTAAAGCAGCCCTTGCCCGGACGAGAGCAGCATTAGCCGAGTCGAGAGCCTTACGCGCCGAAGTTAATTCATCGGTAAGTTCGTTAATTCGAGTTTGGAGTTTTTCTAAAATTCCGTCTAAAACTTCCTGCGGGAAAATTAAATTTTTCTGCATATCCGCGAGCCGCCGTCTTAAACGTTGAATGTTAGCTACGTTTTGATCAAAAGTTTTCCATTGAGCCCTGACCTGTAGACGTGTCAAAGCTACGTTTAATCTTGAAAGTTCGAGCCTTAAAACGTGCGTTCGGGGAAGTTCGAGAGCGTCTCCGCCTTCTTGGGCAGCTTTTAATTTCTTTTGAAGTTCTGTTGCTTCGTTAAGGTCTGCTTTTAATTTGCTTAGTCTTGACTGTAAATAAAAAACTTGAACGTCAAGCCCTCTTGAAACTTTTGTAATTTCTTTTCTTAATTCGTCGCTGGCATTAATGTCCGGCGAAGTTGTATTTTCGAGTTCGGAAGCGTTAATTTCCGCAGGAGCCTTTGAACTTTGCAGAGTTTGAGAGAGAGCCTCGTAAGCTGTATAAGCCACGCTTAACTGAGATAAAACTTGAGTATGAAATTCGCGCTGCTCGTCAGTATAGCCCCACGCCGCCATATCGTCCGAAGATTTTTCTGTCAAATCTGCAAGTTCTGTTATACGCGTTCTTATATCGGAACTTGAAAGTTTAATTTCAGCGAGAGCCGAGTTAATAGGCTGCTGCAGTCTTGAAATATCTCCGCTGATTTCGTTTTGAAGCCGTGTAACATAATCAGTAGTTAATTCTTTAGTTTCTGCGGCCTCTATTGACGGAATAAAAATTAATAAAAATAAAATTAGAGTTAAAAATGAAAATTTTTTCTGCATGAATTATGAAAGAATCCTTCCAAAATAAATTTATTTTTTATGTGATTATACAATAAATTAAGTTTGATAATTTTTATTTGACAAAATTGTCTTGGGGGGGGGGGAAAATTTAATAAATTTTGAGTTCTTAAAGGTGAGGAGGTGAAAAAAATGTCTAAGTGGTAACACTGCAGATAAAGTCGGAGATGGCAACATATTAACATCATTATTGTCATCGCTTCTCGGCTAATAAATGAAGAGAAGATTTAATTTTTAGAAAAATTTCCCCGTTCTTAAAAAAGAAGCGGGATTTTTTTGAAAAATTTTTCATGAAAGCTCACGGCAGCTGAAAAAAATTTGTAATTTTGTAGTAATAAATGTAATAATAAAAATCAGTTCCCTTCCATTCGAGAACTGATTCAAATTTTAATTATTATATCACGAAATTTTTATGCACGCATTACATCGAGAGCACCGTTCCACATATCGCGGCCTGTAGTTACGACTGATAAATTTGCTTCATAAGCCCGGCTCGCTACTAACATATCTGTCATTTCGCGTACTAAATTAACATTCGGATAAGCTACGTAACCTTTTTCGTCAGCGTCAGGATGATCGGGCTGATAAGTCATTCGAGGCGCGCTCTGGTCTTCGGAAATTCCGATAACTCTGACACCGCCTATATCATGATAACCGCCGATAGTCGTGTCTAACATTTCCGAAAAAACAGGAACACGGCGTTTATAAGGTCCTCCGGCTTTTGTCCGCGTTGTGTTGATGTTGGCCAAGTTCGATGAAATAGTGTCCATCCAAAGCCTGTGAGCCGTTAAAGAACTTCCGGCTATTTCCATGCTGTCAAAAATTTTCATTTATTAAATTGCACCTCCTTGAAGTCTGCTTAATAACATTGCGTTATTTTCTTCGATTAATTTTTTAACGTCATCAAGAGTGAACGAGGGCTTAAAGGCTTCAACTTTTTGCTTTATTCCTTCCTCGTACCAGTTTTTTACGAACGGCAATAACATAATCGTAGCAAATAAAGCAATAACAAGATACAAGCCGTTGCGTAAATCGTCCATACGTACTGACAATCTTTTATCTACGGCATCAATTTTTTCATTCAATTTCTGTTCGACTGCATCGATTTTATTGCCTAACTTTTGTTCAACACCGTCAATTTTTTCATTTAACGATTTATTTACGCCGTCAATACGTTCCGACAGCACGGCAACAGCTTGAGTTAATTTATTTATGTCCTCACGCTGGGCTTTAAGTTCGCTTAAGATTGTATCTAACTTTTCGTTAATATTTCTCATGTCGCTTTGATAAACATCTCTGCGGACATAAATATCCTGCCCGTCAGATAAATCTGCTTCAGCCGCGCAGGGAATTAAAAAAATCAAAAATAAAATTAAAATTTTTTTCATTATTTAACTCCTCACTCCTAACCCCTAACTCCTCACTAAAAAAATTATCTTCCTGCGATGACGGATTTTAACATCGTGAGTTTGCTCGAGGCTACTCTCATAAATCCCGTGTACATCATTCGGGTTTCAGCCAAGACAGCCATCTCGCGCTCGGGGTCAACGTTATTCAAGTCAAGTCTATATTGTTCGTCCATGATTTTCATATCGGCCGCGTGAACGTCATCAAATTTCAACGGGTGCGACGGAATATGAGCTTTATCTGTTACTGTCATGTGAAGTTTTTTATCCTGCTCCATAACTTCGCGCAGCTGGTCTTCAAACGAAACATTATGACGCGCATAACCGGGAGTGTTGGCGTTTGCTAAATTTTTTGAAACGGCCTTGAAACGTTGCGCTAAACATTCAGATTCTTTATCTATTAAACTCCATGTATAATCGCCGAGCATTTTTATTTTTCACTTCCTAAAATTTTTCTTAAATTATAATACAAAAAAAATTTTTCTTTGCTTAATCGTTAAATTCACTCATCAAATTAATAAAGTCTGCGTGTTATAATCTCGTCATTCAAAATTAAATTATAAATATTCATTCAAAAATTTTCTCAGATAAAATTTATGAAATAACGCGAAAATTTCATGATTTCATTTAATTAATGAAGTTCTTTCGCTGTTAAAAAATTATATCTCAAGGGGGTATATTCTTAAATGATTAAACTTTACGATGAAGGCGTTTACCTCATCAACGGCTCGAAAGTAGTACCGGAAAGCCAGGCAGGAAATCAATACAACAAGGCCGAAGCTAAGAAAGGCACGATCGCTTACGGAATCCTTAAGGCTCACAACACCGCCGATAACATGGATCACTTGAGAATTAAATTTGACTCAA
>CAMVMK010000037.1 GCA_947168585.1 uncultured Fretibacterium sp.
CATGGCTTCCCGAAATAAAACGCTGTACAGATAACGCAGTAATGGTAGCTATGGCCGGGCGCAATTCTTTTGCGAGAAATAAAAATCTTCTTGATGAGGTCGTTGCAGATCCGTCGCTTCACACGTTGTAAATTTTAATTTTTATTTTTAATCCGCAAATAATTATTAAAACTAAAAAATTTTAAGATTTTTGTAGTTGAAAATGTAGTTGAAAAAATTATTTTTCCCTGAAAATTTTTAGAAATTTTTTTGAATAGTTCGTAAGTGTTATTTTAGCACTTGCGTTTGATTTTTTGAAATTTTTTTTGCAACTAAAAGCTGATTCATACCAAACTGAAATTTTTTGTATTTCACAACTTCACAGCCGTAACGCTCCATTAGCGCGAAAAGTTCGCGTTTATTCCAATAATGTTTGTGTTCCAAAATTGATTCGCGGCTGATTAATCCTAACCTAAAACTTAAAAACTCTAAAACGGGCTTGGCAAGCGGTGTCGGAGTTGTGAGAATAATTTTTCCGGCGGGTCTTAAAATTCTGACGCTTTCTGAGAAAATTAACGCTAAATCCTTGTCATTAAGATGTTCTATGACTGCGAGCGAGAAAACTCTATCGACCGAATTTGACTCTAACGGGATACCCCCCCCACAGAGCGAATTATTTATGAGAGTTATGTTGCCTTTTTCGACTTCATTGGCGCGGATATCAATGCCGTAGCCGCGTTTTATTTTACTTGCTATGCTGAAAAGAAATCTTCCGTTAAATCCGCAGCCTACATCGGCGCATACGGGTTTGCCCTCGTCAGTGATATATTTTTTGACAGTAAGATAGCGCAAATATCCTAAAACTTTCTCGAACAACGGCCAGTTGTCTTCGTAAATTTTTTCCTGCATTTTTAATTTTAATGCTCCGTTCTGTAAAAAATTTTTTATGATTATAATCCCCAAAATTCACGAGATTGTCAAATTAATTTTTTAGGTGTAAAATTTTTTTACTTCAAAAAATATTTCAAAATTTTTTTATATGTACGGAGGGAATTTTTTATGAAAAAAGTATTGTTCCTTACCCTTGCGCTTGTCATGGTAATCTGCGTATCAGCAGCGAGTGCAAAAGATGTCGTTATTGCTTTCTCTCAGATCGGCCAAGAGTCAGACTGGCGTACAGCTAACACCGATGATTTACGTTCAGCAATCGAAAATCATCCGGGCTGGAAACTCGTTTACGACGACGGACAGCAGAAGCAGGAAAATCAGATTAAAGCACTCCGTAACTTCATAACTCAAGACGTTGATTATATCCTTTTCACCGGCGTTGTTTCAACGGGCTGGGACGAAGTATTAAAGGAAGTCAACGAGGCTGAAATTCCTTTGCTTTTAATCGACCGTCTTCCCGACTGCGCTGACAAAATCGACTACGTTGCTGCGTTCGGCGGCGATTTCGTTGAAGAAGGACGCAGACAGGTAGCTTGGGCAGGCGAATACCTCAAGAGCATCGGCAAAGGCGACACAGATGTCAATGTCGTAATCATGGAAGGCACGACCGGAGCAAGCGCACAGACCGGACGCACTGAAGGCAACTTGAAAGCCCTCAAAGAATATCCTCATCTTAAATTAGTAGGACAGCAGACAGGAAACTTCACACGCGCTGAAGGTCAGGCCGTTATGGAAAGCTGGCTTAAGTCAATCGACAAAATCGATGTCTTAATCGCTCAGAACGATGACATGGCATTAGGCGCAATCGACGCTATCAAAGCGGCAGGAAAAGTTCCCGGCAAAGATATTATTATCGTCGGCTGCGACTCAGTCAAAGCTGCTTTCGAGGCAATCGTAGCGGGCGAAATGAACTGCACAGTTGAGTGTACGCCTCTTTACGGAAAATTTGTTGTCCCGACAATCGAAGCTTTAATTCGCGGCGAAAAATTTGATAAGACAGTCGTTCACCCTGAAGAAGGTGTGTTCGATATGAACGGCGGAATTGATTTAGGCACAGTAAAATCAATCAAAGCCGCTGACGTAATTTCACAGCGTATTTACTAATTTTTAATCATGAATACTCACAGGGCGGAGAGGCCGAAAAAACTCTTCGACCCTGTTTTTTTGTACTTTTAACGGAAGGGGAGAAAAATTTTGCAGGAAAAAAATATCCTCGAAATGAAAGGCATTACTATTCAATTTCCCGGTGTTAAAGCCTTAGACGGAGTAGATTTTTCGCTGAGAGCCGGAGAAATTCATTCTCTTTTAGGCGAGAACGGAGCGGGCAAATCTACCCTTATAAAATGCCTCACGGGCGTTAATAGAATGGACGCAGGGAAAATTATTTTGGACGGCAAAGAGATTGCTCCGACTGATCCCGGCAACGCTATCGAGCTTGGAATTTCTGCAGTTTTCCAAGAAATAAATTTGTGTCCCAATCTTACTGTTGCTGAAAATATTTTTGTAGGCCGCCAGCCAATGAAACACGGTCAAATTGACTGGAAAGAAATTAACCGGCGCGCTTCGGAACTTATGTCGCGTTTTCATCTTGATATTGACGTTACAAGGCCGCTTTCATACTATTCTACAGCTATCCAGCAGATGACTTCAATAGCAAGAGCCGTTGATATTCAAGCAAAAATTTTGATTTTGGACGAGCCTACAAGTTCACTCGATGAGAATGAAGTGCAATTATTGTTCAGCGTAATGCGCGAACTTAAAGCCTCAGGCATGGGAATTATTTTCATTACTCACTTCCTTGATCAGATCTACGCGGTTTCAGACAGAATGACAATTTTAAGGAACGGCCATTTAGTCGGAACTTACAACATTGACGAACTTACAAAAGTCGAACTTGTTACCAAAATGGTAGGCAAGGACATGGACGTAATTTTTAGTCTTAAACGTTCTGAAGTTGCTCCTGACGCTGAATTTATGCTTAAAGCTGAACACATCGGCGATGCTTCAAAAATTCATGATATTTCAGTAAATGTCAAGAAAGGCGAGTTAATAGGCTTTGCAGGATTGCTCGGAAGCGGACGCACGGAGACGGCAGAAATGCTTTTCGGAGCTACAAAAACCGTTAAAGGCGATATTTATGTTGACGGTGAAAAAATACTAATTAAACAGCCTTTTGACGCAATAAAAGCTGATATTGCATTTTGCCCGGAAGACAGAAAGCGCGACGGAATTATAGGCGATCTCTCAATCCGTGAAAATATAATGCTCGCTGTACAATCCCGAAAAGGTTTCATGAAGCCCATGACTAAACAAGAACAGACTGAACTTGCTAACAAGTATATAAAAATGCTTGGTATAGCAACTCCGGACTGCGAGAAAAAAGCCGGTGAACTCTCAGGCGGAAATCAACAGAAAGTAATTTTGGCGCGTTGGATGGCGGCAAGTCCTAAAGTTTTTATTTTGGACGAACCCACTCGCGGCATAGATATTGGAGCAAAAGCCGAAATTCAGCGTTTAATGCTCGAAATGTGCGGGCAGGGCGTTTCTGTAATTTTCATAAGTTCAGAACTTGACGAAATTATCCGATGCTCAAATAGAGTGGTAATCATGAGAGACCGCGCAAAAGTTACAGAAGTTGACGGTGCTTCATGCACACAAAAAGATATTTTGAAAATAATTGCAGAAGGAGCGGCGTAGAATGTCTAAAAAAAGTTTTGATATTTCAAGCCTGATGCAGTCAAAAGTTACGTGGGCAGTTATTGCGGAACTTTTAATTTTGCTTGTATGTTTTTTAATCCGTCCTGATTTCTTTAGTATAAGTTATCAGCCTTCGACGGGAATGTTATACGGCAGTTTAATTGACATCGTAAACCGCAGTGCGGAAATTACAATAATTTCAATGGGCATGACTTTAGTAATAGCATTAGGCGGAACAGATTTATCTGTCGGCGCACTCGTTGCAGTTGCCGGAGCTATAGCCTTAAAATTTCTCCGTTGGGACGTTCTTGCATATCCAACGCCGGGCGATTACACTGTATGCTCGTATATTTTAGTATTGGCAGTGCCGCTTATTGTATGTGCATTAATGGGATTATTCAACGGTTTTCTTGTTGCTAAAGGCGGTATTCAGCCTATAATCGCTACATTAATTTTAATGGTATGCGGACGCGGAGTTGCACAAATTTTGACTGACGGCAAACAATTTACAACAGGTTATTCTCCGTTTAGATTTATTGGTCAGGGAAGTTTTTTATATTTGCCGATGCCGATAATCATTACGATTGTCGTGGTTATCGCCGTTGCTCTTTTCACACGCAAAACAGCATTCGGAGCATTTGTAGAATCAGTAGGAGTTAATCCAAATGCGAGTAAACTCTCCGGCATCAAAGCCGCTGGCGTAATATTAATCGTATTCATGATAACGGGTCTGCTGTCAGGGATTGCCGGATTAATTTACTCAAGCCGAATAATGTCCAACGACTCGAATAATGCCGGATTAAATTTTGAAATGGACGCGATTTTAGCTGTAGTCATAGGCGGTACAAATATGTCGGGCGGAAAATTCAGCCTTGCCGGTACTGTTGTAGGGTCTTTAATAATACGAACGATTGTAACATTTGTATATTATTTTGGTATCGTTGCGGAAGCTACAATGGCCTTCAAAGCGTTGATTATAGCTGTAGTTATAGTGTTGCAGTCCGAGCCGGTTAGAAAATATTTCGCAAAGCGGGCCGCTCTCCGCGCTCTTCGTAAAGGAGGTATGAAAGCATGAAAAAGCAAACTTTATGGACAAGAATTACGAATCCTAAATATATAATGGTATACGCTACCATTGGAATTTTCTTAGCTATTTATGCTTTCGGTGCTTTCCTTTACGGTGATAAAGGCTTCTTGACGGTCAGAACATTTGTGAATTTGTTTATAGATAATGCTTATTTTGGTATTTCTGCCGTGGGTATGACGATGGTATTAATTACCGGCGGTATAGATTTGTCAGTCGGCGCGGTTGCTTCACTTACGGGAATGTTCATAGCTTACGGCACTACAGTTTTAGGGCTTCACCCTCTTACCTGTATTGCGGCGGCATTAGTAATGGGCGTGGGCTTAGGTCTGCTCATGGGCTGGGTTATTCATTATCTTAACGTTCCGGCGTTTATTACAACTTTGACTGGAATGTTTTTAGCGCGCGGAGTTTGTTCATTGATAAGCCGCGAGTCTATTGATATTAAACACCCATTCATTGACGCTCTTGCGGGCTGGAAAATTTATCTCATGAAATACGTTGACGGTAATTGGGTAAAAATTAAGCCGATAGCATTTATAAATTTTAATGTAATTTTGTTTTTGGTAATGATAATTATCGGTGCTTTTATCCTGCAGAGAACGAGATTTGGCCGAAACATCTACGCAATAGGCGGCAATGAGCAGTCAGCGGCTTTAATGGGTCTTCCTGTAGGACGCACAAAAGTTTTGGTATACGGTTTCAACGGTTTATGTTCAGTTTTGGCCGGAATTTCTTACGCTCTTTATGTTAAAAGCGGCTGGAATTTATCTTTGCAGGGCGGCGAACTTGAAGTTATAACATGTGCTGTCATCGGCGGAACTTTATTAACAGGCGGTGTCGGCTACATGGCTGGAACTTTGTTCGGAGTTCTGTTGAAATCTGTAATCCCGGCGTTAATAACTTTCAACGGCAATCTGCTTTCATGGTGGGGCAAAATTGCAACAGGACTTTTGTTATTGTTGTTTATTTGTATTCAAAGATTTGTCGTAACAACATCGGACAGAAAGAAAGGACAGTGAAAAGACAATTAGGAATTAGGAGTTAGGAGTTAGGAGTGAAAAAACAAAAACATTTCTAATTCCTCATTTCTCACTCCTAACTGTTTTTAATGATTTATCCGGTTAATATAAAAAATTCTTCAGATTTACTTGCAATAACTCAAAAAATTCAAACAGATCCGCGAGCCTTTGCATATCTTGCACCTAAATCTAACATTTTGCATTTTTACGGAGAGCATGTTGACTACAGAGCGGCGGCTTTCTTAAAACAGGAACTTTTAGCGCGCGGAGGCGACACAATAGTAACTAAGCATGTTATTGACGGAAAAAGCGATTTCAGCGACGTTTTAATAATGGCTACACCAACGCAGTTAAAAAGTCTTCTCGAAAAATTAAAATCTATGGACTGCTGGGGCTTAAAATCTTTGCGTGAAGAACTTTCGCAGGCATTTACTAATATAAATAAAAATAATTGGAATGTCGGGGAAAAATTAAAATTAGACAATGATACAAAATTAATGGCGATTATAAATTTGACGCCGGATTCTTTTCACGAGGCAAGCCGTTTCAACGAAAATAATATTTTAGATACAGCAGAAAAATTTTTATCTCAAGGAGCTTCAATTTTAGATATCGGAGCAGAGTCAACACGTCCGGGCTTTGAACCTGTCAGTGTGAACACTGAACTTGAGAGATTAATACCGGCTTTGAAAATTTTGCGGAAAAAATTTCCTGATGCAATTATCTCAGTTGATACTTATAAATCTGAAGCAGCAAATATTGCAATATCTGAGGGCGCGGACATCATTAACGACATCAGCGGCTTTGAATTTGATGATAAAATGCCTGAATTAATTTCGCGTTTGGGTGTGCCTTATGTTTTATCTCATTTTCAGAAAGAGCCTTGCGAAAATATTTTAAGCTCAATGATTAAATATTTCAGCGGAAAATTACAAATTCTCGATAATTTAGGCGTTAAACGTGAAAATTTAATTTTAGATCCGGGCTTAGGCTTCGGCAAAACTTCTGAAGATAATTTTGAAATTATAAAAAATTTAGAAAGCCTGAAAGTTTTCGGACTTCCGATTTTAGTCGGACATTCGCGGAAAAGATTTACAGGGAAAAATTTATTTGCGACCGTTGCTCTGTCGGGAATTTTATACGGCCGTGTTAATATTTTGAGAGTTCATGACGTTGAAGAAAACGCACGGGCTGTCGAAATGGCAAAATGTCTGAGAAACGTATCAGTTTGAAATTGTTTGCCGTAACCACCGAATAAGACGAAACATTAAATAATAAATTAAATACTGAAGAAAAATTTTTCTCAAAAATACTTCCTAATTCCTACTTCCTAACTCCTACTTGCCTTTTTTCGTGTTGACTTTTATAAACGAGTCTGCTAATCTTATCCGCGTTAAAAAATTAATGGCACTCATTAAGAGAGAGTGCTAAGAGTAAAATAAAAAATTAAAACGGAGGTGAGCTAACAAAATGACAGAGAGACAATTAAGCATAATTCTTGCAGTCGTCTACGAATATATAAAGACAGGAGAGCCTGCAGGTTCGAGGACTATCGTAAAAAAATATTTGAACAGATACAGCCCCGCGACAATTCGTAACGAAATGGCCGACCTTGAAGAAATGGGATATTTTTATCAGCCTCACACTTCTTCAGGAAGACTTCCGACTGCGAGGGCTTATAGAGTTTATGTCGATTCTGTTACGGCGAGAGCGCGAAGTCATTTTCACGAAGAAGACATTAAGCGCGAAATTTTAGGAAGCCGGAGCGGTATTGAGGAACTTCTTAATCATGTTACTCACCTTATGGCAAGACTTACAAACTGCGTGGCTGTAGCTGCTGTGCCGACACTCGACGCTGCTGAAATTCAAAGAATTGATTTAATGCTGATCGGCGGAAATAACGTCTTAGCTTTAATAATTCTTAAGGGCGGACTTGTTCACCATTCGCAGTTTAATCTGCCTTACGACATTGACGCAGGAACTCTCGAAGAATTAACGCGGCGTATCAACACAATCGCGAGCGGCCATTCTTGGAGCGAAGTCCGTGAAATTCTTTATCAATATGTTTCGGGCGGCTTGGAAGAAGCAGAAATTTCATGCAGAGAAGCTATTAAAGAACTTGATAAATTTTTGACGGAGCAGAATTATAAATTTTTCAGTTCTGGAGCGCGGCAGATTTTGAGCCTTCCTCATTTTCAGGCTTTATCGAGACTGCAGGCGGTTTTGAATTTGCTTGAACAGGAAAAACCTTTAGCGCGAATGATTGAAAATTGCCGAAAATCAAGCGCGTTAAAAATTTCTCTCGGTGAAGAAAACGAAACCGAAGGAATGGAAGACAACGCTATGATTTTAATTCCGGCGCGTCCGCGTCAGCAAAGAGCAGTTTTAGGTTTAATCGGCCCGCTTAGAATGGACTATGAAAAATCTATCAGCGTTCTTGAAAGTGTCGCAGATGCACTAAATAATGAGGAATTAGGCCTGCCTGACGGCCTATCTGTCGGCAGACGGGCAGTCAAGGAGTGAGGAGAGAGGAATGAATAACGAAGAATTAAATGAAGAGTTAGAAGAAGAAAAAGAAAATCAAGAGCAGGAAAATAAAGAACCTGAAGTTGAAGAAGCTGCAGAGCCTGAAGCAGAAGATTTTGAAGCAAAAATTAAAGAACTTGAGCATGATTTAGCAGTTGTTAGGGCAGATTTTTATAATTTCCGCCAGCGTACTGTTAAAGAACGTCAAGAAACAAGGGCGCGTGCTAAAGAAGATGTAATTATTGAATTTCTGCCGGTGCTTGACAACTTAGACAGAGCTTTAAGTGCTTCAGCTGAAGATCCTGCGGGCATCGTCAAAGGCGTTGAAATGGTTCACAGACAATTTATAAACTCTCTTGAAAATTTAGGAGTCAGCGAAATTAAAGCTAAAGGAGAAATTTTCGATCCGGCTTTGCATAACGCTTCAGGTACTGAAACGGTTGAAGACCCGGAACTTGACGGGAAAGTCATCAGCGAAATTCTCAAAGGCTGGCGCACTAAAGACAGAGTTTTACGTCCGGCTCAAGTAAAAGTAGGAGTTAGGAAGTAGGAAGTAAAAACTTCAAAGAAATATTTTAATTAAAAAGGAGAAATGAAATATTATGGCTAAAGTAGTAGGTATAGATTTAGGAACAACAAACAGCTGCATAGCAGTTCAGGAAGGCGAACAGACCACCATTATAGCGAATAATGAAGGCGCAAGAACGACTCCTTCAGTCGTTGCTTTCACTAAAGACGGCGAGAGACTCGTCGGTCAACTTGCAAAACGTCAGGCAATCGTAAATGCCGACAGGACAATAATGTCAATCAAACGCGAAATGGGTACGGATTATAAAGTTTCGGTTGACGGCAAAAAATACACGCCTCAGGAAATTTCAGCGATGATTCTTCAAAAATTAAAACGCGATGCTGAAGATTATTTAGGCGAAACAGTAACAAAAGCCGTTATCACAGTTCCGGCTTATTTCACGGACGCACAAAGACAGGCAACTAAAGACGCAGGAACAATCGCAGGACTCGAAGTTTTGAGAATTATCAACGAACCTACAGCGGCATGCCTGGCCTACGGAGAAAATAAAGCCGGTGAGCAGAATATTTTAGTATTCGACTTAGGCGGCGGAACTTTCGATGTTTCGATTTTGAACGTTGCTGAAGGAGTTTTCGAGGTCAAAGCTACAGCAGGCGACAACAGACTCGGCGGCGATGACTGGGACAACAGAATAGTTGAATGGATCGTTGACGGTTTCAAAAAGACAGAAGGAATTGACCTTAAAAACGACAGCATGGCCATGCAAAGATTACGCGAGGCAGCTGAAAAAGCAAAAATCGAGCTTTCAAATATGACTGAAACAACGATTTCACTGCCGTTTATCACAGCTAACCAGACGGGTCCGAAACATTTAGAAATGAAATTAAGCCGTGCTAAATTCGAGGAAATGACTGCAGACCTGCTCGACAGAACTGTAAAACCTACTCAGCGCGCTTTATCTGACTCAGGCTTGAGTGCGGGCGAAATTGATAAAATTTTGCTTGTCGGAGGCTCAACAAGAATGCCTATGGTACAGAAGAAAATCGTTGAACTTTTAGGCAAAGAACCTACAAAAGGCATTAACCCCGATGAATGTGTAGCGGCGGGCGCGGCTATTCAAGGCTCAATTTTGGGCGGAGAGCATCATAAAGATATAGTTCTTGTTGACGTTACTCCTTTAACTTTGGGAATTGAAACGCTCGGCGGAGTTATGACGAAGATGATTGAACGCAACACTGCAATTCCTGCTCACGCTTCACAGGTCTTCACGACAGCGGCAGACAATCAGCCTCAAGTTGAGATTATGGTATTTCAGGGTGAACGCTCAATGGCTCAAGATAACGTCAAATTAGGACAGTTTACTCTTGACGGAATTGCACCGGCACCGAGAGGAATTCCTCAGATTGAAGTCAGTTTTGACATCGACACGAACGGAATTTTGAACGTTTCAGCAAAAGACAAAGGCACCGGCAAAGCTCAGAAAATCACGATACAGTCTTCGCACTTATCAAAAGAAGATATAGCGAAAATGAAAGCCGATGCCGAAGAACACGCCGCTGATGACGAAAAGAGACGCAATGCCGCCGAAATTCGCAACGAAGCAGACGCAGCGATTTTCCAAGCTGAAAAATTAATGCGCGACTTGGGCGACAAAATGACTCCGGACGAGAAAGGCAAAGTTAATTCCAAAGTTGACGCTCTTAAAAAATCAATCGAGGGCAATGACGAAGCCGGAATGAAACGCGGCAAAGAAGATTTAATGAACACTCTTCAGGAGTTCGGCGCAAGAATGTATCAGAACGCCGGAGCAAATCCCGGAGCTAATCCGAATGCAGGTGCTTCAAGTTCAAGCTCAAGCAGCGACAGCGACACTGTAGACGCAGAATTTACTGATAAGAATTAAAAAACAAGTAGGAGTTAGGAAGTAAAAAATTTCTAACCCCTCACTCCTAACTCCTCACTCTCTTTTTTATAATTGAGGCGACAAAATTTCAGCTTGAATCATTTTATTAATCTGAATCTGAAGATAAATATAGCCGAAAATAAAGGTCATAACGTCAGAGAAATTAATTACTTTCAAAATAGCTTCGTCTGCGCAATGCTCAGCTAAATATTTTTTCAGGATTTTTTGAATCGCAAAAGACATCCAAGCCGCTCCGATCCATATAACAATCGAGCCGATATAAGCCAAACCTCCTTCTTCAGGGTCAGCTAAATCCGGGTCATCGGTAGTTAAGAAGAAAAACATCAGCCAGCCTATTACATAAATCACCAGGCCTATATCAGGGAATTTCAAGCCCTCGACAAGTCCGTTGAAACTCTTGCGCCGCGAAATATACCAGTAAATTCCGTAAATCCCGAATGTAAAAATTGAAACAAAAATTATAAAAATTTCAGAAGCATATTTAATTTGAGGCGAATTTTTATGTTCATGTTCAGACTTTTGCTTTTGGGGTCTGTTTTCGTACTCAATGAAGCTGCCACAGTAAGGGCAGTGTTCTTCGTCGCCTTTTAACGGCGCACCGCAAGTTTTGCAATTTAACGGCATAATTAAATCATCGTCCTTTAATATGGAAAATTTTTTGAAATTTTATCACACAGAAAAAATTTTTTTACTTCTTATTTCTTAACTCCTAATTCCTAATTGTCTTAAGGTTTGCATTGAAGGATTTTCAAGGCTATAATTTTTCACAAGAATTTCATGAAAAAATATAGATAAAGAGAATTGAATAAATTATGCCTGACGATTTTAGAGATGTACAAGATATAGCAGCTGAAGCCTTGCCTCCGAGCAATTTCCCTGAGCCTGAAGCCGAAGCTAATAATAAACATTCACAGCCGGAATTTTTGGCACTTAAATCTACATTCACACCCTCACGGGGGGATATGGGCGGAGGTTTTTGCGTAATTATTGAAGGAAAATCCGGAAAAACTGTTTTTCAAGTTTTATGGGTCGCTAAACCTTACGCCGCCGGAGTGATTATTGAGCCTTCAAAAGATTGGCGGACTTTCGTTAAGCGTCTGCCGCAGTTAGGGCCTTTAGATAAAGACTGGGGCGAGAAATTTCAAGAGCAGTTAAAAGGAATTTTGACAGTTCCTGAAAAAAGGAAACTCTACGAAAATTACACAAAAATGAAACTCCGTCAGCTTGAAAGCATTATCCGCAGAAGTTTTGAAGCAACTTCGCAATGTGTTTTCAGTTCCGTTACTGACGCTGAACCCGTAGCACGCGGTGAACTTGAACGCGCAAAAGTTATTAAACCCCTGCCGCCGTCAGCCGAAGAAGTCGCAAGAAGAAAACGCGAGCAGGAAGAAAAAGAACGCGAAGAAAAAGAAGCCAAAGAACGCGAAGAGGCCAAGAAAGAAGGTAATTTCGAGGGCACTTTAATAATGTGTACACCCGTACTTGACCCTGTTAAAGGCAAAGCGTCATCTTCACTCGCTCCTGGCGATATTATTGAAGTTAATATCGAAGGCGAAGGAACAAGCGCGTTAATTAAAAAATATCTCGAAGAAAATAATATTGACTCTGTCTTCCCGATTGAAGAAATCCGGGATACAGGCGGCAAAAAATTTCTTTACGTAAAAATCAGCGATGAAGTTCGCGGTGTCGTTACTATCACGAAAGATATTAAAATAAAAACTAAAGGCAATCAGGAAAACGAAGTTAATGCCGCTCATATTGCAGTTTTCAGCGATATATTTTTCTTCGGCATTTTAGGAATGGCATTAATAATTTTATTGCTGGTGATCCGCTATTTTTTCATTAATTAGCCGTGTCCTTTTTTTCTCTTACATGCTTCTCACTTGCTGCGGGACGCGGCTGTATTTTTTGTTATTTATGTTAATTTCTTTGCCCAAGCACGGACAGCAGCACTCGAATGTCTTTCAAGTTCCCAAAGTCTTTTTATATGCTCCGAAGCCTGAGACGGAAAATGAGTTTTCATTGCTCCAAGCAAAGGCACTAAAATTCTTGGATCGTTATTTTCAAGCAGTTTTCTAATTACGCTCGTGTTCATAGACTTACCGGACGGCCACCGTCTTAAAATTACAGCAGCATCATCGGGCTTAACGTGAAGCAAAAAGTTTTCCATTACGTCCGAATCTGAGCCGAGCAATGCTATTATTAAACCCGTAGGGAATTTTTCAGCGTAATTTGAAGCATCGAGGGCTATTAATTTTCTTGCTGTATCATCAAACGGAAGTGAGCCTATAATTTCGGCTATCTCGTCATCTATTTCAGAACGTTTCAGAAAGTCGACGAGAGCTAAACGAAATTCAACGCGGTTTACTAATGCTCCGGAATGTTTAAGGACTATAGCCGCGACTTTAGGATTTTTAGATTTCAGACGCAGAGTTACAGCTTCCATATCTAAATCGCCTTCACTGATTTGGCTTGAATTAAAAGATTTTAATTCTTCTTCATACTTATTTAATATATCATCAATAATTTTGTCATCGGCGCGGCGTTTTTTTTCTGCGCTGTAATAGTCATAAATATCGCGCTTCAATTTAGGTTTATCGAGCGGAATTTCTTTCATGAAATCTTCGAGCCCGGCTAATTCTTCAGCTGTGATATTTTTCAAAGCCGTGTAAGCACTCGTAATCTGCTTAAATTTATAATCGCTTTTCGAGCCTGTAACATCGGGGTGAAGTTCTCTTGCTAACTTTCTAAACGCCGAATGAATATCTTCAACCGTCGCGCCCGCTTTAAGGCCGAGTTTTTTTAAGTTCGATAAAATTTCTGTATTTTCCATGTTTATAATTATACAAGCAAAAAATTTTTAAGGGGGAATTTTTATGGACGAAATTTTTATAAGAAAAGCAAATCTTTCACCGGCCAAGCAATTTTTATCAGGAATTTTGGCCGGAGCTTATATAGCATTCGGAGCTCAGGCCGCTAACATCGTAGGTTCTTATACGCCTAATCCGGGACTTATTGCAGGCTTAATTTTTCCGGCCGGATTAATTTTAGTTGTCATAGCCGGAGCGGAATTATTCACGGGAAACTGTTTAATGATAATGGGTCTGCTGAACAAAAAAATAACTCTCTCTAAACTTTTAAGGAATTGGCTTATAGTTTATCTCGGAAATTTAGCCGGAGGAATTTTAATAGCGTGGCTTTTGTCCGGGCAGTTAAACGCGGCTCTTCGTGAATATACTATTAAAGTTGCTGTGAGTAAATCATCGCTTTCATTCATTGACGCTTTTATCCGCGGTCTGCTGTGTAACTGGCTTGTGTGCTTGGCCGTCTTTATGGCATTTAAGACACCTGACACTATAGGCAAAGCTGCGGTGATATTTTTTCCGGTTTGGGTTTTCATTGCGTCAGGCTTTGAACACAGCGTTGCTAACATGTATTACATTCCTGCAGGAATTTTCGCGGGCGGTGCAAATATTGAGGGTTTAATAAATAATTTACTTCCTGTTACGCTCGGTAACATAGCAGGCGGTGCGGGCTTTGTAGGAATTTCATATTCGTTCTTACAAAAAAATTAATATAAAAAATTTGTATATTTTTGTGTGTTAATGTTACAATAAGCTAAATACAAAAACAAAATACAAAATTTTGACAGAAAGGATTTGTATATCAATGCCCAATACAACTAATAACGGTGCTCCATTAAAGAAAATCAAAGATTTTAACGACGAAGAAAAAGCTGCTATCCTTGCACGCGCCAACAAAATCGAACTTCCAAGAGTAGCTAAAGAGTTCGGAACTACTTGGCAGGTCGTTAGCGCAATCCAGAGAGCCGCTAAAAACGCAAAGAACGCTAAAAAGTCAAAAGTCAAAGTTGCTGCAAAGAAAGCCGCTCCCGCAAAGAAAGCAAAGGCAGCAAAGGCCGCTCCGAAATCAGCTTCTTCTTCTTCAAAGAAAGCAGCACGCACAAGCGATGAGAAACGTTTAGCAATCTTACAGCGAGCAAGCGAAATCGGTGTAACTCAGGCAGCCGCAGAAGCCGGAGTCAGCAAGTGGACAGTCTTCCAGTGGCGCAAACTCATGAAGAAAGCAGGCCATGAAGTTCCAAAAGCCGCAAGAGTACGTTCAACAACAGGCAAGAAAGCAGCAGCAAAAGCCGCGCCGAAAAACGTAAAAACCGCAATGCCCGCAATGCCTGCAAAGAAAAACGGCACTTATTCACAGCTTGAACTTGAGAACGAAATGCTTAAACAGCAGGTCGCTAACCTCACAGCACAAGTCGAAAAACTCCGCGCCGCTGTATCTCAGTTAGCTTAGTTAATTTGAAAATTTAGCATCGGAAGCCGGAACTTTTATTGCTCCGGCTTATTTTTTTTCTCGAATTATGGAATTAAATATCGCTGTAGTTGATGACAACAGCCGTGATAGTGAGAAACTTCAGCGCGGAATTAATAAATGGTTATTTGAAAATTATGATAAAGATTTTCAGCTTGAGGCTTTTAATAACGGTGAAGAAATTTTGAAAATTTTTGAGCCCGGAAAATTTCAAATTATTTTCATGGATATAATCATGAATTTTATTAACGGCATTGAAACTGCTGAAAAACTCCGCGAAATCGATAAAAAAGTTTTAATTGTTTTTTCTACAACGTCAAAAGAATTTGCTTTCGAGGCTTTTCCGCTTCACCCGTTCGATTATATTTTGAAGCCTTTTGACCCCGACAGATTAGATTACGTTCTGCGCGAAGCTGTGAAAATTTTAGAAACTCCCGAACCTTTTATAAATATAAAAATTTTACGGAGCAGCTACAAAATTTTTCTGAAAAATATTTCGTCAGTTACAGCGAATAATCACAGCGTTGAAATTTTTACGGCTGAAAGCGAAACTATAAATTGCAGTATGGCTTTCAAAGAAATTTCAGAAATTTTATTGCAAGAAGCGCGATTTTTAGAATGTAACCGCGGCGTTATTATTAATATGGATCGGGTTAAATCTTTAAGCAAAGATAAAGAATCTTTCATAATGAAAGACGGTGCTCAATATCCTATTAACGTAAAGAAACGGAAAAGTATTATAGAAAAATTCACTCAATATCAAATTTCTCGGATTAGGAGTTCAAAACATGAAATTTGAAATTTTTTTGAGATATCTGCTTGTATTTTCAATGATAATTCCGGCTGTTGTGTTAGCATTTCTGCCTGTCCGTGAATATTTGAAAATTAATTCGCGCCGTTATTTTTTTGCCGCATGGCTTTCTATTTTGATTTTAATTTTAGGCTCGTCATTTTTAGCTGCTTTGTATTCGCTGAGAGTTCGTGAGATTTTTATTCCGGCGGGCGTTTTGCTTTTCGCGTTTTATTTCGGGTTTGTGAGATTAAATTTCACGAAAAAATTATTTTGCTTTTTTAATTCTTTAATGCTGTGCGCATGGAGCAATTTTTTAGCAATAACTTTAATGGCTCCGATAGATTTTTCTGACGTTTTAATCTGGTATAAGATTAGGCTTTTCACGGTCAAGGGGGCCTGCTTATGTCTCGGCTTTTCAGTCATCAGCGGCGCAATTTTTTACAGAACTTTAACGAAAAAAATTCCGGCTTTGCTTCATGAAGAAAAATTAACAGGTGCATGGAATTATTTATTTTTAATTCCTTCGGTCATGTCCGTAATGCTTATCTGGATGGCTCCGATCAATCCGCACTTGATGATAATCGCAAGAGTTCGGCCTATAACGATTGTGTTAGCAATTTTTATATTGTTCGCGGTTTTTATATTCTATGAAATTTTTTGGCGTATAACGGCAAGTCTGACCGAGAGTGCGAAATTACAGCAGGAAAATAATTTACTTCAAATGGAAAGCAAACGCTATAACGCTCTTAAAATTTATATGAACGAAACACGCGCCCTGCGTCATGATTTCCGTCAGCATATAGCAGTTTTAGCTGAATTTGCGAGAGCCGGACAGGTTGATAAAATTTTAGATTACACGGAGCAGTTGAATGAGGGATCGCGGAATTATGTTTTATACTGCGCAAATAACGCCGTTGATGCCTTAGCTTCCCACTATGACGGAATAGCGAAAAAACGCGGAATTAAAATTAAATGGCGTTTGGAACTTCCTGAAATTTTGCCGGTTAAAGAGTCAGATTACTGCTCAATGCTCGGAAATTTAACCGAAAATGCTTTGAACGCTGTCGAAAATCTTGAAGATAAAAATAAAAATATAACTGTAATTTCGTTAATGCTTTCTGAAGCTATGCTTGGAATTTCTGTTGATAATCCTTTTGAAGGCGAAATAAAATTCAACCGCAACAGTATGCCTGTCTCATCACGAAGCGGACACGGCTTAGGATTAATTTCAGTTTCAAATATAGTTGAACGTTACGGAGGCTCGCTGAAAATAAAAGCTGAAGGGAAAATTTTTAAGGCCGATATTATTGTATATTGCAATGAAACTTAAATAGAATAAAAAAATGGCTGGGGAACAGGGATTCGAACCCCGATTACCTGATCCAGAGTCAGGCGTGCTGCCGTTGCACCATTCCCCAGTAAATTATTACTTTTACCGCAAAACGAAAATAAATTTTATCAGTAATTTTCAAAAAGTCAAATTTAACGATATAATTTTTGAAAATAAAATAAGGATTTGAAATTAAAAATCATGTACAAAAATTTTATAAAAAGATTATTAGATATAATTTTGAGCTTGACAGCACTGATAATTTTGGCTGTTCCGATGATAATTTTCGCGTTAATAATTAAACACGAAGATAAAGGCCCGGTGTTTTTTCTTCAAAAAAGAGTAGGGATTAATAAAACTCATTTTATGATTTACAAGTTCAGAACCATGAAAAGTTCAACGCCTCATGATATGCCTACCCATATGCTTCAGGACGCGGATAAGTATATATTAAAATGCGGTTCATGGATGCGTTTATATTCGATTGACGAACTTCCGCAATTATTTAATATACTAAAAGGCGACATGGCTGTGGTCGGGCCTCGTCCTGCACTTTGGAATCAGTTTGATTTAATAGAAGAACGCGATAAATACGGAGCTAATGACGTAAAACCCGGTCTCACGGGATGGGCTCAAATTAAAGGCCGCGACACAATTTCTATTGAAGAAAAAGCCAGGCTTGACGGTGAATATGTCAAAAAGCAGTCTTTTATTTTTGATTTAGTTTGTATATTTTTAACGGTTAAACAAGTTTTGACTCACAGCGGAGTATCTGAGGGCGCAAAAAATTGATATACGCTTGAGATTTTAGAAAGGAAAATTTTTATGAGCCTCAATGAAAAATATGAAAATCTGAAAAATTATATTGCCTCGTTAAATAGTGTCGCTGTAGCGTTTTCCGGCGGCGTTGACTCAACTTTGTTGCTAAAAATTTCTCACGATGTTTTAGGCGATAAAGCTGCAGCTGTAACTGTAAAATCTGATTTTATCCCTGATAGAGAACTTGAAGAAGCAAAAGATTTTTGCGAAAAAAATAAAATCACACAAATAATTTTGCCTGTCGATATTCTAAGTATTGACGGCTTAAAAGGAAATCCCGAAAACCGCTGCTATATCTGCAAAAAAAATTTATTTACAAAAATTTTAGATACTGCTGAAAAAAATAATTTAGCTTGCGTCATAGAAGGCTCTAATCTTGATGATTTAGGAGATTACAGGCCGGGACTGCAGGCAATTAAAGAACTTGAAATTAAAAGCCCTTTTGTAACTGCAAATTTTTCTAAAAAAGAAATCCGGGAACTTTCACAGAAATTAAATCTTAAAACTTGCTCTAAACCGTCATTCGC
Source organism: uncultured Fretibacterium sp. (assembly GCA_947168585.1). GTDB lineage: Bacteria > Synergistota > Synergistia > Synergistales > Aminobacteriaceae > JAFUXM01. The sequence goes on from CAMVMK010000037.1 coordinate 18,511, forward strand.
GTGCTTAGCTTCGAGATTTACATACGGCGAAGAAATTACTAAAAGTAAATTAAAAATGGTAAATGATGCCGAAGATGTTTTAATAAATTTAGGTTTTGAGCAGTTCCGAGTTAGACTTCACGGAAAAATCGCAAGAATTGAAATTCTGCCGGAAGATTTCGAGAAAATTCTGGGAGAAAAAACGCGCGGAAAAATTTACGACGAATTAAAAAATTTAGGGTTTTCTTACGTAACTTTAGATTTGAAAGGCTACCGCACCGGAAGCATGAACGAAAATTTAATAAAATAAAATTCAAGAATTGCGTCGCTCCGTTTTTCGTGTATAATAAAGACAATTCCAAAAATTTTATTTTTAAGAAAACGGAGAGTGAAAAACATGACGAACATGTTTAATCTTGATGGAAAAGTCGCTCTTGTTACCGGCGCAAGAACCGGCATAGGGCAGGGAATTGCGGAAGGTCTCGCGGAGGCCGGTTGTGATATTGTCGGCGCGGGACATGCTGCTATGCCTGAAACTGAGGCATATGTGAAGAATTTAGGACGCAAATTTTTGTTCTATGATGTTGATTTGACAAGTCAGGATAAAATCCAAGACTTAGTTGATACAACTGTAAAAACGTTCGGACGGCTCGATATTCTTGTAAATAACGCAGGAATTATCAGACGGGAAGACGTTTTGGACTTCAGCGAAAAGAATTGGGACGATGTTATTAGTATGAACATGAAGTCTCTGTTTTTCTTATCACAAGCTGCTGCACGTTTCATGAAAGATAACGGCGGCGGAAAAATCATCAACATTGCTTCAATGCTTTCATTTCAGGGCGGTATAAGAGTTGTAAGCTACACGGCAAGCAAGAGCGGAGTTGCCGGAATTACTAAACTCATGGCCAACGAACTTGCAAAATACAAAATCCAGGTTAATGCAATAGCACCGGGTTATATTGCGACAAACAACACCGAAGCTTTGATAAAAGATCCGAAGCGCAGTGCTGAAATTTTGGGCAGAATACCAGCTGACCGCTGGGGAACTCCTCAAGATCTCAAAGGCGCGGCGATATTCCTTGCATCGAGTGCTTCTGATTATGTAAACGGGCATATCCTCGCAGTTGACGGAGGGTGGCTGGCTCGTTAAATGGATATTTTCTTACAAGCCTGCGTGAACGGCCTGATGATAGGCGGCTTTTACTCGTTAATGGGTATGGGGCAGAATGTAATTTTTGGTGTTATGAAAATTATTAATTTCTGTCACGGTGAAATGCTGATGGTAGGCATGTATTTATCATATGTCTTCTATGAATATTTAGGCATTGACCCTTATTTTTCGCTGCCTCTTGTTGCGCTTGTAATGTTCATAGCGGGCGCGGTTTTTCAGCATACTTTAATAACTCCATCGCTCGGCACGAAAAGTTTTACTAATTTGTTATTTTTAACCGTCGGCATGGGAATTTTGCTGACTAACGGAGCGCAAGTTATTTTCTCTTCTGATTATAGAACGATTACAACGGATTATTCTTCAACGATTTTATCCATAGGGCCTATAACTGTAGCATTGTCGAGAGTTGTAAGTTTTTGCGCCCTAATCGCAGTATCCATCGCACTCGCGTTCTTTTTGAAATGCACTAAGACGGGTAAAAAAATCCGTGCTGTATCTCAAAATCCAATCGGAGCGCAGGTCGTTGGTATCGACACAAAGAAAATCTATATGATAACTTACGGCTTAGGAGCGGCACTCGCAGGGATTTCAGGAGCATTGCTTACATTATTTTACGTTATAAATCCTACGGCAGGCTCGAATTTTGGTTTTAGGGCTTTAATCGTTGTCGTAGTTGGCGGTCTTGGAAGTATCAGCGGAGCTTTTTTTGCAGGAATTTTCTTAGGATTGCTTGAGACTTTGGTATCTTTATTCATAGGTCCGAGTTTAAGAACTCTTGTCGTATTCGCGACTTTCATAGTAATTTTGGTAATTCGACAGAACATAATTTTGCGGAGGAAATAGGCTGTGAAAAAGAAAATTTTGTATATTTTATTATTTGCTCTGCTTGCTGTAATGCTGATTTTGCCTGAATATATCGCGAAAATGCCGTATATATTAAATGTTTTTATACTCGCTTTTTACATGACTACAATGTCAATGGCTTGGAATTTGCTCGGCGGTATGACGGGGCAGAATTCAATCGGCCACGCTTGTTTCATGGGCATCGGCGCGTATACTTCGGCAATTTGTATAGTGAATTTCGGGTTAAATCCTTGGGTTTCGCTTCCTATTGCGATAATAGTAACGGCTTTGATTACGGCTGTAGTTTTCTCTCAATGCTTTATTTTGCGCGGACCTTATTTCACGCTCGTTACAATAGCATTTGCTGAAGCAGTACGTCAAATTATACTAAATTGGGATTTTGCCGGAAAAGCTATCGGAATAGGCCTGCCCTATGTTCGCGGAAACAGCTGGTTAATGTTCAGTTTTAGAGACAGGACTATTTACTACTACGTTGCTTTTGCTATGATGATCGACGTTTATTTAGTCATGAAATACATCGACAACTCTAAATTAGGCTTTGCATTAAAAACTATACGCGAAGATGAAGACGTTGCCGCCGCGATTGGTATAAGACCGCTGAAATATAAAGTTATTGCTGTTGTAATAAGCGCGTCAGTTTCGGCTATTGCCGGATTTTTCTACGCCTGTTACTATAGATATATTGACCCTAATATAATGCTTCAAAGTTCTTCAGTTGAAATTGTATTGCCCGCGATTATCGGGGGAAGTGCTTTCGTTGAAGGTCCGCTTGTCGGAGGCATTTTAATGGTTTCGCTGTCTGAATATCTGCGAAACACATTCGGCGGAATTTTGCCCGGTATAAACTTAATTCTTTATGCAATAGTTTTAATTGTTGTAATTAGATTTAGGCCGACCGGAATTTTAGGATTTTTCGACCGCAGGGGGCGTGAATAAATGAGCAACATCATTGAAGTTGAGAACATCAGCAAAAGTTTTGAAGGTCTTAAAGCTGTGTCAAACGTCTCTTTTTATGTCGAAGAAGGTAAAATTACGGGCATGATAGGGCCGAACGGTGCAGGAAAATCAACGACTTTCAATATGATATGCGGCTATTATCCGCCCACAAGCGGCCTTATTAAATACAAAGGCAATGACATCACGGGAAAACGCGCTTATGAATTTGCGGACATGGGAATAGCAAGGACTTTCCAAATTATGAAACCGCTCGGAAATCTCAGCGTTTTGGATAATGTAGCATCGAGTGCATTTTTTGGAAGACATAAAGCTAAAAATATGCGCCAGGCACGCGAAATTGCCGCAGAAATCCTTGAATTTACCGGATTAATCTCAAAGAGAAATGTTTTAGCGCGCGAAATGGGTACGCCTGACCAAAAAAGGCTTGAAATGGCACGGGCACTCGCTACAAAACCCGATATGCTTTTTCTTGATGAGGTCATGGCAGGACTTAATCCGACAGAAACAGAAGGCGCGATAGATTTAATACGGCGCATAAATTCCGGCGGTGTTACGATCTTTTTAATTGAGCATATTATGAGAGCTGTTGTATCTTTGTGTGAAAAAGTTATAGTGCTTCATCACGGCGAGAAAATTGCAGAGGGCACGCCTAATCAGGTCATGAATGACAGCTACGTCATGGAAGTTTATTTAGGCGATGGAGGTGCAAATTAAATGCTCGAAGTTACAAATCTTAATGCAGGTTACGGGCATGTTCAAATTTTGCGTGATGTTTCGTTCAAAGTCGATGACGGCGAGGTTATCGCTATACTTGGAAGCAATGGAGCAGGAAAAACTACAACAGTGCGCTCTATAACGGGTATGATAAAACCGATGAGCGGCAGCATAAAATTTGACGGTGTCGAACTTTGCGGAAAATCGAGCCGTGCAATTCTTGACGCCGGAATAATTCAAGTTCCTGAAGGCAGGCAGCTTTTCACGGAGATGACAGTTTACGAAAATCTTGAATTAGGCGCGTTTTCTGACGAAGCTATGAGAAAATTTGACGAGAGTTTACATACTTGTTACAAATATTTTCCAAAATTGTTGGAGCGTGCCCACCAGTCTGCAGGCACTCTTTCAGGCGGTGAACAGCAGATGGTGGCCGTTGCGCGTGCTTTAATCGGGCTTCCTAAATTGCTTATACTCGATGAGCCGTCTTTGGGTCTTGCGCCTAATATTGTAGATGAGATTTTAGTTGTTGCTCATGATTTAGCTAAAAAGCAAGGTATCGGCGTAATTTTAGTCGAACAGGACGTAACAAAAGCACTAAAAACTGCCGATGAAGGTTATGTAATTGAAAACGGGCAGGTTGTATTGTCCGGAAGTTCTATAAGCCTCAGCGTAAATGAGCACGTTAAAAAGGCTTATCTCGGAATTTAATTCTAATCCTGCAAATTTGCAGGTGTGAATAAAAGTTGTAATTTAGTAGGAGGTTTTTTTACTATGAAAAAAGTTTTTGCACTGTTATTAGTTGCGGTGTTTGTGTTTTCAGCCGGAATTTGCTTTGCTGCCGACACAATTAAAATCGGTGCTATGTACGCTCTCACGGGTGCAAACGCGGCGATTGGTACAA
>CAMVMK010000038.1 GCA_947168585.1 uncultured Fretibacterium sp.
CAGTTGTTGTGGATACTAGAATCCCCTGCCTTTAGGCATGGGGAGTATGTCAAGGCTTCAGAGCGTTAGGAAAATGGGCTGGCTTTCAAATCATTATAGCTAAAAAACTTAAAAAATGTATATAGTAAAAACACTGAATAATTAACATTAACATAGAAAGTGAGGGGTTAGGAAAAACAATGAGAAAAATTCTCACCCCTCACCTCTCACCCCTAACTTTTAACTTTTATTATGAAATCGAATGTTATTTTTTAAGTGCTTTGAGTATAATGTTACTGTCGGAGGCGTTCCTTCACTCTCTGCTCCTAAAGAATGGGACGATTGTAACGACACGTTAATGATTGCAATAAAGTCTGATAAGCCCGTTAATCTTGATGATTATCCCGTCTTAGCTTATGAACGCCGGGTAAAATTCTATAGCGAAAATTATACGCTGTGGCTGCGTTTCAAAGTTTGGCTGAGTCAATTTATGTCGCGAACATATTTAGTTTTGAGGACAATCAAAAGATTTTTTTTATCTGAAAAGAATTAAAAAATTAACCTCCCCTCGAAATAATCGGGGGGAGATTAAATAAAAAAATTTTTTATCATGTAAAAAAAATTCCTCTCTATTTCTCGTTCTCAGAGTTTAATCAGAGAGGGGAAAAATTTAATTTTTATTAGTCATCGTTGAAAGCTTTTTCGTTTTTTCTTACGATATGAACATATTTGTCCCAATCGTAATAAGGATCTGAAACAATTACACCTTTTGGAACGTCAAATTCTTTTTCAGAGCCTTCTGCAAGCTGATACCAGAAGACTACATCTGAACGTCCGGAAACTAATGAAGCTGCTCTTGCTCCCGTGTTAGTATAGACGAGGCGGATATTAACTTTAAGTTTTTTAGCAATTTCTGAAAGAAGAGCCGTGTTAAATCCTGCTGCTTTTCCGTCTGAGGCAACATAGTCGATCGGAGGAAGGTCGCCCGTGATAGCAACTCTGACTGTATCGGCAGCTGCGAATTTTTCAAAAGCTATTGATTCTGTTTCGCCGTCGGTCTTGAGATATTTTGCTTTTAATGCTTCAAGAGTTCCGTCAGCTTTGAGTTCTTTGAGAGCATCATTGAATTTTTTGCAGAGTTCTTCATTTGTTTCAAGGAAACCGAAAGCAAGATAATGTTTGCTTTTTGTAGAATAAATGCTGTTGATTTTGAAATCAGGTCTGCTGTTTACGACATATTCTCCTACTATTTGCGGTAAACCCATTTCGTCAATATCACCTGCACCGAGCGATAAAACCATCGAAAGAATTGAATCATAGAAAATTACTACACTATCGCTGTCTCCCTGCGCAGTATTTTTACGTAAAAAGTTAGTGAAATCGTCTTCATCTGCATTCAATTTTGAAAGCATTCCCCAAGTTAAAGCCGAAGCCGACGCGGCAAACGACAACACTAAAACAAAAACAAGTGCGGATTTAATAAATTTTTTCAAAAAAAACACCTCAATCTAAAATTAAAATAAAAATAAAAAAGTTTTGAAATTGAAGATAAGATTATCAAATTTCTTTTACATTTTCAAATTTATAGAAAATAGCTGATATAATGCTAAAAATTCCACAAAATTTTAGGAGGCTGATTTTAATTATGAAAAAATTATTTTACGCGGCGTTAATATTTTTTATTTTTACAATTTGCGTTAATGCCTTTGCTTTAACTGACAGCGAAAAAAAACGCATGAGTTCATTCGTAAGCGCGTTCACTGAGACAGGATTTTTTAATTTTGATTTAGAAGATAAAGAGCCGGACGCTGATGAAGTATTGAGCGAATACGAAGAGCCTATAACACATCTCGGCAACCCCGCTAATCTTACGGAATTAATACGCTTCGGAATTTTTCATAATTTAATTCATGGTCAAGACAATCTCAAACAATGCCGCGACAAGAACTGCGAATCAGGAGCTTTAACTCTCGATAAAAAAATCGTCTTCGATACAGTTAAAAAATATTTCGGTCTTGACATCAGCAGAAAAGATTTAAGCATAATCGCTGAAGATCCGAGCGCGGCTTTTTCGTATGACGGAAAATTATTTCATTTCGATGAAGAAAGTTTCAAAGAGCCTGGCAATGACACCGTATATTTTGCGGACGTTCAGGGAGTTACTAAGAGGGGCGAATATTTAATGTTTGCCGGAGATATTTACGACTCTAAGAAAATTACAAACCGTCCGGGAATGTTCGCGGCAATCGTAAAGCCCGTTAAAAATTCTTGGGTTATTATCTCAATGACTACAGACTGGGTAACTAATTCTGGACGTGATTAAAAAAAACAAGCAGGAAGCAGGAAGTTGAAGAAAATGAAAATGAAAATTTTTATGTTTATTTTTCTGCTGATATTCTGCGGAAACTGCTTATGCTGAAAATTTCCCGGATTTAGGCGAATGTACCGGCAATAATGTAAGGCTTCGTGAAGAACCTGACACGGAATCGGAAATCGTAGGCAAAGTTAATAAGGGCGATGTTTTTGTCATGCTTGACGCTAAGAAAATTAACGGTAAAAAATGGTATTTAATCGACCATCCTACGAAAAAAGGCAGCGCATGGATTTTCGGAAAATATGTCAAAAAATTTCATGAAGTTCACTACAGCAAACTAACTCCAACTCATATTCTTGCTATGCAGCTTAGAGTAGACTACGGAATGATGCCTGAAAAAACACGCCTCCTTCATGGAAAACCGCGCGAAATTTTAAGGGATGGGGAAGAAAAATTTATGGAGCTGAAATATGATCATTTTAGTCTTTATTACAGCGATGAAGGGAATAATTATATTTGGGATATTAGTATCGGCATTGATTACCCCGAAGGAAATTTCGGACCTATTAAAATCGGCGATGACGTAAAAAAGTTACGTGAATTTTTCGGAGAAGATATTGAAGAAGAATATAAAAATTTTTGGAGCGGTATGGCACCGACAGGCGAAACTATAGATTTTTGTATTGACGAAAATAATAAAATCAAAAGTATGCGGTGGGCTATCGGAAGAAATTAAAAGTGTAGGAAGTTGAAGGAAATGAAAATAAAAATTTTTGCGTTTATTTTTTTATTGATATTCTGCGGATTAAATGAAAATTCTTTTGCGTCTGCTCAAAGCGAAAAAGAAAATTTGAGTTCATTTATAAGCGCGTTCACCGAATGTAATTGGTTTGATTTCGATACGGGTAAAGAAATTGACCTCAAACTTGAACGCAGCATCAGATTTCCGCAAATGCACCTTGCAGAAGACTATTATTTATCGAATTTGCTGTATTTTGGAATATTTCACAATTTCATTCACAACCGCAGCGTAATTCAACCGTTTAATGACCCCGAAGGCGAACTCGGAAAGTTCATAATTGATAAAAAATTTGTATTCGATACCGTCAAAGAATATTTCGGCATTGATGTCAGCAAAAGAGATTTCAGCATTTTAGACGATGAAGATGAAGACGAAGTTTCTTTGATAAATTCTTCAACTTATGACGGTAAAGTTTTTCACTTTGACGACTCTTGGTTCCAAAATAATGCCGTATATTTTGCTGAAGTTTTAGAAATTAAGAAAAAAGGCAGCAAAAATTTACTTCTAACGGGCGAACTTTACGATTCAAAAAATAAAAATAACCGTACTGCAAAATTCGAGGCCGTTGTAAAGCCTGTTAAAAATTCTTGGAATATTATTTCAATGAATACAGTTTGGAATGACAGATTTCCGGACTTAGCTATATGCAGGGGCAATAAAGTCAGACTGCGTGAAAATCCCGATACTAATTCTAAAATCATCGGGCAGCTTAATGAAAATACTACTTTCATTTTGCTTGACGCTAAAGAAGTAAACGGCGAAAAATGGTATTTAATCGACCATCCGTCTAAAAAAGGCAGCGCGTGGATATTCGGGAAGTATGTCGAAAAATATTACAAATTCAAAGACTGCGATTACACTCCGGCTCATGAAATAGCTATGCAGCTTAGATTAGATTACGGAATTACTCCTGAAAAAACGCGTGCTCTGCTTGGGAAACCGCTTAAAACATTAAAAGATGCCTACGGAAATTTTGCAGGACTTAAATATAAAGATTATGATCTTTATTACGAACATTACGATGACAGCGGCTATAACATTAAACAAATCCAAGTCGGCTACGGCGATGACGAAGGCAAAGCAAAGGGGAATTTCGGTTCTATAAAAATCGGCGACGATAAAACAAAATTATTTAAGATTTTCGGGAATAACATTCGAGATGAAGAAAATTTTGTGAATGTTGATTTACCTTCCGGCGAAGTTATGTATTTTAGTTTCGATGAAAATAATAAAATCAGCAGCATGAACTGGATGTTAGAAGAACATTAAAAGCTTTTTGCCTCACGGCATGGGGAAGGAATATCAAAAATTTTTGTAATGCGCTAAGATATTTCTTTCCCTAAATTTTTGCATAATTTACGTAATTTTTTTTGAGAAAATTCTTTTATAATATATTCAATCCATATATCTTAAAATAAATAAAATTTTTTCAGGAGGTTTATTATCATCATGAAAAAACATGTTGTAGTTTTAACAGCGGCAGTTTTAGCACTTTCAGCAGTCGCGGCTTTCGCAGCAACAGACGCACTTGTCGGAGCTTGCATTTACAAGTTCGATGACACTTTCATGACCGGCGTTCGTAACGCAATGCGTGCCGAAATGGAACGTCAGGGCGGAGAACTTGAAATCGTTGACTCTCAGAACCGTCAGCCTATGCAGAACGACCAAGTTGACGCTTATATTTCAAAAGGCGCGAACGCTCTCATCGTCAACCCCGTTGACCGTACAGCGGCCGAGCCCCTTATGAACAAAGCTAAGGCCGAAGGTCTTCCGATCGTTTTCATTAACCGCGAGCCTTATGCCGAAGTCATGAACGCTTACGACAAAATTTGGTACGTAGGAGCAAAAGCTGAAGAGTCCGGCACTCAGTCAGGCCAGATTATCGCTGATTATTTCAAAGCTAACCCCGGTGCAGACAAAAACAAAGACGGCAAAATCCAGTACATCATGCTTCGCGGCGAACAGGGACATCAGGACGCTACACTTAGAACAGAATATTCAACGAAAGCTATGAAAGATGCAGGCTTTGAAATCGTTGAACTCGGCAACGACACAGCTAACTGGGACAAAGTTCAGGCTACTGACAAAATGAAGGGCTTTATTTCAGCAGTCGGCGTTGATAACATCGAGGCAGTTCTTGCTAACAATGATGACATGGCACTCGGAGCAATCGAAGCTCTTAAAGCTGAAGGTTATAATCTCGGCGACAAAGCAAAATATATTCCTGTCGTAGGCGTTGACGCTACAGCACCTGCTCTTGAAGCTATGAGCAAAGGCGAAATGCTCGGAACAGTTCTTAATGACGCTGATAATCAGGGCTTTGCGGCAGTTAAAGCGGCAGTAGTTGCGGCTGACGGCGGAGCAGTAACCGAAGAATCAATCGGCTACAAAATCACTGACGGAAAATATATTTGGATTCCTTACAGACCCGTTACAGTCGAAAATTACAAAGAATTCATGAAATAAATTTTGAAATTTTATTTTGCCCGCCGTATAGGCGGGTTTTTCTTAAAAATTAACGTAAAAAATGAAAAAAAGTCTTCTATTATTAATCGCGGTTTTATTTATTTTTTCAGCAAGTCCGGCAATTTCGAGCGATATTTTTATCGGAACTTGTGTCTATAAATTCAACGACACTCATTTAACCGAAATTAGAAAATCTATGCTGGAAGAAATGCGTTTGCAGGGCGGCGAAATAGTTTTCTCTGACGGTGAAAACAGCCAGCCTATTCAGCAGGATCAAATTGACGGCTATATAACAAAAGGCGTTGACGCTTTAGTAATCATGCCCATCGGAACTACAGCTGAATACGCAATCGAAAAAGCAAAACCCGAAGATATTCCCGTAGTTATCGTAAACCGCGAACCTGATCCCGAAATTCTTAAAACTTACGATAAAGTCTGGTATATAGGCTCGCACGCCGAAGAGTCCGGGCTTCAATCAGGGCAAATTTTAGTCGACTATTTCAAGGCTCACAAGGAAGCTGATAAAAATAAAGACGGAAAAATTCAATATATTATGCTCTGCGGCGAACAGGGACATCAAGATACAACTATACGCACGGAATATTCTGTGAAAGCCTTAAAAGACGCGGGCTTTGAACTTGAAGAACTTGGACGCGACGTTGCAGACTGGGAAAAAGTTAAGGGCTTCGACAAAATGAAAGGCTTTCTTTCTTCGTTCGGTGTCGAAAATATTGAAGCCGTTATCTCAAATAATGACGATATGGCCTTAGGCGCGATCGAGGCTCTAAAAGCTGAGGGCTATAACTCCGGCGACAATTCTAAATTTATTCCAGTTGTCGGCGTTGACGCTACATCACCGGCTCTTGAAGCTATGGAAAAGGGCGAACTTTTAGGAACTGTCTTAAATGACGCTTACAATCAGGGAGCAGCCGCCGTAAGAATTGCAATAAAAGCCGCCGACGGCAACGAAATAAATAAAAATACTATCGGCTATGAAGTTACAGACGGAAAATATATTTGGATTCCTTACCGCAAAGTTACAAAGGAAAATCTCAAGGAATTTATTTTGAATAAGGATTTAATTTTGAAACCGCGTGAGAAGTTTTAATTTTTAATTTTTAGTTGAGAGGTGAATTTTTCTTGCGTAAAATTTTTTTAATTTCATTGATTTTTATTTTAGCGTTGACTTTCACGGCTCAGGCAGACGAGATAAAAATCGGCGCGTGTATTTATAGATTTAATGACGCTTTCATGCTCAGATTTAGAAATGCCATGACTGACGAAGCAGCAAAATTAGGCGCAAAAATCGAACTTTCTGACGGCCGCGATGATCAGAACGTTCAAAACGAACAGATTGACGCTTTCATTAATGACGGCGTGAACGTTTTAATTATTAACCCTGTCGATAGAATGGCCTCACAGCCGATTATTGACAAAGCTAAGGGAAAAAATATCCCCGTTGTCTTTATCAATCGCGAGCCCGCACCGGAAATGCTTAACTCTTACGAAAAGGCTTTCTATGTCGGAGCTAAAGCCGAAGAGTCAGGCACAGAAGCCGGAGAATTAATCGCCGAATATTTCAAGAAAAATCCCGAAGCTGATAAAAATCATGACGGTAAAATTCAATTCGTTTTATTAAAAGGGCAAAACGGACATCAAGATATGATATTGCGCTCAAAATATTCTGTCGAAGCTATTAAAAATGCAGGCTTTGAACCTGTTGAACTCGCAAGTGCTATAGCTAACTGGGATAAACTTCAGGCTATGCAAATCATGAACGCTTTTACAATGGCTATAGGCCCGGAAAATATTGAAGCCGTAATCGCTAATAATGACGAAATGGCCTTAGGAGCAATAGAGGCATTAAAAAATAACGACTACAACAAGGGCGATAAAAATTTTTATATTCCCGTTGTCGGAGTTGACGCTAACGCCTCAGCACTCGAAGCTATGGACAAAGGTGAAATGCTCGGAACGGTCTTAAATGATGCTGATAATCAGGGCATAGCCGCAGTAAGACTTGCAAACGCTTTAGCAGCAAACGGCGATATTAAAGCAATCGGCTATGAAATCACAGAAAATAAATATATTTGGATCCCTTATCAAAAAGTAACAAGAGGTGAGAAAAAGTGAGCGAGTATTTACTCGAAATGAAAAACATCACGAAGACATTTCCCGGAGTTAAAGCCCTCGATAACGTAAACTTAAATCTCCGTGCCGGAACTGTCCATGCTCTTATGGGCGAGAACGGCGCAGGAAAATCTACGTTAATGAAATGTCTTTTCGGAATTTATAACCCAGACGGCGGAGAAATTTTCCTTGAGGGTAAAAAAGTTAATATTCATTCAGCTCGTCAGGCTATGGATCAGGGAATTGCTATGGTTCATCAGGAACTTCACCCGATCCGTTTCCGTTCAGTTATGGAAAATGTTTATTTAGGGCGTTTTCCCGGTCATATGGGCGTTGTTGACCATAAAGCAATGTACGACAAGACGAAAGCATTATTTGAAGATTTAGAGCTTGACGTTGACCCTCTTGCACTTGCAGGCGAACAGTCCGCAGCTATTCTTCAGATGATGGAAATTGCCCGCGCTGTCGATATGAAAGCAAAAATTATAATTCTTGACGAGCCTACGTCTTCGCTTTCAGACAGAGAAGTCGATCATCTTTTCAAAATTATTAACAGGCTCAGGGCTCAGGGAGTTGCTTTCATTTATATATCTCACAAAATGAAAGAAATTTTAGAGATTTCCGATGAAGTTACGATTATGCGCGACGGCCAGTATGTCGGGACTTGGCCTGTTACTGATAAAGCTACGGGCGAGAAATTAACGATTGATTTCATAATTAAGCAGATGGTAGGCCGCGAAATGACTAACCAGTTCCCGCCGCGTGAGGGCAAACCGAGCGACGAAGTAGTCTTGAAAGTCGAGCACGTTTCATCACCGCTTAAAAAATCTTTCCAAGATGTCAGCTTTGAACTTCATAAGCAGGAAATTTTAGGCATAGGCGGACTTGTCGGAGCTCAGAGAACAGAATTTGTAGAGGCTTTATTCGGGCTTCGGGGCATAGCGTCAGGCCAAATTTATTTGAACGGCGCGAAATACACGAATAAAAATCCCGGCTTTGCTAAGTCAAAAGGTCTTGCACTTCTCACTGAAGAACGCAGAGCGACAGGAATTTTTGGAATTTTGCCGATTTTAGAGAACACTGTCATCGCTAATCAAAAACATTACGCGAGTTTAGGAATTTTGAACGAGAAAAAAATGCGCGTTGAGGCTGACAGAGAATGTAAAAAATTAAACGTCAAGACCCCGAGCCTTGAGACTTTAATTCAAAATCTTTCCGGCGGTAATCAGCAGAAAGTTTTAATAGCGCGCTGGCTTTTAACAAATTCGGATATTTTAATTCTTGACGAACCTACACGAGGAATTGATGTCGGAGCAAAATACGAAATTTATAACATTATGCTTGAACAAATTTCGCTCGGACGTTCTATTATTATGATCTCGTCAGAAATGCCGGAACTTATGGGAATGTCGGACAGAATTATGGTAATGTGCGAAGGCCGCGTAACGGGCTTCTTGAATAAGGGCGAATATACGCAGGAAAAAATCATGGCTCTTGCTACTCAGTTCGCCGCTCACGGTAATGCCGCGTAAATTTTGGAAAGGAGAAAAATTTTAATCATGGCAGAAAACGTTTCAAAAACTAAAAAACTTTTCACGGTCGGAGGGCTTATAGTCCTTGCGCTGGGAATAATTCTTTACTTTGCGAAAACTCCGCTCGGTCTTGCGAGAAAAATTTATGACCTTCCGGTATTTTTAATTATCATCGGTTTAGGTTTTGCGTTAAAAGGTTTTATGTCAAAGGCCAAGAGCGATAATGATTTAGAACTTTCAAGCAAATCTTTCAGCGAATTTTTGACGAATAATGCGATTTTATTAGCAATGTTAGTGCTTGTTGTTGTAATTTGTATTTTACAGCCGCGCTTCATGCAGATAAGAGTTGCTCTTGATATTCTCACTCAGTCTTCAACGAAATTAATAATGGCACTCGGAATTTGCTTCACTCTTTTAATCGCAGGCACAGACCTTTCCGCAGGCCGTATGGTCGGACTTGCTTCAGTCGTTTCAGCTTCAATGTTACAGACGGCGACATATGCAAACAGATTTTTCCCGGATCTGCCTCAAGTTCAAGTTTGGCTTCCGATTTTAATAGCTATTGCTGCTTGTATGGTTTTCGGAGCGCTGAACGGATTTTTAGTTGCTAAATACGACATGCACCCGTTCATAGCGACATTGGCCGTTCAAGTTATTATTTACGGAGCATGCTCGCTTTATTTCGATATGCCGCCTAACAACTCACAGCCTATCGGAGGAATTAGACCGGATTTCGCTCAGTTAGGGCAGATGAGATTATTTGCAGGAATTTATAAAGGCTTCCCGGGAATTTCGATTTTAATTCCGATCGCTGTAGTAATTTGCGTAATAATTTGGTTTGTCTTAAATAAAACAGTTTTCGGTAAAAATGTTTACGCTATCGGCGGCAACCGTGAAGCGGCAGTCGTTGCAGGTATCAACGTTTTCAGAAATATCATGGGAATTTTCATTCTTGCTTCATGCCTTTACGGTATCGCAGGAGTTTTAGAGGCGGCTCGTACAGCTGGAGCTACTAACAACTACGGCAACGGTTACGAACTTGACGCTATAGCGGCCTGCGTTGTCGGCGGAGTATCTCTTAACGGCGGTATCGGTAAAGTCGGCGGAATAATCATGGGAGTTTTAATTTTCACGATTATTCAGTACGGCTTGCAGTTTATAAACGTCTCGCCTATGTGGCAGCAAGTTATAAAAGGCGTAATTATCGCGGTAGCTGTCGCGATTGACCTCACAAAATACCGCAGAAAATAAACATTGCAAAGTTTCTATGCAATAGAGAAAAAGTCCCTTGCTGATTCAAGACAGCAGGGGGCTTTTTTAATGAGCCTTATAATATAATTAGCTTATAAATTTTCAGAAAGGAATTAAAAATTAAAAATGGCAGATTGTAATCACGATTGTGAACACTGCGCTTCAAATTGCGGCGAAAGAATTTCAATGCCCGAAAAATTTTTCATGAACGGAAATATTAAAAACGTCATAGGCATTGTCAGCGGCAAAGGCGGCGTAGGTAAATCGCTCGTAACAGGGCTGTTAGCGTCCGAATTAAATAAAAAGAAATTAAAAACTGCAATTCTTGATGCAGATATAACAGGGCCTTCAATTCCTAAAATGTTCGGAATTAATGAAAAAGTTTTGTCGGACGGTCATTTTATTCAGCCTGCAGTCAGCAAAAACGGAATTAAAATGATTTCCATGAATTTATGTCTTCAAAATGAAGGCGAGCCTGTAGTTTGGCGCGGGCCTGTATTGGCCGGAGTAGTCAAGCAGTTTTATGAAGAAGTTGACTGGGCTGATGAAGATTTTATGTTTGTCGATATGCCTCCCGGAACAGGCGATGTTCCTTTGACGGTCTTTCAATCATTGCCGGTTAAAGGAATTATTATCGTAACAACTCCGCAGGATTTAGTGGGCATGATCGTAAGCAAAGCTATAAACATGGCTAATTTAATGAATATTCCCGTGCTCGGCCTCGTTGAGAATATGTCATATTTTGAATGTCCGGACTGCAAGTCAAAGCATTATATTTTCGGTGAAAGCCATTTAAGCGAAATCGCAGACAGCAATGAAATTAAAGCAGCAGCACAGCTGCCTATGATACCGGAACTTGCTAAATTATGCGATGCCGGAGAAATTGAAAAATTTGACGCTGAAAAATATTTATCTGAAATCATAAAATCTTTAATATAAAAAATCGTGGTAAAAGGTTTAGAACTTCCGGCGCAGTTAGTGATGTTATATTTGCTGCTGCATTTAAGATTTGTAGGTCTGATGTTCAGCTCGCCTATCTTTACAGCAACATTAACGCCCGCGCCGTTTCGTTATCTTTTTTCAGTGATGCTGACGGTGTGCTCAGTCGGAATAATAAACACGGAGAGCATACCGTTAATATATCTTGACGAAGTAATTTTTATAGCGGCTATATGCCTGCGTGAATTAATAATCGGAATAGGTTTAGGATTTATAGCTTCACTGCCGCTTTATGCTTTGAGGGTAGCGGGAGAGCAGACTGGTTCAATGATAGGTTTTTCGATGGCTCAAATAATGGACCCTACAACGCAGAGCGAGTCTTCTTTAATAGGACAGCTTCATTTTTTAATAGCGATGTGGTTTTATTTCCGCTGGAACGGACATTTATTAATGGTGCAGGCTTTAATCGAGACATTGAAATTAATTCCGCCCGGGCAAATTTCTTTATTTCCTGCAGGAGATTTGTCGCTAGGAACGTGGCTTCAAAATATTTTTATTTTAGGTATAAGAATGGTAATACCGTTTTACTGCGCCTTAGTACTTTCAGATGTAGGCTTAGGATTTTTAGCGAGGACAGTCCCTCAAATGAATATTTTTGTTGTGGGTCTGCCGGTGAAAGTTATGTTAGGCTTCATGGTCTTAGCGGCTGTAGTGCCTTTAGTGATGGATTTAATACGAGGCCAAATGGAACACTGGATAGAATTTGCCTTAGGAGTTTTGAGATTATGGAATCCCGTACCGTAAAAAATCCGCTTGTTATGCCTGTCTTGAAATGGGTAGGAGGAAAAAGACAACTTATTGAAACATATAAAACTCTATTACCTAAAAAAATATCATCGTATTGTGAACCTTTCATTGGAGGCGGTGCTTTGTTTTTTCATTTGCAGCCTAAAAAAGCATATGTAAATGATATAAATCAAGAATTGATTCGCGTCTATACTGTAATAAAAAATAACGTTGACGAACTTATATGTGAATTAAAGAATTACAAAAACGAACCAGATTTTTTTTATTCTATTCGTGATTTAGACAGAGATAAAAGTCAATACGAAAATTTATCTGATGTCAAAAAGGCAGCTCGTATAATCTATCTCAATAAAACTTGTTATAACGGACTATATCGAGTAAACAACGCCGGCGAATTTAATTCACCGTTCGGATATTATAAAAATCCTAACATTGCAAATGAGCCGGTTCTTCATGCTGTTAATATTTATCTTAATAATAACGACATTATTTTTTCATTCGGAGATTATTCAGAAGTTCTAAAACAAATTAAAAAAAATACGTTCGTTTATCTTGATCCTCCGTATAATCCTGTTTCGGAAACTTCAAATTTTACCGGATACTCTAAAAACGGCTTTTCCAAAGACGAGCAAATTAGATTGCGTGAGAATTGCGATGATTTAGATAAACGCGGAATAAAATTTATGCTTTCAAATTCAGCAACACCGCTTATTTTTGAACTATACTCAATGTATAATATAACTATCGTAAAAGCCAAACGCGCGGTTAATTCAATAGGTAGTGGGCGCGGAAACGTTGATGAAGTTGTGGTGAGAAATTATGAGTAAAAAAAATCAAAACGATTTAGCTTGGGAAAAATTATTCGAGAAGTATGATATTCTACGGAAAATTGAAGTTGATGACTGTTTTTATATTTCCGCCGAAAAAATAAAAGAATTTCGAGAACCGAGATTAATGGCTAAATTTGATCATGAGGTTAATCTCCCGAAAATTTTTTCTGATAATCAGCTTGCTATACTGCCTATTACGCGGGGCGAATATGTAATTTCACATTTCGAAACTTATAAGAAATTTGAAGATAACAATTCATCGCTCACAAAATTTTCCTTGCCGTCTTATTTACAAAGTTTGAACTATGATAATATAACAAGTGAAGCAATAGCATTGAATTGTGCAGTTGCTTCAGGGATTATTTCTGATTTTGTTGAAGATGAAAATATTTTAGCGACTGTTTCAGGACGTATGAGTTCTGGAGACTTCTCATTTTATATCGATGATGTAAAATCAAAAAATTCACATAAAATAAACGTCAATAATTCGCAAATTGAAATTGACGCAGGATACGAAGGTATGTCAAGTTTATTGTTGATTGAAGCAAAACTTGAACTCGCCGATGATTTCCTTGTTAGACAGCTATATTATCCTTTTCGAACGTGGCAAAGCAGAATTGTAAAACCTATAAGGCCGATTTTTTTTGTATATTCAAATGGTATTTTCAGACTTTTTGAATATGTTTTTGAAAATATTTACAACTACAATTCACTAAGATTAATTAAACAAAAAAATTATTCGCTTGAAGATTCTAATATTGCTTTGACGGATATTCAAGAAATATTAGAACGTGTAGTAATTATTAATGAACCAAGAGTTCCTTTTCCACAAGCTGATAAATTTGAACGCGTCATCAATCTTTGTGAACTCCTTAATATAAACGAATTAAGTAGACAAAATGTTACTGAAACGTATGATTTTGCGACAAGACAGACAAATTATTATACAGATGCTGCATATTATCTGGGGTTGCTTGAAAAAAATTCTAATGATGAAGATGAAATTGTTTATTCACTCACTGACATTGGACGCAGAATTTTTAATTCAAGTTTCAAACAACGCCAATTATCTCTTTGTGAAAGCATTTTATCGCATAAGGTTTTTAATGAGGCTCTTTATCTATATCTTAAAAAAGCAGTTGCACCATCAATCGATGAAATTGTCGAAATCATGAAACAAGCAAATATTTATAACGTAAGAAGCGGAGAAACTTTCAAACGTCGTGCCTCAACTGTCAAGGGATGGATCTCTTGGATAATTTCATTAATCAATGAATAAAATTTTCAAATTTAATCTTCAATTTTTCGGCGAAGAACGCACTGAAGAAGCTACGCCTCATAAACGCGAAAAAGTCCGCGAAGAAGGCCGCGTCTGTGTGAGCAAAGACTTAAATGCCGCTGTCGGAATCATAACGGCCTTGCTCGGTCTTGCTATGCTCGGCTCAATGACATGGGGAATTTTAACCGGCCTCGTTCAATTTATGATAGCTTTTATCGGCGAAAAAACTATTTTGCAGGACGGGTGGCTTTATTATGTCTCGTGGGAAGCTCTGAAAAATTATTTTTTCGCGTGGCTTCCTCTCGGCGGGCTGGTAGTTTTGTTTTCAACCTGCACTGTAATTGCTCAAGTAGGTTTTGCTATCACCGGCGAACCTTTCGGACCTAAATTTGACAGGCTCAACCCTATAACGGGAATGAAAAAAATTATTTCTCTGCGTTCAATCGTAGAATTATTAAAAGGTTTATTAAAAGCTACGATTTTCGCCGTGATGATTTATACAGCTATACGAAATTATCTGCCAGTATCGTCTAAAACTATGCAGATGCCTCTTTGGATGGGCAGCCGTCAATTTTGGGACATGCTTTGGAATTTAGCTATGAGACTTGCTTTAATGCTTTTAGTTATGGCTTTTGCTGATTATTTTTATCAGAAATGGGACTTTGAAAAATCTATCAGAATGAGCAAAAAAGAAATCAAAGACGAATATAAACAAATGGAGGGCGACCCTCAAATTAAAAGCAAAATCCGCCAGAAACAGCGAGAAATGGCCAAGCAGAGAATGATGTCCGATGTTCCTAAGGCCGATGTTGTCATCACAAACCCGACTCACATTGCCGTAGCTCTTGCTTATGACCGGAGCGTAATGGGCGCGCCTCAAATTTTAGCTAAGGGCGGCGACTATTTAGCGAAACGAATTAGAGATATTGCAGCGGCGAATTTAATTCCGATTATCGAAAATAAACCTTTAGCTTGGGCTTTATATCAAAATGTCGAGATAGGCGAGGAAATTCCTGAAGATTTATATCGCGGAGTTGCTGAAATTTTAGCGATGGTCTATAAACTTAAAAAAGATAAAGATAAAAAAGAAAATTAAATTTCATGATATAATTTTCAAGATTTTTGCGGCCTCGTAGCTCAGTGGATAGAGCGACTGCCTCCTAAGCAGTAGGCCGGGCGTTCAAGTCGCCCCGAGGTCGCCATTTAATAACACTTCTCAATATTTATCAACTATATTTATTCCCTTGTTATAATTTATAAAATTTTTTATTCAGGAGGAATTTTTTTATGAAAAGAAAATTTTTAGCAGTTTTGCTTGTCTTATCTGTAGCGTTTTCACTCGTTCTTGCTGTCGAAGCTGACGCGGCAAAGAAAAAAGATGACGAGAAAAAACGCATGGGAATTTTTATCAGCAATTTCACAGAACTTGGAATGTATGAATTCGACTTAGAAGAAGACGGCTCTGACGAAATTTTACATTTGGGCGACCCATACAGCATGGGCGAGTTAATAAGATTTGGTGTCGGACACAACATCATCAACAACAAAAAATTAATTCAAAAATGCAAGCGCGAAGACTGCGAGTTCGGATCATCAACAATCGCTAAAGAATCTGTCGCGGCTTCTGTTAAAAAATATTTTGATTTATCCGTAAAACATCAAAAAGTTTTGGGCGATGCTCCTGAAATTGATTACGATGGAAAACTTTATCATTTTGATAAAAAGAATTTCGCAAACGACACGATTTATTACGCCGATGTTCAGGACGTTACAAAAGGAAATAATTTTATCGTTATGGAGGGCGAACTCTACGAACTCGACAACCCGAAACACCGCCCTGCAACTTTCACAGCTGAGGCCAAGCCCTATAAGTGGAACAATAAAGATACGTGGGCTATTTTGTCCTTAAGCGTTGAATGGACAGAGTAATTTTGTTAAAATTCAACGAATTTTTTAAGTTTTTAAGAAAGAGAGTTTTATGTTTTGAATATGAATATGACAGAAGTAAGCGTATTTATAGTTTATTTGCTTTTCATGCTCGGGATAGGAGTTTATTTTTTCCTCCGCAGTAAATCTCAAACTGAAAAAGGTTATTTCTTAGGCGACAGAAAAATGGGCCCTTGGGTTGCTGCTCTTTCAGCAGGAGCCTCAGACATGAGTGCGTGGGTCTTAATGGGACTTCCTACTTCGATTTACGCACTCGGTATCGGTCAAATTTGGATAGCTGTCGGTCTTGCTTTAGGCTACACTTTAAGCTGGATTTACGAAGCTCCGAGACTTAGGGCTTTTTCAATCGAAGCTAATGACTCAATAACAATCCCGCAGTATTTAACAAATAGATTTTTATCGCAGTCAAAGGCTCTTCAAATAATTTCAGCGGCTGTCTTCCTGGTTGCTTATACTATTTACGCGGCATCAAGCATTAAAGCCTGCGGAACTCTTTTTAACACCGTAACGGGACTCGATACGACAATCGCAATGTATTTAGCGGCTGTTATCGTAATCGGCTATACATTCTTAGGCGGATTTTCGGCAGTATCATGGACGGATTTCTTTCAGGGAATGTTAGTTTTGTGCGCTATGTTAATCGTACCGATAGCGGCGGCTAATATGCTTGAACCAGGAGCGGCGGCAAAAATTGACACGCCTAATTATTGGAATGCCTTTGCAAGCTGGCAGGATATAGTTTCAGGGCTTGGCTGGGGTCTCGGATATTTCGGAATGCCTCACATTATAATTAGATTTATGTCGATAAATTCACAGCAGGAATTAAGAAAATCCGCGAAAATCGGAATTTCATGGACGTTAATAATTTTAATTTTTGCAGGACTTGTTGGAGTAATCGGAAGAATGTTTATAGGCTTTGACGAGGCAGTTAATAATAATTCGCTTGTCTTTGTAGTAATGACGAGAAGAATTTTCCCGGCTTTAATTTCGGGCGTTTTGCTTTCAGCAGTTTTAGCGGCGGCAATGAGTACTGCGGACAGTCAATTATTAGCGGCGGCTTCGGCTTTTGCTTCGGACGTTTACCACCCTGTAATCCGTCAAAATAAAGCAGGAAGCAAAGAAATGCTCTGGGCAGGCCGTATCGTAGTTTTAATAATTTCCGGCGTTGCTCTTTATATAGCTTCAAGACCTGACGCGGGCTCTATAATGTCGCTTGTTTCTAACGCTTGGGGAGTTTTCGGAGCAGCTTTCGGCCCTGCGATAATGTTGAGCCTTTTCTGGAGAAAATTCACTTATCACGGAGCGGCACTCGGAATTTTTACGGGAGCATTCGTTGATATTTATTGGCTTAGATTTATGGCTGACACGGGAGTTTATGAAATTATTCCGGGATTTTTCGCCGGACTTGTTGTAGCTGTTTTAGTTTCGTTAATTTTCCCGCAAAAATCCGAGAAAGTTATAGAACTTTTCGATAATGCAGTAGAAGCAAGTAAAAAATAGGAGTTAAGAAATAATTCCTAACCCCTAACTCCTCATTAAACTAAAATTTCTACAATAAATCCGTTAATTAATGAATAAATAATTATGAAAGCAAGATAAGCTAAAAATTTTCCTGCGCCTAAAACGATTTTCAACGCTCCTAAATTAGTAATTTTTGTAGCAGGGCCTGTAATCATGAAAGCACTTGCGCTTGCCATGCTCATGCCGTCAGCGAGCCATTGAATTAATAAAGGAATTGTTCCGCCTCCGCAGGCATATAAAGGCACTCCGATTGTAGCGGCCATTAAAACCCCGAAACCGTTTTTTCTTCCGAATAATCTTGCAAAACTTTCAGCCGGAACATAACGCTGAAATAAAGCCGTCAGAAAAATTCCAAGCAAAAAATAAAATCCTGTAGCTTTTACATTTCTTTCAAAATTTTTTATGTAACGCATAAAAATATTCGGGTCGGTATCATGATTAGAAATTTCATAAAATCCCGAGAAATTAAAAAATTTTTTTCCTGAAATTTTATTGTAAAGATTTACGGCAAGACCTGCAAAAATTCCGCAGAAAAAACATGACGCTATCCGTACTATTAAAGCAGTTTGGCCAAGAGCAGTACTGTAAATTATTAACTGGGGATTTAATAAAATTGAAGCCGTCATAAAAGACGCGAGCCAGTCTTCTCTCATTCCTTTTTCACTGAAAGACGCAGCTATAGGAATTGTTCCGTACATGCAGAGCGGTGAGGCTATTCCCAAAATGCAAGCCGGAACAATCCCGAATAAACTCAATTTTTTTTCGTTTAACGAGGCGAAAAGTTCATGAATTTTTTTCTTTCCGAAAACAGAAACAAATGAGCCTATAACCATTCCCAACAGCCAGTAAACATAAATCTGTTCAAGCTGAAGAGTAAAGTAATACCAGAGATAAATAAATTCTCTTTGAAAAATCTTAATCAATGCTCACAAAATTATATTCGCGGCTTCCGAGTCCGATTTCGGCGGCGTGTTCAAGAGTGTGAATACCGTGTCTTGATTCCATTCTCTTAATTAAAGACTGACCGTCGGGAGCTTTGTAAACTAAATCAACGCAGGCTTGATCTAATGCAACAGGATCGAGCGAGCCTAAAATTCCTATGTCGTGCATGTCGGGCTTTGCAGGATTTCCGTCGCAGTCGCAGTCAACGCTTAAATGGTTCATGACGCTGATGTACATAATTTTTTTGCCGCCGTCAAGCGAATCAGAAACGGCCTTAGCAGCTTCAGCCATTGACTCTAAAAAAGAATCTTGGTCTGTTGCCCAAATATTTTTGGATTTATAATCTCCTGCCGCGTGAATTAATGCTTTTCCGCGTGATGAAGCAATTCCAATTGAAATATTTTTAATCGCTCCTCCGAAGCCGCCCATGGCGTGGCCTTTGAAGTGGTTTAAGACTAAAACGAAATCGTAATTTTTGAAATGCGAGCCTACGAAATCCTGTTTTAAGTGTTTTCCGCCGGTTACAGGCAGAGAAATTTCACCGTTTTCGTCCATGATGTCGACTTTTGCGATTTTAGTGAAGCCGTGATCTTCAGCGACCTGTTTGTGCATTGCTGTAGCAGATCTCGAACCGCCGTAAGCAGTGTTGCACTCGACTATAGTTCCGTTGACTTTTTGAACTAAATCTTTAATTAATTCCGGCGAAAGATAATGAGTATTGCCTGCCTCGCCTGTGCTGAGTTTTACAGCTACTTTGCCTTCAGCCTCGCGGCCTAATTTGTTATAAATTGCCATTAAGCCTTCAGGCGTAATATTTTTTGTGAAGAAGACTGCCGGATTTTCAGCGAATGACGCTCCTGTGAAAACTGAAATCATCAGCATAGAAAGTAAAAAAATTTTCATAAAAATTTCTCCTTTATTATTAAATTTTTTTGAATTTTAGATATTTAAGCGCAGTTTAAGTCAAGAGAATTTTTGCTTAAATTTTTTTGATGTATAATACTTGAAAGAAAAATTTTCCCGAATAAAAAAATTAAAAAAAAAATATTTTTCAACTACATTTTCAACTACAAAAATCTTAAAATTTTCCCGTAATGAAAAACTTTCATGAAGATAAAATTAAAATTAAAATTTCGTTTCTTAAATCATCGTTCACGACCCTTAAGAGTTATATAATAAGAACTGTATATGACAATAAGGAGTCTGGCACAAAAATGGAAAAAAGATTTTTAGAATGGATTGTTAAGAAGAAACACATTCTTTTCTTTACAGCAATTACCGGGATTACCTTGCTTATGCGTTGGAGTATGAAAGATTTAATGTCAGGAGATATGATGCACGCTCTGCTGCCTTGGTATGAAAAAATTAAGAATCTTGGCGGCCTCAAAGCACTCTCTCAGCAAATTGGAGATTACAATATTTTTTATCAGACGTTAATAGCTATCTTAACATATATTCCGGTTGAGCCGCATATAGGCTATAAAATTATTTCCGTAGTATTTGATTATTTATTAGCTATTGCTGGAGCTTTTTTCGTTACAAGAGCAAGAAATGGAAAAATATTTGGCTTTTTGTTTAATCTTGTTTATTGCGTTGTTCTATGTGTGCCCACGGTCATGATAAATTCAGCAGCTTGGGGACAATGCGATGCGATTTATGTCAGCATGGTATTGATAGCGTTATGTTTTTTGTGGGGGGGGGTAAATTACAAAGCGGCATTTATTTTTCTTGGGCTTGGATTTGTGTTTAAGCTGCAGACGATTTTTATTTTGCCTTTCATCGTCCTTCTCTATCTTTACAGAAAAAATTTTAGTGCGCAATTATTCTTGATTCCTGCGTTTATTTTGTGGCTCTCTGGTATTCCTGCCTATCTTATGGGAAGAAGTCTTTTTACAACTTTTCAAATTTATTTTTTACAAACAGGAAAATATCACAAGATGTATTTGAATTATCCAAGTTTCTGGGTGTTATTCGGAGACGTTTATGACATTCTGAAAGATCCTGCGATCTTTTTGACTGCTGCATTATGTGGTTTAGGCATTTATGTAGTTTTATCAGGGTATAAAAAAATTAGCACAGAAATTCAATATTTGAATACAGGGACGTGGTTCGTTTGGACAGTAGTTTTATTTTTGCCGGCAATGCATGAGCGATATTCGTATATGCTGGATGTCTTGCTGACTCTGCTCTGTTTTTTGAAACCCGAATATTTAATTTTTTGTGTGGGTGAAAATTTTATTTCGACGATAACATACAAAAATTTTCTTTTCGGCGGAAATATAATAAACTTGGAAATCCTCGCTGCTTTCAACATTTTGCTCTATATTGGCTATAGTTATTTTATTTTAAGAAACGAAACTCAGCTAAAAAAAACTCTGAGATTTTAATTTTCGCCGAGTGTTATATAATACTAACGTTAAAAAATTTTTAAGGAGATGTGTTTCAAATGGAATTTGGAAAAATTGAAGCCTTACTCGGAAAAGAAGCTGAGAGTCTCTTAACGCATAAGTGCGAGACAATTTCAAAAGATTTGCTCTCGCTTCCCGGTCCCGACTTTGTTGACAGAGTCGTAAGCATGACCGACAGACCCATTCCCGTAATGCGCGCAATGCAGACGCTTTTCAATCACGGCAGACTCGCAAATACAGGTTATATTTCGATTTTGCCTGTAGATCAGGGAATTGAACACTCCGCCGGAGCTTCTTTCGGGCCTAATCCGATTTATTTTGACCCTGAGAACATTATCAAACTTGCGATGGAAGCAGGCTGTAACGCTGTAGCTACAACGCTCGGAGTTTTAGGGGCAACCGCAAGAAAATACGCTCACAAAATCCCCTTCGTTCTCAAACTTAACCACAACGAACTTTTGACTTATCCGAATCAATTTGACCAAGTTTTATTCGCGTCAGTGAAACAGGCTTATGATCTCGGCGCGGTTGCAGTCGGAGCTACGATTTATTTCGGAAGCCCTGAGTCGACCCGTCAAATTCAGGAAATTTCTAAGGCTTTCCATGAGGCTCATCAAATGGGAATGGCCACAATTTTATGGTGCTATTTAAGAAATTCCGCCTTCAAAGTCAAAAGAGATGATGTCGTAACAGATTATCACGCTTCAGCAGACTTGACAGGACAGGCCAACCATTTAGGCGTTACGATCGAGGCCGATATTATCAAGCAGAAATTACCCGTAAATAACGGCGGTTATCTTGCTATGGGCAAAGGCTACGGCAAGACTTCAAAAGCAATGTACGATAAACTCACGACTGAACACCCGATCGATTTAGCGCGCTATCAGGTCGCTAACTGCTACATGGGCAGAGCAGGCTTAATTAACTCCGGCGGTGCTTCCGGCGGTGAAAGCGATTTAAGCGAGGCCGTCAGAACTGCAGTCGTAAACAAGAGAGCCGGCGGAATGGGCTTAATTCTTGGCCGCAAAGCGTTCCAGCGTCCTATGAGCGAAGGCGTAGAAATTATTAACGCTGTCCAAGACGTTTATCTCTGCAAAGAAATCACAGTAGCATAAATTTTTAATTTCTAATAAAAAAATTAGGAGTTAGGACTGAAAAATTATTTTTTTATTTCCTGTTTCCTAATCTCCTAATTTATTTTTTATTTTTACGCGTAAAACTCAAAACTTTTTTTGCTTTTAATATTGCTTTCAATTTTAGATTCTGAAATTAATGCCGTATTAGTGTTCTCTAAATTTTTTTCTTTTTTAGAACGTTCAAAAGTATCTCCGGATTTATTTTTTTTAGAGCCTTCTTGATCGTCGTTTTCGTTTTTTCTATGAA